>SHZM01000001.1 GCA_009692265.1 Gammaproteobacteria bacterium
CGCGGCTAGCGCCACTTTCGCTTTGAAGGCCGGTGAGTGGTTCCGGCGAGTTCTCAGGCTCATGTTCTGCTCCTAAATCGAGGCGTATCATCGCCTCATCGGGCAGAAAATCCACTTATCTCACTGTGCAGAATCTCAGGGCCAGCTCTGTAATCCATGCCTCCCCCTTTGAAAAACGGGGATTGAGGGGGATTTTCTTCGCCCCTGCTCAGCCGAGTAGATCCTTCGCCACTCCGATCCACAGATCCGTACACAAGCCGAGTGAGGTGACATCAATACGTTCGTTATGGCCATGAAATCGAGACGCGAATTCCGCGAGCGAGACATTTCGATCGAACAGACCGGTGCCGTATCCAACCGCGCCCTTATCCCGAAAGAAGCGTGCATCGGTCGCGCCGACCAGCAGCTCGGGCAGGAAATCGGCGTCGGGATAAGTGGCTTTGACCTGGCGCAGTAACGCGTCCCACATGGGGGTGTCGAGCGATGAAAGGGTGGCCGGATGATCGGACATCGTCACCAACTCGACGGCGTCGAACAGGTCCCCTAACGCTTCGCGTAGATGGGCATGGACGTCTTCCGAGGTCGTACCCGGCATAGTGCGGATATCGATGTCGAGTTCGACGAGATCAGGGATCATGTTTATCTTGCTACCACCGTGCACCACGTTAGAGGAGAACGTCGTGTGGGTACAGGCATGGAAATGTCGGGCCGCAGCGAGTGGCAATTTTTCACAGGCTTCCCACACCCGCGCTGGATCGAGCAGCGCGACCTTCAATTCGTCGGGCAGTTGTGCCGCAGCGACTTGGGCCCGCCACATTGCGTCGATGCGCGCACGCGGCCGGTATTTCGCGATGCGTCGAATAACCTCCGCTGCCTTGACTAGCGCGTTATCGGCGCCGAACGGCATCGAGCCGTGTCCTGGCGTGCCCTTGATTCGCAGCCGTCGCCACGCCAGTCCCTTCTCACCCACCGAGATCCCAATCTTGTGGCCCTCTGGTCCATGCACTGACCAACCACCCATTTCAGTCAGAACGTAGTCACAGGCAATCGCTTCCCACCGGTGTTCGGCCATCCACTTCGCGCCGTGTACACCCATCGCTTCTTCGTCGGCCACCCCAAAAAAAATAAGATCCCCCTTTGGACGAAATCCGCTACGCGCGAGGTGACGCATCGCCACCGCCATCGACGCCGTGAGATTTAACATGTCGATCGCGCCACGCCCCCATACCTCGCCCGCGATTAATTCGCCGCCTAGTGGATCCTCGCGCCAGCCAGTGGCATTGAACGGGACTACATCGGTATGCCCCATTAAGCAGACCTTCGGCGCCGTCGGATCGCTGCCTTCGATGCGCGCGACGACGGAGGTGCGATCGCCGCGCGGCGTGAAGCGCTCAACCTCCAGGCCCGCGCCTTCAAGCACGCTCGTCAGCACCTCCGCGTTACGACCTTCGTGACCAGAGTCAGGGGTACCGTCGTTGATACAGCCATTACGGATGAGTTGCTGCAGTAACTCGATCGATTGCCCTTGCAGGGAAGCGGTCATGCGGTGCTCCTAAGGCGGTCTGGTGGCATCTAGTGTCGGCGATTCGCTCGCCAGGGCAAAGCGGAGAGTCAGTGGCCGGGAATGCTTAGGTTTGGGTTCAAAGAGGGAACAGTCAGCCGCCAGCAAAGACGCCAAAATGCTAGTCACCTGAAACAAATCTGAGGAGAGTGCTTAATGAATTTATACGGCAAGACCCATCGCGCGCTGCACGAACAATTCGACACCACCAGAATGGCCGCGCTGCTGGAGCAAATGGACACCGACTAAGTCCCGGACCAACACAAGGCGTTTATCGAGTCGCGCGACATGTTCTGGCTTGCGACGGTCGATGCGGAAGGACGACCGCAGTGCCAATACAAAGGTGGGGCGCTCGGATTTGTCAGAGTAATCAACCCAAAAACCGTCGTCTTTCCGAGTTACGACGGCAACGGCCGGTATCACTCGATGGGAAACATCAGCGCAACCGCCAACATCGGCATGCTGTTTCTCGACTTCGAGACGCCGAACCGTCTGCGCCTCCAAGGCAAGGCGTCTATAAGCGCTAACGATCCATTGCTGCGCGAGTACAAGGATGCCGAACTTATCATTCGCGTGGAATTCACCGGTGTGATCTTTAACTGCCCGCGTTATATCCATAAGATGAAACGGGTCGAGCAGTCACCGTCCGTGCCGCGTCCAGAGATGGACACGCCGTACGCACAATGGAAACGCGTTGATGTAGTTCAGGAGGCGTTGCAGTCGACGGATCAGGGCAAAACCGGCCTAAACGGGGCACGCTCACGATGGAAGAATGGGTCGGTAACATCATGAACGGGAACGGCTAAACAAGCGCGGTGCCGGAGCTTTGCTTATTTGCTTGTTAGTTCGTTTTTGTTCTACAGGCGCATCAGCAAATAAGCAAAGCTCCGGCACCATTACTATTTCGCGAGCAGCTTTCGTCCATGGCCCATCAGCGCGAGCAGACGCGCGTCGATCGAGCCATCCATATGTGTCTGTAATCCGAACTGCGTGTCCGCGAGAGTAAGATTCGCGAACGTCCCAAAGAGACGATCCCAAAGACTGAACACATCGCCGTAATTGCGATTAGTCGCCGGTAATTGAAAGTGGTGATGGACGTGGTGGAGATTCGGTGTGATGAACAACCAGCCGACCACGCGTGCAGCAAGCGGTGGTAAGCGGATCGAGGAATGAGACGAGAGGTTCGCGGTGGTTTGCGCGAGCTGGCGCAGCAGCAGAATTTCCAGAGACGCCCCGGTCAGGAATACCCACAAAATCAGGAAGCAATTCCGAATAAAGGATTCGCCCGGGTGTTCGCGCACCGTAGTGGACACATCCACCGCTTGATCGGAATGATGCACCAAGTGGAAACGCCAGAATGCTTTCACGTTATGCATGGTGACGTGATAGACGTAATCGAGGAAATCCAGAAAAATGAACATCAACCCATACTTGATGAGGGGATGCTCGGCATTAGGAAGGCTGTAGACGAGTCCCCACTGGTGGTCGGTCGTCCAGCTTGAGACACTCAAACACAGCAGCATCATTACTGTCTGAATCGGTAGGGCGGTCAAGATGAACATCGAGTTCACCGATGCATGCTGATATTTCGCTGCGAGCGAGTGCGTCCGCCCAGTGGTCTCCGCCAACCACAATAAAGAAATGGTCAGTGCGAACCAGAATGATTGTGTGAGGGCCGGATGCGCAAATATATAGAGTGCGGTTTGACTTAGAATGGTAAGTGCTCGACGAAGATAGATGATGGGCGCATCGCGCCATTCATCTCGGATTAAAATGACGAGGCGCGCGCGATATTGTCAATACCGCAGTTGAGCGCATGGCTAAGATAACATACTTCACTACATAATCGAGATCTTTCCCGCTGCGTGTGGAGGACTTCGTTGATTCCTAGTCTCGCCGGGCTGAGCCGCGAGGATGTCCTCGGAAACCTGAATGGCTTTTTCATTAATCTCCAGGACAGGATGCGCGCCGTATTGTTGTGATGAGTTCGCTTCGAGGAGTATTTCGATCAAAATTTTTACCGCCACTTATTGCGCCGTTGGCTTGACCCTTGCTGTGAGCTTATCGAGCCGCGCTGATTCTCTGGACGAGCCGCTCCCGTTAGCACCCACCGCGAGTTCAGTGCATGGCGTTGAGACTTGCGCCGGGCCCCCTGCCGAGACTCCGCTGCGGGCCGAACAAGGCTCGTCGGGGGTGATGTATAACTTTGCTGAGCATCCAAAATCAATTCGCGCGGTCGCGAAGAAGCTCCTAACCGCCGCGGTCGATGCTTCGGCGGAAGCACAAAAATCGGCCTGCGACGCCGCGCCTTGCGCATCGGAGAACCCCCCGAGCATCGTGTTTAGGGTCGCGCCCATCACCTTGCTGCCGGCAAACGTCCAACAACCGCTATGTCTTCAACTCGCTGAACGCACTAGTAAGCTACCGCTGAAATATGGCACGCATGAATTCCCGAGCGTCGAAAAATTCGATGAGTGGATCACGCAGTTCTCCCTCGGCCAGGGACCCGACGGCAAGTTGTTATATGAACAGTGCGGTGGCAATTGCGATCCAAGCTATACCTTCATCATCGCTCCGGGTGAGATGGGTCTGAAGGTGAATACCGAAGTCTATTGCGGCTTTGCCCGCGATCGAAAAGACGAGATGTTCGCGCTATCCACTACGCTACGGCACCAGTGCGGGCATAACGCGCGCTAACTCCGGCCAAAGGTAAAGATTATTTCCGCCCGGGTCCTTAGAATCAGACTCAAAACTCGGTGCCATGAATGACCGCATACTCTCGATAGGCCATCCGCAGGACCTCGACTACTGGTCGCATGCCGCTACCGATTATCACCTCGTCGAGGCTCGCCACACTGATGAGACCTGCTCCGCTGCCAGCAAGAAACACTTCCTCCGCCCTCAGCAGATCGTACCGGCTCAATGACCGGCATACCGCAAGTCCGCCACGGGCTCGAAAGCATTTTAGTAGCGTATCGCGGGTAATTCCGGGCAACGCACCATCGACGGTCGGCGGAGTCACCAATTCACCGTCGAGCACAGCGAAGAGATTGGCACCGGTCGCTTCCGTCACGCGACCGGCGCTGTTCAACAAAACGGCGTCGTCAAAACCTTTCATTCGCGCGTCGCGCTTCGCGAGCACGTTATTCAAATAGTTCAGGCTTTTGACCTGGGGATCCAGCGAGTCGCTCCCTGGCCGCCGAAACGCCGAAGTCATGAGCCGCAGACCGGCGACCCGAACCGCCTGTGGGAACATGCGGATCTCCGCGACGAGGCAAAAGAGTTCCGGCCCCACGCACGAAGACGGGTCGAGGCTTAACTCGCCAATGCCACGCGTGATGATTAGTCGAACGTACGCTTCCGCTTCGCCATGGGCGCTCGCGGTCGCAAAGACTACTTTCGCCAAGGCGTCTAATTCAAGCGGCAACACTAGTCCAATCGCACGGGCGGAGCAGGCTAATCGCGCCAAGTGATCGGTTAACCGAAATACGCGGCCTGCGGTGATGCGAATTCCTTCGAATACACCATCCCCGTAAAGCAACCCATGATCGAGAAGCGACACCCGAGCTTCGTGCGAGTCACTGATTTGATTGCGATGCCAAATTTTCATGCTTTACGTCCCTCGATCCTCAACGCGATCCCTTCGGCCGCATGGGTTACCCGACGGACCGCGGCGCGTTCGCCAATCGCGGTGTAGCGCGCAGTCACCATCGCGAGAGCGACTACGCCGTGCAATCGGTCGCCATACAAGATTGGTGCCGCGACGACTGCAAGCCCTGGCTGCCATTCCTCCAGGTTCGTCGCCCAGGCCCTGAGCGCGGACCCGCTCGACTTCAAGCGCCAAGGTTTTCTGAGCCCTTATCGTGCGCGGGGTGAAGCGGTCGAGCTCAGCGAGCTTCACCTGCTCCGGTGCATAGGCCAAATAAAGTTTTCCGGCTGCGGTCGCGTGGACGGGCACGATCGCTCCAAGTCTGGGCGCAGCACGTAGAAATCTACTGCCTTCCGCTTTCTCCAGCACGACCGAGGCACCGGCCCGGGCGACAACCAAAAAAAATGTCTCGCCGAGATCCGCCGCGGCAAGCTCGAGCACCGGCTTAGCCGCCAGCGCCAGCGGCTCGCGGCTCGCAACATTGAGGCCCAGCGCCATTAGCGCAAAGCCCGCACGGTAGCGGCCATCGGCGTCCTGCTCCGCGAGTCCGCGTTTTACCAGCGGCGCGAGAATGCGATGGGCACTTGAGCGCGGCATCCCCAGTGCGCGCGCAAGATCCGCCAAGCGCATCGCGCCGCCGCGCTCGCTGAGCAGAAATAGGGTATCGAGGGCTTTATCGATCGTACTCATATTGGCGTTCCAGTATTCAGAACATATGCGTTAAATACAGAACAACAATACGAAGACAGCAAGTTCAGGGCAAGCGCCGGAAGCGCGCGCGATACACGCTGCTTATAAACTCAAGGGATTGCAGTGAAATTTCGCGAGGTGGTCGCGATCGCCGCAGCTGTGGTTACCCAAAGCAAACGCGCTGAGCCGGAGCTAAGTTATGCTCGGCGTTCCGGCATTCGCGACAAACTTGGCGTTCCTGGCCACTGGGGATTGGGGCGACGAAACCAGTTCGTCGGTTGTAGGTTGGGGTGAGCAACGCGAACCCCAACATTAGATCGACAACGGTGCCCGAGCGAAGTACGAATGCGGTTAGTTGGGGTTCGCGTCGCTCACCCCACCCTACCTCTAAGATCACCTCCCCGACAGCTACCGCATCTGCTTCGGGGTGTAATAAAAATCCACTAACGACGCGTGATCTCAGGCGCGGGGGTGTGTTCGGGATTAGGCTGGCGTTCCACCGGATCGAATGGAGGATTTTTCCAGCCGTCCGAGCCAGTGGCCGATAGACGTCGGTTGGCGATACGCCAACCTTGGGCAGTGAGGCGCAGTTGATCGTGATAGCGGCCCCACAGATCGATTCGACGTCCATCCTCCACGGTGAGATGCCAGGCATACACATAGGCCGTGGATTCCGCAGTGGTGTCGCCTGTCATATGAATGTGAACGTTGGATAGATGATGACTCGTTGCCGTGAACGCCGCCAAGGTTTTCGCGAACATGCGGGCCAGGTTGTCGCGACCAATCACCGCGTGGCGTGCTCCCAATTCGAAACATCCGTCTGCGCAGAACACGCGCTCGACCAGCGATCCGGGATCGTTGCGATCAACGAACAGGCAGTAGTCCATTAGCGTCTCGTGGATAAGCTGACGTTGGACGAGTTCCCATAGCTGTTTATCATTCTGTCCGGTGTTCATCGCGGGATTTTCTTGCGTGTGGGAATATAGCGTTACTCGATGTCCATCAAGTCATAGTAATTGCTGACTGCGGAAATCGAATTGTGATCCGCGCGTGGGACGTTCTTCAAAGTCGCGATTCCTGGCATAAAGGCCGTGTAAAGCGCGGCGGTTCGCGCCGGTGGGATGACAAGATCGTATTCACCCGCCACGATTACCGTGGGTGCGGTAATGCGGGGCGCATAGCGCGCGGAGTCAAAGGTATCCTGTAACAGAAGTCCGACTGGTAACCACGGATACCGGACCTTCGCGACATTCGAAATGCTGTCGTAGGGGGTGATCAGCACCAAGTGCTGGACTTTATTAGTTGCCGCCAAGCGCACGGCGACACCGCTTCCCAGGCTGCGGCCGACGAGAGTAATGGCCGTGTGCTTGGCCTCGACCCACTCAAACAACACTTTCGCGTCGGCGTGTAACGCCGCCTCGGTCGGCGCGCCGCCGCTTCCGTTGTAGCCGCGATAATGCAGCATGTAGATCGCATGATTCGGAAAAGCAATCTCGAACGCCGGCAAGTTATAACTCACCTGTTCTGCATTTCCACCGAAATAAATGAGCGCGTTTCGCCCCTCCCGTTCGCGGACCGATACTTTCACCACCGCGCCGACAACCGCGAGATCCATCGCGATGGCGGGATCACCTTGCGGCGTCGTCGGCGTCGGATGGTAAAGCAGGGAACGCTGCCCGAGAAACATGGCGA
This sequence comes from Gammaproteobacteria bacterium, assembly GCA_009692265.1. Taxonomy (GTDB): domain Bacteria; phylum Pseudomonadota; class Gammaproteobacteria; genus CAIKBL01. Next base: position 7,593 of record SHZM01000001.1, read on the forward strand.
GGCACAGCATTCCGTATAGAACGCTCGCGCTTAAAAGAATTACCGTAAGCACGCGAGTTAAACGCATTGCGCCTTAGCCGCTACCAAGCGAGCGGCTACCGCGGTGTGAATCACAACTAAGCAAGTCGTACTATTTGATGACGAGACCATTCAACTCACCTTGCTCGCGCCATGTCTGCAGCAACTGATAAAACTGCACGGCGCCGGCGCCATATTGCCCTTCTAAAAAACCCTCGCCGGGCCCGGCGTTGCCTTCGTTGTTGTAGTAACCCGGTGTGCATTGACTCAGGTATTCACTCATGAAGCTTGGGCTGTTCACGGTATTTACCCAGTCGGCTTCAACGTCGAGAGTTGCTTCGACGCAATTCGCCTTGCGTTGATTGACCTGATCGATCACATAGGCGATGTGGGTGGCCTGACCATCCAACATGTAGGTGAAATTCGGGGCAAGCCCGGTTTGCGTCAGTCCCATGTGGAAACAATTCGGAAAGCCGTGACTGTAGAAACCGTGAAAGGTTTTCATGCCGTTATCCCAGTAATCGGCAAGCGAAAGCCCGTCACGCCCGAAAACTTCGAACTCGGCTCGCCGCGTATAGGCAGTACCAACTTCGAAGCCGGTCGCGAAAATTAGACAATCCACTTCGTACTCGACACCTTTGACCACGATGCCACGCTCAGTCACCCGCTCCACGCCCTGCCCTTCGGTATCCACCAAGGTAACGTTCGGACGATTAAACGTTGGCAGGAATTCATCGTTAAATGTCGGTCGTTTGCACCACTGCTTGTACCACGGCTTCAGTGCTTCGGCTGTAGCGTTGTCCCTGACGGAAGCTTCCACCCGCGCGCGGATCTGGTTCATTTTCTGGAAATCCGCAATCTCGGACATCTGCGCGATTTGCTCGCTCGACATCGCCGAATTGCTTTGCACCGAAAGCAGCTTCGAGAGCGCCTTGAACAAATCCGTCCAACGATCGCCGACTAAATCTTCTTCCTGGGGAATGCCGCTCAAAATCGAGACGAAATTCAGATTGCGGTTGGCATGCCAACCAGGCTTTAGGGTCTTCACCCACTCGGGGTCAGTGGGTCTATTACCGCGTTCATCGATCGACGAGGGCGTGCGCTGGAAGACGTACAGCTGCTTCGCATGCTGACCGAGATGAGACACGCATTGAATTGCGGTAGCGCCGGTGCCGATGATCCCAACCCGCTTGTCACCGAGTTTGTGCAAATTCCCGCTGGAATCCCCGCCGGTGTATGCATAGTCCCAACGGCTGGTATGGAAGGTATGCCCTTTGAAGGACTCGATGCCGGGGATCCCGGGTAGCTTCGGACGGTTCAGCGGCCCACTCGACATGATCACGAAGCGTGCGTTGATCACATCTGCGCGATCGGTGCGCAAGGTCCAACGGCTGGTCGCTTCATTCCACACCACACTCTCGACCTGGGTTTGAAAGTAGGCGCGCGAATAGAGGTCAAACTTGTGCCCGATCCGTTTTGAATGCTCGAGGATCTCGGGGCCGAAGGAATATTTTTCCTGCGGGATGTAGCCTACTTCTTCGAGCAACGGCATATACACATAGGACTCAATATCGCACTGCGCGCCGGGGTAGCGGTTCCAGTACCAGGTGCCGCCGAAGTCGCCCGCCTTCTCGATGATGCGGAAGTCTTGCACCCCGACTGCTTGCAGTCGCGCACTCGCGAGAAGTCCGCCAAAGCCACCGCCGACGATCGCCACTTCTATGTCTTCGTGAATCGGATCGCGAACGATTTCGCACTCAAGGTAGGGATCCTCGGAGAGATGTTCGAGGCTGCCAGTGACTTCGCGATATTGATTGTTGCCATCCGGGCGCAGCCGTCGGGTGCGTTCGGCAATATATTTTTGCCGCAGCACTGCAGGATCAAAGCCGAGTTCGTGCGGTGTAGGCACCGCGAACGCTTCCGTGGGAGATAAGGCAGGTTGTCCCATTGTCATCGCTCCTAGGGGGTTGCTGGGCTGGTTTGTGCCCAACTGTACAGTATGCGGAGTCGAGTTTTCGAGAGGGGTTAGGCGATGGACATCAAAGGACCGCTAAGCGAGTTACCTAAGCGTCAGCAACAGGACGCCTACCGACCATGTCGAGCCGGTAGGCGCCACAAAAACCTTAAGGCTTCTTCATTGCGTCCATAGCCGCGTCGACCGCAGCTCCGCCAGCGTCGGCAGCCGCACCCATGACCTTGGCTTCAACGGACAAATGCGGCATTGAGCAGCTGGCGCCACCGAAAGTCCCGCATACAGCCGGATCTTTAGTTCCAGTCGCGAGCTTGCCGCCGGAATATTTGCCCATCTCGTCACCGCCATAGGCGAAGCCGGTCTCGTCGTTAATTTTGACCTTGTTACCCTGCATATCGACCGCATCCGAAGCGACGGTCATGCCGATGCCGTACTCCACCAACTGGAACGGGTTGTCGCCCGCGGTGGCGCCGGCTGCGGCCAGAATCATGGAGGCTGCCGTTAGCGGCTTAAGTGTGCGTGATTTCATAGTGCTTCCTTAATCGTTAGTTCGATTTATAGTGTCCGGGAGGGTGGATTGACGCTTGAGCAGTAAACTAACCCCAGATGCCATTCCGGAGTCGAGTCTAGCGGAGTCCGAGGGTGGCGTGGAGAAAACCTCTGAAAGAAGCTCTCTGACCGATGAGCGGTGTGACTCCGAATCTTACCGCGCGCACTCGCGGGCTGGACGCTCGGTACCCTCGTTCCGGTGGACAGCAGGATCGTGACGCCCGACTATCTCGCCTTCGATACTCATAACGTCCTCGATATCACTGAAGTCATTAGTGAACGGGGTTAAAGGCTCTCTCGAATTTTTATTGCCTCCAAGATCAGGATCTCCCGTGCCCACTACCAAGCCTTCAGTTCCGCCTCGCGCGCTAGTGTTGCTGCTGATCGTTACCTTCGTGTGGGGCACCAGCTGGCCGTTGTTTCCAATGGCAATGCGCGAATTCTCGGTATGGACCTTTCGTACGCTTTCGTTGAGCAGCGGCGGGATGCTCATGCTGGTAGTCGCGCGACTGCGCGGCGAATCTCTGCGAATCCCCCGCGAATTTTGGCCAGAGATGGTATTAACGTCACTGTGCTACCTGGTGGTGTGGAATATCGCGAGCGCGATGGCGACCTTGTTAATCCCGTCGGGACAAACGGCGGTGTTGGGATTCACGATGCCGCTGTGGTCGGTGTTGATTTCGTGGTTGTTCCTGCGTGAACCGATCAGCCCTCGTCTGTGGTGCGCGGTCATGTTCGGCGGAGCCTCGGTGTCGCTGTTGATCATTCCCGGAATCGCGACCTACACACAGGCCCCACTCGGTTTCGGCCTTGGCTTATTAGGCGGTCTCGGCTGGGCGATCGGAACCTTGATAATGAAGCGACGGCCAGTGCCAACTTCGCCACTGGTCGCGACCGGTTGGCAGATCTTGATCGCCTCCATTCCAATTTCTGTCGTCGCGTTAATTCTTGGTGACGGTCAGTGGTTCGTACCATCGACGCAGACCATCATAATCATCGCGTATATCACCGTGGTGCCGTTGTGTATCGGTAACTTATGCTGGTTTTCCATCGTGCGCGCGCTACCGGCGAATCTTGCCGGATTGTCGATGATCATGGTGCCAGTGCTGGCCATGATCACCGGCGCGTTGGTGCTGCACGAACCGTTAGGGCCGCTGGAAGTGGGCGCGATTTTTTGTAGCGTTGCCGCTCTCGCTTTAGTCGTCTTTCGACCTGCGAGTCGTTGATCATCACGGTGCTGGTTTACTCGCCTTTAAACTGATCGCGCGGCCAACCCAGCCAGGACGCGGAAGGGTCGCTTGTGCGGCGATCAGCGCGGCGATCCGAACGGCAAGTTCGGGCTCAAATGAGCAGCTCCTGCGAGCGGCAAGATCGAAACTGATCGACAGAACTTCCTGGGTCGCGAGCAAGAGGTCACCGCGGTACAGCGCCTGCGCCAGGTGCAACCGTTTGCCGTCAGTGTCTAAAATCCTCGTTTCAACGCGCAACCGCTCGCCTTCATTGGCTTCGTTCTGATAAGTCAGGTGCGCCTCAAGCGCCGCGGTCGAACGCTGCTTCGTCGCGCGGTACGCGGCATCCAGACCGTACGCGCACTTCACGTCCTCAATGCCTTGCTCGAACGCGACCAGGTAATACGCGACGTTCATATGGCGGTTGTAATCCAGCCATTCGGAGAGGACTGTAAGATGCGAGTGGACAATGCCGTCCGCGGGGAGGACCTCAGCGCTCATGTGTTTTCCATTTTGCAAAACTCTGCTTGTCGTACCAAGTCTACCGGACTTTTTGCCGAGCTAGACACGTGCAAGAAACAGGGGCACCACCGTTTGCGTCAACCCCTTATTCAGGATAAGACTCCAACATGACCCTTGACCTGTTTGCAGACGATACTCGTACGGGCTCGCGCGAATTCCTGGGCGAGGGTGCCGTAGTGCTCAGACAATTTGCCTCACCCCACGTTGACGCGGTATTTTCCGCCCTCCACGACATCGAAGCCCACGCACCCTTCCGTCACATGGTCACCCCGGGTGGTTTCCGTATGTCGGTCGCGATGACGAACTGCGGTGAATACGGTTGGGTCAGCGATCGCCGTGGCTATCGCTACGACGCCAACGATCCACTCACCGCGCACCGATGGCCCGCGCTGCCGGAGGTCTTTCTAACGCTCGCACGCACTGCGGCAGAAGCAGCGGGCTTTCCTGAATTCATCCCAGACGCCTGTCTGGTGAATCGCTACGGCCCAGGTACTCGCCTGAGCTTGCACCAGGATAAAAACGAGCGCGATTTCGCGGCGCCGATTGTTTCGGTCTCGCTCGGTCTTCCGGCGGTGTTTTTATTCGGTGGACCGCAGCGCGCCGATAAATGTTTGCGCGTTCCGCTGGCGCACGGCGACGTCGTGGTCTGGGGCGGCCCGGTGCGGCTGCATTTTCATGGCGTGATGCCGCTGAAAGCCGGTGAGCATCCGCGCACCGGTGAAACTCGAATAAATTTAACGTTCCGGAAGGCGGGCTAGGAAAGTTAAGCGACAATATTAAACCGCGATGCTGGTATACGGTTGTGCGGACGACGGACCTTTCTTGACGTGTAGCACGCGGGCGGATAACTCCATGATGAGAGTTGCGCAGCTGCCGACTTCGCCACCACCCAACAGCGGCTCGGGTCGGTAACGAACCCTGATAGCGCGCGAGGTTCCGTCGTCGAAATCAAGGATCTGTTTCATGTGGTCCAGCCCAGTGCCGCATGTAATCGCGGCTTGGGTGCGAGCCGCATCAAGTCGCTCCACGGAGGTTGGGATCCTATAGCCGCGCTCATCGCAGTTGGCGGCGATGCAGTGATTGGTATGCGCGTAGATACCCGCAGTTGGCTCGACTTCACCACTGTAGCTACCCGCGAACTCGTAGCTCAGCGCCGAACCCTGATCGTCCGCCACCAGAAAATGACTCGCCTTGCCGTGCCCGGCCCGCGCCAACGTGCAGCGGGCTTGCGCGAGATCGGTACAGTCGAGCAGCGCCCGAATCAACACATGCACTGGAACGCCTTCGAGCGCGTGTGGCGCGACCAGGAAGTTGAGGCAGACACCGAGACCCGCGGAGTTCAGACCGATCTTCGCGAGTTGACCGGGCTCGGCGAGCGTGACGAATCGATGACCATCAGGACGGGAGAACTTCGTGATCGCTACCAGATCTTCCAGCGCCGCCAACCAATCCCAGGTTTGTCCGAGCACACGCGAGGTCGGGAGGTAAACGGCGGTGCACTCGCCGACCGCCGCATTCAAAATTTCAGTGCGTGCGTTCAGTGCATAGACCTCCGACTCTGCAAGACCGGAAGCCTGCGCGATCGCTTCTATTTCGGTGCAATACTCGGCATTGAAATCGCCGATTAACTCACGGATCCGCGCGGCACGTTGCGTGATCTGTGCCAGGGATAATTTACTCGTCGCGAAAATCGTCTCGGCGTAATAGCGCCAAGTGGCGCGAATTCGCTCGCGGAATGCCGTGCCGTAGAGGTGGCCGCGCGTCCGCGCGTCTCCTGCAACCTCGAGGTAGGGAAAAGTGTTGCTCGATGCCATCACACCACGAACCAATGTTCAGCGTTGGGCCGCCCCGTCGTGGGCATCGACATAAAACTTGTTGATGATCCGCCAGTGCCCGTCGACCTTCGCGAGCTGGAAGGTATCGGTGAACACTCCGTTGAAATCGAAAACTGCGATCGCGGCACGCGGATTAAAGATATTGATCGCGAGGATCTTGCCGACCATATCTGGTGTCGGCGTGCGTTTGACCCAACCGTCGATCACCTCGCGCATGGGTCTTGAGGAGAGTTGCAGCTGGCCCTCGGTATCGCGGATATACCCTTTCATATGCGCGACGTCGACTGCGAAGGCCGCTTCCAGGCGAGTGCGATCGGCGTGCTTGAGCCCTTCGAAATAATTAAAGATCGTCGTGCTGATGAGATCGTAGTCGGAAGTCATGGTGTGTTCCTCGCTTCCAGTAGGTGTTCGCTTACTAGCGCACGGGTCAGGATTGCCTGTTCCTGTTCGCTATAGGCGCGAGTTCCCTCAACATGCCCCCACGCGGCTTGCGGCCAGCAGCAATCGTCGCGACGGCGACCGATCACGTGCAGGTGTAATTGCGGAACGATGTTGCCGATCGCCGCGACATTGATCTTGTCAGACTCGAAATGCCGTTTGACGAAGCGTGCGAGGCGGTCCGCCACGCTATTAAGTTCACGCCGCAAAACGGCGGGTACTTCGAATAATTCCAACGCGGCTGTTTCCGGTACGAGAATAAACCATGGCAGAATCGCGTTTCGCTGCAGTAAAACATGCAGCGCGCCGTTGCGCCCCAATAAATGAAAATCCGACACCAGGCGTGGATGCAAGCTAAAGGACATCGGACTTCTTCTCCAAGTTGGCGTTGTGCCCGAGGCCAAGATTGCCAGGCGATAAAATAGCCTGCGGATCGAACAGCTGCTTAAGGCTTTGCAGCACTTCATGGTACTGCGTAAATCCCGCAAGTTGTTCGGCCCACAGCTTACCAGTTTTATACGGCGTGCAGCCGGCCTTCACTAGGAGTGCGGTGGCCGCCTGCGTCGCGTCTTGGGCCGCTTCCCATTCACGCGCCTCGTCGTAAAACGCCATGATCCCTCCATGCAATCCGCGACGACACAAAACCACGGCCGCGCCCCATAAAAACTGTGGGTACTCGGTGCGCAATTGCGCAACCGCGGTAAGAAATGCCGGCATCGACGGCGTGGCCAGCGAACTCATCAGGATCGCGCAGCGCGAGCGGCTGAAATAACCCGCATAGCCGTACCAGTAGATCTCCTCGTTGCGCAAATGCCTGAAGTAGCTCTCGTTGAATAGCGGATATAGCCTCCCGCCAGTGTCGGCGCACAAGGTCGCAATCAACTGTTGATCATGGCGAACCATCGGTTCGTCGCCGCCGAAATCGAGGCCAACGCAGAACTGAGGCAGGCTTTCCGGCGCGGTATCGGGCACGGCGCCTAGGACCCGAGACTTAATCGTTCCCGCCTCGTAGCCGCTGCCGTACCACACCAGGCGTGTCAATTCGCGCGCCTGTACGGCACCGATAAAATTCGCCGCCGCCGCGGCCGAGGCGAACCCATAACATTGCGTATCACGAAACTTAGGTAGCGGATGCAGCCACAGTGCGATCGCGGTGATCACGCCGAAGGTTGCGTCACCTCCGAGAAACAGCCCGGTCAAGTCTGGCCCCATGCCGAAGCGATGAAAATATTCGGCCTTAGGTCCCGCCGCGCTGCCGGTGCGGATGACCTGCCCGCTTGGCAACACCACTTCGAGCCCAACCACTTCATCGGCGAAACTTTGAAAGCGCGCCGAGCCCGTGCCCAAGGCGTGTGCCGACGCCGCGCCGCCGATCGTCGCGGTCGGGCCGGTGACTGGGATGATGCCAATCGTCTGTCCGTGCGGCTTCAGCATCTGGGTCAGCGCCCCAAAACGTACCCCGGGTTCGATCAACACCACGCCGCGTGCCAGATCGATGTCGAGAATTCGATTCATGCCGGTGAGATCGAGCACGAGGCCACCCTGGTGTGGATTCACGCCACCGGCATACATCGTCCCGCCGCCGCGCACGTACACCGGTACTTGCTGGCGTGTCGCCTCGCGAAGAACGGCGGCGACATCGTCTTTGTCACGTGGTCTGACCATGGCCTGAGCGTGACCTGGCGGGCTTACCGAACAGTCGCGCTGGTAGGTCAGGAGATCAATGGGGTTGTCGCTTACGACCGCGGGGTCGAGGGTCTCGGTGACTTTCCGCACTGCGTTCAAAATGAGCCTGCGCAGTAAGTTGTCAAGAACTCCGCTAGGCCAAAGACTCGAGCTGAAGGCATGGCGGCGCGCAGGTGCGCCACACAACGTGGATCGGCGCTCACCCAGAGACTGTCGGGCTCGGACGCCGAGATTCGCGCGCAGGCCATTCGCGCTGCGGACTCCGGCTGCATGCGCGGCATGCCGCCGGCAGCCCCACAGCACACGACATATCGAGGGTCGGTTGGTGACGAGGTAAACGCCACACCGACCCCGTTCAGAATCTCGCGTACAAGTGAATTAGTTGCGGAGCGGCGCGACTGACAGCTATCAAGAAGGTGGATCGAGGACCCGAGATCCCGCGTGGTGTGCAATTGCAGGCGACCCGCGTGTAACGCCTGCGCCAACCACGCGACAAAGCTGAGCGCCTGGCGCGTCGCGGCACCGCGCTGCCAGCTGCAGGCGCATTCGAGTCCAGACATTACCACCAGACGATCTCCGCTCGCCTTACCCGACAACGCTTCGAACATCCGGGCCGCGGCGTGATCCAGGCCAAGTTCGTGCAACGGAGCGCCACAACAACTGTCCGCCTCGCCTAAGGTGTTCACCCAATAACCGGCGGCGGTGAACAAGGCCACGGCTGCCCGCGCTTCCGTTGACGTCGTAGTCGCCGCGGCGCAGCCCGGGAGATAAAGCACCGACTCAATCGTCTCGGCGGTTTTCGGCAGACCGCAGGCCCACTGCATGCGCTGCGCGCGCGGCACCCCATTTGGATTTTCGTCGCGCAACAGATCCTGATGCAGTGCCGCGAGCGGTGCCGGCACTTGCTCGTGTGCCCACAACTCGCCACGCAGTGCGCGTCCTACCGCGGTGGGATGCAATCCGATCGGGCATACCTGCTCGCAGTTGCCGCAGGTGGTGCAGGTGAACACACGTTCGCCGAGTGCGTTCAGATCGAGATCCACACCCTCAAGCCACGCGCGCGCCGCCGCGATATAACCACGCCCCGAATAACTCGTCAGCGGCGTGTGGTGCTGCATCGTCGCACACACGTGATCGATGCCACGTTCGGCCCACACCGCGTCGACGCAGTAATTACAGTCGGCACAGTGGTAGAGATCTTTTTTGAAAGCCGAGATTAAGGGCAGCATGCGATTAGTCACGGTCAGGTGGTACTGACAGGCTTTTGCGACCACCGCTTAACATTGCGCTGATGGCTACTCAAGTAAGACCCCGGGCGGTAGAACTTGTCGTAGAACGCAGTTTCCAGGCGATGCGCTTGAGTGTAGTAGCGCGTGAAAATCGTCGGTACCGTGCCGGGGAACTTGCCGTACGTGGCATAGATGTACTCAGCGATTGCGATCACCGCTTCGACCAATTCCGGCTCGGGCGGCACTGCGGTCGCTTTAACGGCGTTGTCGCGGAAGGGGCCTGGCGAGGTCGGATCATAAGTACCGCCCTTGGCAAACTTAAGATCGTAAAACGCGTGCACGGCCTCGCGCATATCCTTGTAGTACGGCGGGCAATACCCTTGATAGACGCCTTCGAGTCCGACTGGATTTGGCACGCCCCAGGTGGGATTCGTTTCGAATTTAAAGCCAAGCCCTGGTACGCCTTTTCCGGCGGCCGCGCCCATCAACGAAAACGGACTGATGCCGGAGAAGAACCAGCCGCCCAAGCCGATCGTCTGTAACGCCAGCGCGATGTTATGCCCCATGTCACCCATCTCGACCGCGCTTGTCGTCAAGATGTACTGCTCCATATAGGACAGCGGGTATTTCTTTTCCGGATTGAGCAGCCCGCTTTTGAAATACGGTTCCAGCGCACCGGCCGGTTTGCCGTGACGGTCATCCCACACGGTGTAGCCGGAGCCGGCCGCGATAAACAGGAAACCGAGCACCTGTTCCGAGATATTCGCGACGGGAATAAACACGGTTGAACCAGGTACGTTCGCGTTCCACACATTGTGCGCGCTGTAATGCGGTTCGCCGCGCGGTAGTTCCACTCGCCGGTCCGAGAGTTGGCGCGTGTGACCTTGCACGGTCGCGATCAGCCGCTCGGCTTCGGAAAATTTTTCCGGCGCCCAATTACCCTCACTCGCCGCGTCGCGCGTGCTCACGAAGTAGGTGCCGTCGTCCTGGGTATAAAACAGATCCGCATTGCCGATACCGGCGGCTGACGGCAGGGTCCGGCCGGTGAAACGCGCCGAGTAGGTACACAGCCCGGCTTCGGCGTCGGAATAAGGAATGCCGTTATGCCACCCCGAGACCCCGAGACCCGCCGCAATCAGCAATGACCGTTCAAGGTCGTCGAGCGGCGCAGGGGCCTTCTCGGATTTGAATTGCAACGGACCACGGGGGATCTCCATGCCCCATCCAAAGCGGCGCGAGCGGCGACCAAATAGCGCGCTGAACAACGGGAATTCGGTTGCTTCCTTGAGCAGCGCATTCCATTCGCTGAGTTTCGCGGCTGGAGCAGCGGCTGCGCTTGCCTTACCGATCCGGCCGGCGGCGAGCGCCACCAGGCTAGCGAGATACAAAAAAGCGCGACGGGTCACGGGAGCTTTATGGTCAGTATTCATGGGGCATCCTTGTTGTCATTGGGTTTTTATGGGGTCAGAGTTGCCGATAGCGATGGACGTCATTCGTTGCTTTTGCGCTTCGCGCTAGCAGCAACTCTGACCCCATGAACATGTTAGACGAAGCCGGCTTTCATCAGGGCGCCAACAATTCGCTCGATCGTTTTCGGGTCTTGATACGGGGTCCGGTCACGCACGTTGGCGAGGGTAAACTGCGGACTGATGCGCAGGATTTCACGGGCTTCGTGTTGTGCGTCGACGATTTGGCCTAATTCGCCATAAATTATCGCCAACATGCGATGGCCCGTGACGTGGTCTGGGTTGTGCGTAATCACGCGCTTAAACGTGACGATCGCATCTTCGATCCGCCCGTTGAAGAAGTAACTCTGGCCAAGCACCCACAGATACGACGTCGGATAACGTGGATTAAGCCGCATCGCCTTCTCGACCCACTCTACCGCCTCGCCCGCACGTCCCGCGAAACACAGAATTTCGCCCAAGGTTACCAGGGCATCGGCGGAATTTGGGTCGAGTTTGGTGGCGCGTTCCGCAGCGGCGATTGCTTGGCCGTGTTCCTTGCGACCTAGATACGAATACGCAAGCGACTCATGTGCGATCGACAGACCATCATCCAAGGCTACCGCGCGTGCGGCGAATTCTTGCAGCTTCGCCAGGCCGTGCACGCGATCCTCCCATTGGAACGCCAGCCCCGTGAGATAGGTTCGCCCGAGCATCGCGTAGGCACCAGCAAACTGCGGATCCAATTCTACCGCGCGTTCAAACATCTGCCGCGCCTGAGTATTAGCTTCGCGGGTTCGCTGCGTGTGTCGTTCAAGTCCGCGCAAGAAACTATCGTAAGCCTCCAAATTGTTCGTCGGGACGTTCGCGATGCGCGCTTGTTCCGATTTCGTCAGTTTTACTTCGAGTGCCGCCACGATTTTCCGGGTGACTTCGTCCTGTACCGCGAAGATATCTTCCAGCTCACGATCGTAGCGCTCGGACCATAGGTGATAATTCGTCGTGGCGTCGATCAGCTGCGCGGTAATTCGCACCCGCGAATTCGCTTTGCGCACACTGCCTTCCAGCAGATAACGCACGCCAAGCTCCTTGCTGATGGCTTCGGGGCGCACCGTGTTGCCTTTGTACATGAACGCCGAGTTACGCGAGATCACGAACAAGCCGGAGACCTTGGACAGATCGGTGATTAAATCTTCGGTGATACCTTCGCTGAAATATTCCTGCTCGGCATCTCCGCTGAGATTCAAAAACGGCAACACCACGATCGAGGGTTTATCGGGTAGCGCCAACGCGGGAGCGGGGTGGGCCTCGGTCCAAGCCGGGGAGGAAGCGAGGACGACTCGATACACGCGGACAGGGCGCGCGATGTTCTTGACCGTTTGCTCACCGAGATCGGTGTAGCTCAAGGTCAGCTTGTTTTCGACTTGCTCATGCACTGCTCCGGAAATGCGAATCCCGCCGCCGTCGGCCAGGCTCTCCAGGCGCGCCGCGATATTCACGCCGTCGCCATATATACGCTCGCCTTCGACCACCACATCGCCGAGATTAATGCCGATCCGGTACTCCATTCGTTGCGCGACCGGAAGTTCCGCATTCTGCAAGTGAAGATCGTCTTGAATAGCGACGGCGCCCTGCAGCGCATCGACCGCGCTACCAAAGTCCGCCAGTAAATTGTCCCCCGGAGAATCGACGACCCGCCCACGATGCTGCGCGATCAACCCGGTCATTCGTTCGCGATAAGCCGACAGCCGGCGAATAGTCGCGACTTCATCGGTGCTCATCAAACGGCTATACCCTTTGACGTCGGCACTCAAAATCGCGGCCAACTTGCGGATCACCGGCGCGGCGCTCACTGGATCCTTGGCGTCTGAATCGCTCATGGCAGATTAGCGTGAGACCAGAATCTCGCGTGCGCGTTCAAACATTGCGGACAGGCACAGCCCCATGTTCTCCCAAATCGGATCGTGCCGCTGGCCGCGGCGGTGGAGCTTCACGTTGAGACAGCCGATGCTGGCGAGCCTGAAACCGGCGAAGGCCTGATACCACGGGAGTTCCGCGTACGTGTGACCCATGCCGCGCTCATAGATATCGCGGATCTCCGCCACCGATGGCGGATAAATCGAGCGCCACGAATCCACCCAATTGGCTTGATCGGCGCTCATCATCAACCACCCGATATCGAGCAGCGAATCCCCGATCCCGGAGATTTCCCAATCGATCACACCAGTGAGTTTACCCGCGTCATACAACACGTTTCCAGGCTGATAATCGCCGTGATAGAGCCCGATCGGCGCACTCGTTGGCATCGACGCGAGTAATAACGCTTCCACCACGGCCGCCTGTTCCGCCCACCGCGGTTCGGGTGCCTGCCGATAAATCCGCTGCCAGCGCGTGATCTGCTCCAATAATGGTTCCGGCGCTTGCCAATTCGCAAGGTGAGTTTGCCAATCGAATTGATGAAAGCGCGGCAAGACTTCCACGGCTTGCCGCCACAGCGGCTCCGCGGCTCGTGGCGTGCGCTCGAAACTCGGCAGGGGATCCCACACAAAGTAGGTCTGGCCCGGCAACCGCTCCATCACGATGAAGGGGACACCGAACGCGGTTTCGTCCGCGTCGGCCCACGGCACTTTAGGCACTGGGAGATCCGCCGCACGCAACGCGCGCAATAGCGGCGCCTGGCGATAAACATCCGTATTGCCGCGACGCGCAACGCCTTTCGGTGGGATCTTCAGAACATAGCGTCCCGCACTCGCCTGCGTGCCTTTCACTCGCGTTTCGAACAGGAATGTAAGCCCGGCATGCCCATCGGAATCGCTGATCGCGGCGAGTTCAAACTCCGCGCCGATTCGCGTTTGGATGAAGGATTCTAGATTGGATTGGAGTTCGTCAGTCACCATGCCGGTTCACACCCCATACTCCGGTTTGCGCGAAAATCACTTCTCACTGCCGGAAAACAGCGCTGGTGCTTGTTGACCCGCCTTGGCGTCTTTCGTCCAGTAGCGTTTAGCCCATATCCCTTGGTACTTTTCATCGGTTAACGGCATGCGCCAGGTTTTTACTTCGGCGTCGGCGAGCACGACGGCGCACAGCGCGCGCGGCTGATCGTCGGTAATGTCCACATAATCATTCGCGTCTTTCTTGGCGAGATAGCGCTGTGAGATCCGACGATAGCGGTCGCGCCAGAGATCATCGTTGCCAACCTCGTGTTCAATCGTCGCGCGGCCTTGCACAATGACTTTGCGGTACGGCAATCCGAGCTCATCGATGCATAACGCCACGCGCGAGTCGCGCCGGATATTGGCCAACCACTCGGAATGCTGCCGGGGGGTGAACCAAATCTTGCCTTCCTCAAACACATACCAAATGGGACACACGGCCGGCCAGCCGTCGCTATCCAAGGTGGCAATATCCATCAGGAGACCTGTTTCGTTCAAAAACTGCGTAATTTCGGTGTCAGTGAGTTTGGGCATGGGGATTCTCCTAAGTCAAAGTTCAGGTGCCATAATACCTGGACATCCATCACCTCGGAGCACCTCTATGCTCGATCGCAAATTCGTTGGCTATACCTCGCCGCCTTGCACTTTGGAGGTCGAAAAAGGCCGGCTGCGCATGTTCGCCCACGCCATCGGCCAAACCGATCCGGTGTATTGCGATGAAGCTGCGGCCCAGGCCAGGGGTTACCCTTCGTTACCGGTGCCGCCGACATTTCTATTTTGTTTGGAAATGGATCGACCCGATCCCTACGGCTGGTTCGACGACGTCGGCATTCCTCTGCCAGAAGTTTTGCACGCCGAGCAAGCGTTCACCTACCATCGGATGGCTTACGCCGGCGATCGCCTCACCTTCCATGCGGAGATCACGGACATCTATGCGAAGAAAAATGGACTGCTGGAATTCGTCGTGCAGCTTAATCGCATTACTAACCAGCACGAGGAGCCGGTCGCGGAATTTACGCGCACCCTCGTCATTCGCCATGGTTAAGGAATCGCAAATGCCCAACCCCGGTTTCGCCTCCGTTCAAGTCGGGGATTCATTGCCAGCCTTGACCGCAAAGCCACTCACTCGCCAAACCCTCGCGGTGTACTGCGGTGCTTCCGGCGATCACAATCCGGTACATGTGGACAGTGATTTCGCGCGCGCGGCCGGGCTCGATGACGTGATCGCGCACGGCATGCTCATCATGAGCTATATGAGTCGCACCTTGACCGACTGGGTGCCGCAGAACCGCGTCCGTAGCTTCAATACGCGCTTCATGGCGATCACCCACATCGGCGATGAAATCACTTGCACCGCGAAGGTCGTTGAAAAATTCACCCGCGACGCAGAGAACCTTGTCCGCATCGCGATCGCGGCAGCGGATCAACGCGGGGAAGTGAAGACACAGGGCGAGGCATTGATCGCACTGCCCTGAGGGAATAACAGCGGGAGGGATCGCATGGACAGCAACGTGATCACGGACAAGACCATTGGCCAATACCTGATAGATCGCCTGTGCGAAGCCGGTGCCCGTCACTGCTTCGGGGTACCGGGTGATTACATCCTCGGGTTTTATGATCTGATGGTCCACAGCCAGCTCACCCATATTGACACGACCCGTGAAGACACCGCCGCGTTTGCCGCCGATGGTTATGCCCGGTTATAAGGCTTGGGCGCGCTCGCCGTAACCTATGGAGTCGGCGCGTTGAACGTCGTGAACGCAGTCGCGGGTGCCTACGCCGAGAATTCGCCGGTGGTAGTGATCAGCGGTGCGCCCGGCGTTAGCGAAGCCGCCAACGATCCATTACTGCATCATCGCTTCGGGCCGTTCTCATTCCAGCGCGAAATTTTTCAACGCATTACCTGTGCCCAAGCAGTCTTGGACGATCCGTTGATCGCATTCCGACAAATCGATCGCACCTTGGCCGCCGCCCGGCGGCAGCGATTGCCGGTTTATATTGAGTTACCGCGTGATCAGGTCCGTGTAGCGGGCTACCCGGTACCGGTGGAGGCCGAGGTGGAGGCGGGTTCCGATCCGGCGACGTTGCGCGAAGCAGTGGATGAATGCTGTGCCCTATTGGAGAAATGCCAAACGCCGGTCCTGATTGCGGGCCAGGAACTGCATCGCCGCGGCTTGCAAGACGCCCTCATTGAGTTCGTCACGCGCACCAACATTCCAACTGCCGCAACCCTGACCGGGAAATCGGTCATTGGCGAACGACATCCGTCGTACCTTGGGGTATATGAAGGCGCGATGAGTTCCGCCGCATCGCCAAAAAGCTGTTGCTTGATCTCGTAGGTGTTGAAACCAGGTGTGCCGCTAACAGTGTTGTAGTCCGCGTACACCACCACGTAATTGCCCTGGCCGAGATCCGCGATTGCGGGGCGATACTCGGTGCCATCAGTGCTCGACAGCAGCTTGCGTTGGCCATCGATCGCGACTCCGGCCGAGGTGTGTTCACGGATGTAGACATCCGTGGTCGTGCCGACGTTTGGGATCACATCGTAGTTGTCGTTGTACCAGGTCACGACGAAGCCGCCGGTGGAGAGCGCCGTCACGTCTGGCTGGTATTGACCGCCGATGGTCGACTCGTTGACCAGGAACTCGCCGCCGAGCTTGGCACCCGCCGCGGTGAAGCGCTGCCCGATTACCGCCTGACCGCTGTTGTCGCTGGCATCATTACCATCCGACGGCCATACCACCACGAACGTGCCGTCCGCCAGCACCGCGACGTTCGACACGTACTCGCCATTGTTCGCAATACTCTGGTTTCCCACCGTGGTGGTGTTGACCAGGAAGGTGTCGCCAAAGGTCCCACCCGCCGCGTTGAAGATCCGGCCATACACGCCGTGGCCCGCGCCGTCGTTACCGCCCTCGTCGGACCATACGATGATGAGATTGCCGTTCGCGAACGCCGCTATATCCGGGGTGTACTGGTTGCCGGTTTGGGGGTTTACCGTGCCGAGAATATTGCTAATCCGGGTCTCGACCGTGACCACGGCCCCCGCGTTGTCGTAACGCTTCAAGTAGATGTCGTGGCTGCTACCGTCCGGATTCGTGTTTGACGACCACACCGCCGCAAAGCCGCCCGCGTAGCCCGCGACATTGGTGTGGAACTGGTTATTGCTGGTGAACGTGTTGACCAGGAAGTTCCCACCCTGCGCCACGCCGCTCGCGTTGTAGCGCTGACCATACGCGCCGTAGGACGAACCATCGTTCAGATTGTCCTGTCACGCGACGACATAGCCGCCATCGGAGAGGCTCGCGAGCTGCGGGTAGTTCTGAATTCCGTTGGTCAGACTATTGACCCGGAATTCAGCGCCTAGCGCGAGACCCTGCGCGGTAAAACGCTGGACGTAGACGCCTTCCTGATTGCCGTCCTGGTCATCCGAATTCCAGGCCACGACATAACTGCCATCCGTTAAGGTTGCCACCGTCGGATAGGTCTGTTCAGCTGGCGTGTACGTGGTGACCTGGCTCTCACCGTAGACTACCGGTGCGCCATCCAGTTCCTTGGTGATATTCACCGTCAAGGTGCTGGCATCGCTGACTCCGCCGTCGCCGTCGCTGACCCGTAGGCCCAGGGTCCGGCTAGCCAGCGGACTGGACGATGAATTGCCATAACCCAGGCGTTGCAGCGGGGCCTCGACCGCATCCACCGTCGCATTCGCATTCAACGTGATCGTGAGGCTCGCGCCGTTGACCCCGCCGGCGATTGTGCCGATCGTCGTACCGCCAAAACTGACATTCGCGCCCGCCACCCCGATCTGGCCAAAGCCGTTGCCCTGATGGACTACGCCGAGTTGGTCGTCGGTATTATTCGCGCCCTGTACGAAGAACAACTGCACCTGGCCGCCGTCGAAGTTCGCCGAATCCAGATCCGCGACGCTGACCGCGGAATCGAGCACTTGCAGGCTCGCGTTGACCAGGTTCTCGCCGAAGGTGACCACCCCGGCGAAGTCCCCGACGTCTGGGTTGGCTTGACGGGGTAGTTCGGCGGCAGTGCCGAACAATTGCTGGAAGATGCCTGCCGCAGAGCCGTCCTGCGGTTGATCAGAGCGCCACACCACCACATAGTTATCGCTGCCGATGTGCGCGATCGCGGGCTCGTATTGAGCCCCGGAGGGCGTCCCCGTATCGGCCTTAAGTTGGCCACCCAGCGCGTTCCCGCTGGCGTCATATTCGCGAACGTAGACGTCGGCGGTGGTGCCTACCCCTTGAACCACGCCGTAGTTATCGTTGTACCAGGTGACAACAAAGCCGCCATTCGCCAAGGCTTCCACATCGGGCTGGTACTGGCCGCCGGTCGTCGATTCATTGACCCGAAATTCGCCGCCATCTAGCGCACCGGCTGCCGTATAACGCTGACCGTAGACCCCGGCACTGGACCCGTCTTGGTTATCGGAGCGCCAGACCACGACAAATCCGCCACCGGTGAGAAGCGCGACCTTCGGTTCGTACTGGGGACCCGTGACGAATGTATTGACGCGGAATTCGTTGACCCCGCCGGTGAGGATGGGCGTCCCCGTGGCGTCATAGCGCTGGGCGTAGACGCCATCGGTCCCGCTATCTTGGGACTGCGATCGCCACACCACCACAAAGCTGCCGTCTGCGGCGGTTGCTACATCGGATTCAGTTTGGTAGTTGGCGAGGGTGGTATTAACCCGGAATTCGTTGAGGCCATTGGTGAGCACCTGGACACCGGCATTGGTGTAGCGCTGCGCGTAAATGCCGTAGGAGCTGCTGGCCGCGTCCTGGAAGGAACTCCAGGTAACGATGAAGCCGCCGTTGTACGCACTGATGGCCGGTTCGTACTGGGTACTGGCGGTGATGGTGTTGACTCTGAACTGACTGCCCTGGGGCAGCGCGTTGGCGTCGTAGGCTTGCGCGTAGACCCCGTAGGAACTGCCGTCATTCGCGACTTGATCGGTCCACGTAATGACGAAGCCGCCGTTTGAGCGCCCGGTGATAGTCGGTAGATACTGCGTGCCACCTGCAGTGCTATTAACCCGAAACTCCGGGCCGGTGGCGATGCCGCTCACCGTAAAGCGCTGCGCGTAGATGCCGTAGCTACCATCCGGATCCTGAACCTGGGAGATCCAGGTCACCACATACCCGCCCCCTGAGAGCGCCGCAACCGCGGGGTCATATTGGTTGCTATTGAAATAGGTATTGACTTGGTCTTCGTTATAGACGGCAACCATGGCGATCTCCCTGAGTGTTAAAACGGCGTGCTGCGTTCAATCCGGCGCAGGCCAGTATGCAAACGGTTGGTGAAGGTGGCGTGACGAGCTTACGGGAGACATGCGCGCCCGTGACGGTAATGGGTCTCGTTTGCGACCGTGCCTGAAAGTTGGATAGCCTTAGTGATCGAGTACGAGTCACTATTCCTCCAAATTATTGGTTCTTCGATTCCTCCGGAATGTTCACGCGAATAGCATTCCGGGCAGCAGCGAACGCCGCGAAGGCGGAGTTCCGCGATAACCTATGCAAGACCAACGCCAGTCCGAGCGGGACGGAATTTTTCACCGAAAATCATAGGGTTAGCGAGAGCCCGAAATTTGTTTCAAAACGAGTTGTAAAAATCATGGACACGGAAGCCTGCGGGCGGGTTTCATCGGTGATCGCAAGCGACGAGTTTTTTTAGACGCTTCAAAGGGTTGGTGAAAGATGCTCGGCAATAGCGGGCATATTACCGAGTCTATGATTTTTACAAGGATGTGGGTGAATCCATCCTCCCCCTTTGCGAAGGGGGACTGAGGGGGATTTTCTTTCGTTACTCCACCTCGTCATAAATAAACAATGGGCCTTCGAGCAAACGACCGAAGGGGCGATAGCGAAACACGCTGCTCGCGGCACGCGGATCCAGCAGGAGTGGAATTATCCTTCGGCTCGGTTGCGCCAGAGGTATTCGCAGGGTACCTGGGTCGAGCACAACCTTGCCTGCCCACGGTTGCCAAGGCGAAGCGGCCTCCTCGGGTGAAATCCCTTTTGGGAACACTCGTGTCTGCACGCTTCGTCGCTCCGCGCGCGAAATAGTTTCGAATTTGATCCCGTGTCGTGCCAACACCGCGCCGAACAAATTCACATGCGCGTTGATGACATACGCAGGCGGCAGGACAACCAGATCTTCGATCACGCAGGCACGGTGATCGGCAAACTGCCTCTCGACTAACTCTCCAGTCGCATGCCGACGTAGCGGTATGCTGAGTTCCGGCATGTTTACGTTCGGCACGAAACGCGCGTTTAACGGGAGTTCACTTGGCACCTCACCGGCCGCGAGCTTAAGGACTTCTCTGATTTGCACTGCGCGTTCACTCACACAGGCCAAAAACACCTGCAAACACAGACGCTGCTTATCGACTCGCACGCCGATATTGCGGTAGGTCGGATAGTGGCCCGCTTTGGGTTCCATCGGCGTTTCGAGCAGGATAGTCAGCGGCCCGCGGATCCCCGCTTTATTGCGGAACTTGCGGATCGTGAAGCCGCCATGGGTGAGCGGTTGAGTGAGCGAGGTAATCTCACGGATATAACGCTGGGCGCGTAAGCCGCGCTGCGTAACACCTGCGATTAAGGCCGGAAGTAACGTGCTTTCCAGATAGCGGCGGTTCACCGCCGGAATTGCCGGTGTATTCGCCACATCGAACTGCGCTTCGAAATCCGTCAAGTAACCTTCGCGACCTAAAGTCTTGCTCTTGTAACTCGCCGACTCATGCGCATCGAGGATGACATCGGGCGCGAAATCGATCACCGCCGCATCGAGTGCGCAACTCTCGGGCTGCGTCAGTAAGACATAGTCGCGATTGAGATTGACGTCGTTGCCGTTCTTGCTTGAATCGAGATCACGGCCGTCGGGGTTCGCGTTGGGAATGAAGATCAGTTCCAGATCCTCAAGCAGTTCGCGCCGCTCGCCGAGCAGCACGTCGCGTGCGAGAAATAATAGCGCTTCACAGCCCGCCGCTTCCGAAGCGCCATGTTGCGAGCCGACCAGCATGACTCGCAGTTTCGCGGTGCGAAGCGGCTGCGCGCAAATCAAGGCCTGGAGTGGACGCCCCTGGGCTGAGCGCCCAAGGGTTTGCAGACGGGCAACCTTCGGCGCAAGCGCCGCGAGTTGTGCCAAATAGGCCGCGACGTCAGCCGAACTCGAATACGCCTGGAAACGCTGCGTTTCGAGCGGCGTCGGCGGTAGCTTCACCGGAGGCGACGCGTCGCGCCTTTGTATGTGCGATAGACGAAGAAATCTTCCTCCGGTTGCACCAGCGCGGAATACTCTGGGTAGCGAAAGATGCTGCTGGTCGAGCGCGGATCCAGCAATAACGCCGCGTAGCGTCCGTTGGGTTGCGTGAGATCGATGAACACACCGCCGGGTTCGATCTCGAGTGCGCGACGGTTTTCTGAAGTCATCTTCACTTGGTCGAGAATATTTGGCCGGCTCTCAAAACGCGCGGCGATGACGTCCGCGCTGGTGGGCTGGGTCAGACTCCAAAAACTAATGCCATGTCGTTCGAGCACATCGCGCAGCTTACCCACGTGTTGAGTGATGACCAGCATCGGCGGATAGGGGATCCGGTCGCCGGTCACCAGCTTTCGATGATCACGAAATTCAATCGACTCCAATTCGCGGGTATCGAGGCGGCGCATCGGGATTGAGACCTTTGGGTGCTCAGGATCGACCACATAACCCGCGAACAAGGTAAGCGGCTCTTTATGCAAACCGCTGCGTGCCTCAACCACGCGGGTTGCGAGGATCGCCCGCCCCTCGTGCATCGATTTAAGGAAGGTGCGAATGCACAGCAGCTGCCGCTCGACCCGCACCACGATATTGCGATACGTCGGGTAGGTGTCTTCGCGTGAATCGAGTTTGGTCTCCACCAGAAACGAGATCGCGCCGCTCATGCCCGCGGTATTGCGGAAATTGCGCAGGGTCAGACCGCCGTGGGTGATCGGCTGTTTAAGGCTGATGATTTCGCCGATATAGCGATGCGCGGGCAATCCACCAGCGGTGACCCGTGCAATGAGTTCGGGCAACAAGGTCTGTAGCGCGTAGTCGCGCACCACGGCTGGCACGGACGGGTTATTGCTGAATTCAAACTGCGCATCGAAATCGGTTAGGTAACCATCGCGCGCCAGAGTCTTGCGTTTCAGGACTGCGGATTCGTGCGAGTCCAGCACGGCAGCGGGTCGATATTTTTCGAGCATGTCCTTGAGGATGCGGGTCTCCGGTTGCGACAGCAGGACAAAGTCGGTGTTGATATTGATGCCGTTGGCGTTCGCGCGCTTCTTATTATCGCGACCGTCGGGGTTCGCGTTCGGAATCAAAATCACATCGACATCGTCCAACAGCGGACGTAAGTCGCCCGCCACGAGTTCGCGCGCGATCACTAACAACGCTTCGCCACCTGCCGGCTCGGCGGCACCATGTTGTGAGCCGATCACCACGAGCTTCGGGCGTTTAAGTTCTTTCGATCGCTTTGTCTTTAAGACCAGGGCCTCGAGCACGCGTCCCTGTACTGACTTGCCGAGGTCGTCTTTACGCGCGAGGGTGGGGTAGTGCGCGACGATGGTGTCCAAGTACGTGGTGATCTCGGCGGAGGTGCTGATTCGAGAGTTTGCGTTCAGCTCGAGCGGCGTGAGCAGCGGGGGTGCGGCGTTCAGCTGTGAGGTGAACAGGAGTACCGTGACTAACGAAGGTAGGGTGCCGATTCTTGTGAGGTTGATCATGGTCGGTGTTTTACTCGAATTAATGGGTTTCATCGACCGAATAAGAAAATCCCCCTCAGTCCCCCTTTGACAAAGGGGTCGGCGCGCAGCGGCGGGGGACTTAGCGCGCAGATTCACTACCCCGCCCGCAATCTGAACCGCTGAATCTTGCCGGTCGCCGTTTTCGGAAGCTCTGGGACAAATTCAAACCAGCGCGGGTACTTGTGTGGCGCAAGCTGCGTTTTCACATGCGCCTTCAATGCTGCTTCCAATTTCGGCACTCCGTGGCCCTTGCTCTTCAATACGACAAATGCTTTCGGTTTGATCAATCCCTCCGCGTCCGCCATGCCGACCACCGCCGCTTCGAGCACGGCTGGGTGTGACATCAGCGCGGCTTCGACTTCGAACGGTGAAACGTATTGGCCGCTGACTTTGAGCATGTCGTCAGAGCGCCCACCGTAGGTGTAGTAGCCCTCCGCGTCGACCGTGTATTTATCACCCGCGCGGGTCCATGCGCCCATAAAGGTTTCACGCGATTTCTCGCGACTGTTCCAATACATCACGGCCGTGCTCGGACCGTTGATCTGGAGTTCGCCCAGACCAGGTCCCGTAATTTCTTGGCCTTGCTCATCGCACAGCCGGATTTGATAACCCGGGACGGGTTTACCCGTCGTACCGTAACGCACGTCGCCAGGCCGGTTCGATAAAAAAATATGCAACATCTCGGTCGAACCAATGCCGTCGAGGATGTCCACTCCAAAGTGGGCGGTAAAGCGTCGCCCGACGTCGGCGGGCAGCGCTTCACCCGCTGAGGTGCAGATCCGTAACGCGACTGTCGAGCGCTCGGGTAACCTTGGGCTCGCGAGCATCGCGGCATAGAGCGTCGGTACCCCGTAGAAAATCGACGGCTGCAAGTCGACCAGGCGTTTGAACACCGCCTCCGGGGTTGGCCGCTCGGCCATCAAGATCGCAGTGGCGCCAACCGCCAACGGGAACGTCAGGCTATTGCCTAGGCCATAGGCGAAAAATAATTTCGCGGCCGAGAACACCACATCCTGTTCAGTAATCCCGAGAATAGGACGTGCATACAGCTCAGCGGTGTGAAGCAAGCTCGAATGCACATGCACCGTACCCTTCGGGGGGCCGGTCGAACCGGAGGAGTACAGCCAGAAGCACACCTCACCCGCCGTGGTGTCGACCGGCTCGGCGGTGGGCTCGGCGGCCGCCATTAACTGGCCTAACACGGGATATCCATGTGCACCGGCCGTGGCAATAACATGCTTCAGCGATCGTGCTTCCGCGAGCGCCGGTGCAAACGTTTCCAGCAACGGTGCGGAAACGAACAGGGCTTTCGCGCAACTGTCGTCGAGCATGAAGCGGTAATCATCGCTGGTTAGCAGGGTATTCACCGCGATCGGTACGATCCCGGCTTTGATAGCGCCCAGGAACACGCTTGGAAAATCGATCGTGTCGTGTAGCGCGACCATAACCCGATCTTCGGGTTCAAGACCAAGCGCGCGCAGCGCATTGGCGGCACGATTCACGCGCGCGACTAGTTCGCCGTAAGAATACCGGCCGGCGTCATCGATATATGCGATTTTTTCGGCGCGGCCCGCCCGTAGGTTTCGTTCCAGGAGGTCATGCGCGGCGTTATAGCGACGCGGAATTTCAATCAACGGTGGCGAGACCGTGTGGTCGGCGCGAGACAACATCAGGACTGGGTCGACCGTTAAAGCCGACGTAGCACTGCGGTCCAGACGTTCGCAACTCCGGGCAGGGTCGCGATGTCGGTACTACCGCTTAGCTCCGAGACCTCAGGCTGCCCATACCGACCCTGGTCCAGGCGATAACGAGTGACGCTGCGATCGGTGGGGTGCACCAGCCAATATTCGCGCACGCCGTGGCCTTCGTAGAGTGCGCGCTTGACGACCTGATCATGCGCGGCGGTGAACGGCGAGAGGATCTCCACAATCCAATCCGATTGCACGACGGTATCGATTTCGTCGTCTGCTTCGTGGTGGCGAGGAAGTCGAATATCTAGCGGTGCGACGAATAAGCGGCTCGGCCCATCACGTAATGCTTGATCAAGCTGACCAGCCATCGCGTAGGCGATCCCATCAATCAATTCGTAGCGGCGATTATCAGACCATGTGCAGTAATCGCCGTAGGTATGTCGTTCATCATCGCGACGTGCAAGGCCCATACTCGGCTCCGTATTCGTGTTTGCAAGTGCCCTAGTCAATCTTAAGCTGCGACGGCGTGCTCCGCACGAACCAGCGCAAACCACGGGCCAATCCATGCTGCCGCAAATTCTTCCGGCATCAAACCCGCGGAAGCATCGTGTTCCAGCACTTCGCCGACTCTGCGCGCACCTAACTTGGTCAGGATCTGATCGAAGCGACGGCCACCGAAGCAGTAAGTCTGCGCGTGCGATGAGTCCCCCAGCGAGACCAGGCCGTAGCGGATCCCAGTGAGATTGGGTCTGTCCTTGACTAGCGACTCGTAGAGCTTCTTGGCGTTGGCCGGCACATCGCCGTAGCCATAGGTGGACATACAGACTAAGTAGATCGCCGCTGGCTCGAACACCTTCGCGTCGAGCTCGTCCATTTGCAGGATCTCGCCTTGCGCACCCGCTTGTTGGAGATTGAAGTGGGCTTCTTCGGCGACGTATTGGGTGTTGCCAGTGGTCGTGCCGACTAGGATCCGGACGGTAATCGCCATGGGCTGTTGCTCCGAAAGGGTTGAAACGAAGGTAGAAAGTGAATTATATTTCATAAAATATTCTTCACAAGTATTATATTTCATAAGACTCCGATGCCGCTTTCAGCCCAACCCAAGACTCTTGGTGCCGACTCCCTAGCGGAAGACGACGCGGCGGCGCTCGCAGGTCTGGGCACTCGGATCCGTCAAGCCCGGGCGCGCCGTGGCATGACTCGCCGTGCATTAGCCCTGCATTCCGAGGTTTCAGAGCGCTACCTCGCGCACTTGGAAGGGGGTGAGGGAAATGCCTCGTTTCTGGTGCTGCGGCGAGTGGCGTTGGCGTTGAAATTGCCGCTTGCGGAGCTGGTCGACGAGCGGCCCCCGGCCTCGATCGAATGGGCGCTGCTCGAACAGCTGCTAAAAGATCAACCAACCGCGAGCTTGCAGCGCATTCGCCATCAATTGCAGCGCGAAGTCGTTCATTCCGAGCACCTACGGGGTGCGCGGGTGGCGTTAATTGGCCTGCGCGGCGCGGGCAAATCGACCTTAGGCGCGCAAGTCGCAGCACATCTTGATCGGCCGTTTATCGAACTCGATCGCGAAATAGAAGTAAGCGCCGGAGCGTCGTTAGAGGAGATTTTTTTGCTGTACGGGCAAGCCGGTTATCGTCGGCACGAGATGCGCTGCCTGCAGCGACTGATCGAAGAGACTCCACGCTGCGTGATCGCGACCGGCGGGAGCATTGTCTCGGAACCCGCAACCTATTCGCTGTTGCTCACGGCGTGCACGACCGTGTGGCTGAAAGCCTCCCCCGAAGAACATATGGCGCGCGTGGTCGCTCAAGGCGATCTGCGACCGATGAGTGGGAACGCGGAGGCGATGGACGATCTGCGGCACATTTTGCTCGAACGCGCGGACCGTTACGCCCAGGCGGATTTCACCTTGGATACCACCGGCAAATCTCTTACTACCACTTTCACTGCGTTGCTCGATCTGCTCAGCACGCCCCCCATCGCCAAGGAGTGACCCAATGAGTGCTGCCGCCGTATCTCCAACAAGTCCTGAATATGTCACCTTCGACCGACACCCTGATCACTATGCGCATTGGCGCCTGAGCAGTGACGGCGCGGTCGCGACGTTGGCGCTGGATGTGGCCGAGGATAAGGGGCTGAAACCGGGTTATAAGCTCAAGCTGAATTCCTACGATCTCGGGGTCGACATCGAACTTTACGACGCGCTGCAACGCATTCGCTTCGAACATCCCCAAGTGAAAGTAGTGGTGATCACCAGCGCCAAGGA
This sequence comes from Gammaproteobacteria bacterium, assembly GCA_009692265.1. Lineage (GTDB taxonomy): Bacteria > Pseudomonadota > Gammaproteobacteria > CAIKBL01. The sequence continues at coordinate 34,192 of SHZM01000001.1, forward strand.
CCGCATGTTCTGCTCGGGCGCGAATATCTACATGCTTGGCCTGTCGAGTCACGCGTGGAAAGTGAATTTCTGCAAGTTCACGAATGAAACGCGCAACGGAATCGAAGATTCGTCGCGCCACAGTGGGCTGAAATTCCTCGCCGCCGTAAACGGCACGGTCGCGGGCGGCGGCTACGAACTCGCGCTCGCCTGCGATGAGATCCTGATGGTTGACGATCGCTCTTCCACCGTGAGTTTGCCGGAAGTACCGTTACTCGGCGTACTGCCGGGCACTGGTGGCTTAACGCGGATCATCGATAAACGTAGGGTCCGGCGCGATCTCGCGGACTTCTTCTGTACGACCAGTGAAGGCGTGCGTGGTGATCGGGCCAAGCTGTGGGGCTTGGTTGATCACATCGCTAAACCCCAGCAGTTCAAGGACGCCACTGCCGCGCACTTACAGCGCTTGATCGACGCGAGTACGCGACCAGCGGCGAGTGCGGGTATTGCGCTAACCCCGCTCGCACGGGTCATCGACGACGCCGGCATTCATTATTCACACGTCGACGTGCGCCTGGATCGCACGCAACGCACCGCCACGATCATCGTCACTGCGCCCACCACCGCTGCTGTGCTGTCGCTCGCGGAGATCCACTCGCGCGCTGCTGCCTGGTGGCCACTGGCGATGGCGCGCGAACTCGATGACGCGATCCTGCTCCTGCGTTTGAATGAACTCGATATCGGCACCTGGATTTTGCAGACTCGCGGAGATCCCTTTGCGGTCCTCGCACTCGATGCGACCCTCGAAGCACACCAGACCGATTGGTTCGTGCATGAAACCATCGGCATGCTGCGAAGAACCTTCGCGCGGCTTGATGTGTCATCACGGACCCTGTACGCGTTGCTCGACGAAGGCTCGTGCTTCACGGGCACCTTGGCTGAACTCGCCCTCGCGGCCGATCGCAGCTTCATGTTGCAATGGCCGGACGAGCCCGAACGAGCGCCGCACCTTACGTTGTCGCACGTGAATTTTGGGCTGTATCCGATGGTGAATTATCAGAGTCGGATACAGACGCGATTCTGTAGTGACCCCGTGCCGGTCGCGCGCGTACACGCGAAAATCGGCACGGCGTTGGACGCCGCCGCCGCGCTTGAACTCGGCCTCGTCACGTTTGCACCCGACGATCTCGATTGGGCCGACGAGGTGCGCCTCGCGCTTGAGGAGCGCACGAGTTTGTCGCCGGACGCGCTCACCGGCATGGAAGCTTCGTTGCGCTTCGGCGGTGCCGAGACCTTAGAAACTCGGATATTTAGTCGGCTGTCGGCGTGGCAGAACTGGATCTTCATTCGCCCGAACGCTGTCGGCGAGCACGGCGCGCTGAAGGTCTTCGGCACCGGCCGCAAGGCGCAATTTAATTGGGAGCGGGTTTAACCCCCTCTGAAGAAACCCGATGAGCATCAACTACAGCGAACGCATTCCGAATAATGTGAACCTCGCGAGCGATCGCACCTTGCAACGTGCGCTGGAACACTGGCAGCCACGCTTTCTTGAGTGGTGGCAGGAAATGGGTCCGACCGACTTTCAGGGCAACGAAGTCTATTTGCGCACCGCTGTCGGCGTGGATGTCGAAGGCTGGGCGAGTTACGGCGAAGTGAAAATGCCCGACTATCGCTGGGGCATTTTTCTCGCCGATGCGGTCCCGGAGCGCACTATCGGGTTCGGCGACATGCTCGGACAACCAGTGTGGCAACAGGTCCCGGGTGAATTTCGCTCGCAGTTTCGACGCCTGATCGTGACTCAGGGCGACACCGAGCCCGCCTCGGTCGAACAGCAGCGGCTACTCGGCCTGACCTGCCCATCGCTCTACGATTTACGCAATCTATTTCAGGTGAATGTCGAGGAAGGTCGGCATTTATGGGCGATGGTGTATCTGCTGCACGCCTACTTCGGTCGCGATGGACGCGAAGAAGCGGAAGAACTGTTAGCACGCCATTCGGGGGATGCCGACAAGCCGAGAATATTAGGCACCTTCAACGAACCGATCTCGGACTGGCTGTCGTTTTTCTGTTTTACGTATTTCACTGATCGCGACGGCAAGTATCAGCTTAAGAGTCTCGCGGAATCGGCCTTCGATCCGCTGGCGCGAACTTGTCGCTTCATGTTGACCGAGGAAGCGCACCATATGTTTGTCGGCGAAACCGGCCTGAGTCGGGTTATCCGCCGGACATTGGAATTGATCAAGGAACTCGGCACCGACGACTCGGCCGCGATTCAGCACGCGGGCGGGATGGACTTTCCGTTATTACAACGATATCTGAATTTTTGGTTCACCTCCTCGCTAGATCTGTTTGGCTCGGAGGTTTCCTCGAACGCCGCGACCACCTTCGCGAACGGGATCAAGGGGCGGCCGGATGAAACCTTGTACACCGATCATCACTGCCTTGAAACGGCCTTTGAATTAGCGATCCCCGATGACAATGGCGGAGCGAAACTCGACTCCGTGCCGATGCGCAACGCGATGAACGAAGTCGCGCGCCAGGCCTACATCAAAGATTGCGAAATGGGCTTGAAGCGCTGGAACATGATGATCAAGCGCGCCGGGGTGGCGGTCGAACTTGCGCTACCGTCGAGCCGCTTTCGCCGCGGCATCGGCGCGTGGTATGGCGTTCCGACCGATCTCCAAGGTAATCGTATTAGCCCCGAAGCCTACCGTCACGGCCTCACCCAGTGGCTACCCGGCGAGCAAGATCGTATCCACGTGCATAGCCTGATGCGGTGTGTTACCACTCCAGGAAAGATGGCCGGGTGGATCGCGCCGCCCGACCGTGGCGTGAATAATCTGCCGGTGGCTTATGAGTATGTGCGGTTATGAACCAACCTGCTATGTAGAGGCATCAAGCTGAAAAACGATGATCGGGATGCCGCGCTCGCCCGCTCTATCGCGGTAATTTTCGAATCCCGGATAGATCGAAAGCGCTTTGCGCCATAGACGATTGTGCTCCTCGCCCAAGGCGACTTCAGTCGCGTGGTAGCGACCGTGCACACCATAAAAATCTAACTCGACTTCGGGGTTCGCGCGAACATTGAATAGCCAGCCGGGATGCGTGGTTCGTCCCCAATTCGCGGCCAACACGACGATGTCGTCGCCATCCTGGATCCCAATTAATGGCACCTTCCGGTGCTCACTACTGCGCGCACCAACCATCGACAAACCTACGACGGGAAGTCCGACTACCGCGCGTGGAATTGACCAATGTTGTCGCGTCGCGGCCATCAACACGCGATCGACGTGATGTAGTACCTTGGCGAGGGCCGCCGCGCCGCGAGGCGAAGCTGGGAAAGATTGGAATGAGCGCTGCCAATCGTGTTGCCGTACGGCTATTTGCGTCATGTTGCACCTCCGTGCGCTTTTTGTAATCGAAATCCTAGATCTTGGGCTAGACTGCCGCGCGGACCGTGACGAGAAACGGTGCGGCGCAAGTCCGTGCAGTAAAAGTAGCAGCAGGGTTTCGATCGGTCCGCAGGCTCGGTCACACAATTTAACTTTCTAGAGGAGATTTTCATGTCGCAGGTCGCATTTAAGCTCGGTGTCCTCAAACTTGGCTGCATTGGCGCGGCACCCTTGCTCGATTTATTGCTCGACGAGCGTGCGGATCGCGACGATCTGGAAGTTCGTGCGTACACCTGCGGTGCGAAATTAGATGCAGCCTCCTGTGCCGACCCGACCCGCGAGATCCTGGCGTATCGCCCACAGTTGGTCTTGTTAGTCAGCCCCAATGCTTCGCTCGCCGGGCCAACGAATTCGCGAAAGCTTCTCGGTGAAGCGGGGATCCCGATCATCACATTGTCCGATGGCCCGTCTAAAAAAGCCTTCTTCAAGAAAAACGACGAGGGCAAACAGGTTAAACAAGTCCCGCCCGGTCAGGGTTTCATGATCTTTCCGGCCGATTCGATGATCGGCGCACGCCGCGAATTTCTCGATCCGACCGAGATGTCGTTGTTTAACGCCGATGTGATCAAAGTGCTCGCCGCGAGTGGTGTACTGCGGCTGGTTCAAACTGAACTCGATAGCGTGATTGAAGCGCTCAAAGCGGGAACTACGCCAACTTATCCCAACGTGACGGTCACGCCGGAGAAGGCAGTCGCCGCCGGCGGATTCGGCAATCCGTATGCGGCAGCGAAAGCGTATGCCGCACTCTCGATCGCGGAAGCCGTCTCCGCGGTGACCACCGATGGTTGTTTTAAGGAACAAGACCCACAACGCTACATTCCGATGGTCGCGGCCGGCCATGAAATGATGCGGATGGCGGCGCGGTTGGCCGATGAAGCGCGGGAGCTGGAGAAAGGTGCGAATAGTCTATTGCGCACCCCGCATGGTGCTGATGGCTCCGTGCGCAGTAAGCGTGGGTTGGCGGATAAACCTGAATAAACGCGTCGAGAGTTCAAGAAAATCCCCCTCAATCCCCCTTTTTCGAAGGGGGAGGACTACCGACTCACCCCCTTTGAAAAAGGGGGTCATCGCGCAGCGGCGGGGATTTTTCTATTTCAATGCCTCGCGCACCGCACTCGCACCCTGTCGCAGAAACAGTGTATCCACACCGCACGCGATGAAAGTAAAGCCCGCCGCGATGCGCGGAATGACCCACTCCGGCGAGGTTGCGAAAAAACCCAACGTTAGGTTCGCGGCCAAAGTAACATCCGCGACCCGCTTAATCGCGGCCACGACTTCGGGATGGTCGAGTTGCCCCAGCCGGCCCATGCTCGCGGATAAATCGTAGGGGCCGACAAACACCGAATCGAGCCCGGGTACCTGCACGATCGCCTCGATGTTATGAACAGCGTCGATGTGCTCGGCTTGTACAATCACGGCGGTCTCGTCATTCGCACGCGCGACGTATTCGGCAACCGCATAACCATACCCGTTCGCACGCGCAACCCCGACCCCGCGCCGTCCTTGCGGTGGAAACTTCGCGCCGGCCACGATCGCCGCCGCCTGCTCCGCAGTATTCACCTGCGGGACGATTATCCCAGCGGCACCGGCATCGAACGCACGCTTGATCCCGATCTCGTCGTGATTCGGCAAACGAACCACGCACGGCAGGCCGTGCGCAGCGATGATCAGGTGTTGCAGTTCAGCCGGTCCGACCGGCGCGTGTTCGGTTTCCAGGAATAACCAATCGAAGCCGCATCCCGCTAAAACTTCTATCGCTTCGGGCGATGCGAGGCTTGCGATTGTGCCGATCAATACCTCGCGTTGTCGCAGTCGTGCGCGAAATGAAAGCTCACTCATGCCTCGACCTTAAATGCTTTCGTCCACTCCTTGCCTTGCGAGTCGATGACATCGGCTTTCAGTTCGCCGCCCTTATGTGGCTTGAAAAAGAACCGAAAGCTCGGGTCCTCGCTGATCGAGATCCCAGTTTCCGCCGTCATAATCAGCGCATCGTTGAAATACAGTTTCCACGATTTCACGAAATGGGCCGGCCGAATCAACTGTGTTTTCTGATCCTTTTGCATACCAGTGATGTTCGGATGCGAGAGCATCAACTGCCCGATGATGGCGTCCTCCGGCGTGCGCTCACCGACGGTGCGGAAATTGATTTGACCGATGCGTTCCATCGCCGCCTGCAGATCCGAGCCCAACGGTGCGGAACACCCGCCTTGGGCCTTCACGAAGTTACTCACGATGTGATGCTCGCCCGAGTTCAACACTGCAATCGCACGCACGTTAGTGTAATTGTCGATCCGGATCCTGAGCGCCAAATCGGCGCGTCCGATTTCGGGAGTAAGGTTAAATACGCCGGCTAGCGGCTCGGGATTATTATCGACAACGAGGTAGATTTTTTCGATGAAGCGTTCCGCGGTTTGCGGAAACTGAGCGCGAATGGTGACTGGGGTGAACGCCGCGTCTTCCGCGCGATAAGGCGTTTTCATTTCGATGACCGTGGTGTCTTCGATTAACACCTTGTCGGCGAAGTACTTGGGTTTGAGGAAAGTAGCCCACACATCGACCGGGGATTGCTCGGCGGCGATGACCGATTGCGCTATCAGCCCGCCGAGGAATATCCCTAAAACCGGGAACCTAACCATCATGAAATACTCCAGCAATTGACGTACCGCGGAATGCCAAGCATCGATTTTGACCGCTGACCGAGGCGATAATTCACTCCGGCTCTACCTTTCAAGGTCTCGTTCGCAGGGATTGTATCGACTGCGTCGGCTCAAGACCAAGACGTTCGTCCAAATCTCACTGGTGGCGAGAATCAGTCATTGAAATGGCGGTACCCGGTGGTGGGCAACTGCATGGGGCGGCCCTCGGTGTCTAGCAGACTCACGATGCCGGGTGCTGCCGTCATTACGCCGATCGGGTATAGCGGCACGCTTGACCTTGTTGTGGCCATTAAGTCTGCCATGCGATCCGAAGGCACGGTGAAGCACAACTCGTAGTCATCGCCGCCAGTCGCCGCCAAGGTAAGGAGTTCACGGCCCTCAAACAGGCTGCTGAGCGCTGTGGATCTTGGAATTCGTGATGCCTGGATTTCAGCGCCACAGTGGCTTCGTTCCGCGAGATGACCAACGTCCGCCAGCAACCCATCCGAGATATCGATACAACTCGTGGCCACGCCGCGCAGCGCGACCCCAAGCGACACGCGCGGGCTCGGCCGCGCAAAACGATTGATCAAGGATTTCGCAGCCTCGCTAAATTGCGCGCCGCGTTGTAATAGCGCGAGTCCCCCGGCGGCATCGCCCAAGGTACCGGAAACACACACCAGATCTCCCGGGCGCGCGCCGTGCCGAGTCAAGGCCTGTCCAGTGGGAATGCCGCCGATGATCTGCACGGTGATGGTGAGCGGACCTCGCGTGGTGTCGCCGCCGATCAAGCTGCTGTGAAAGGGCGCGAGTGCTTCGTGCAAGCCGCGCGCGAATTCGCCTAGCCAGCGTTCATCGTTGTCCGGAACGGTTAAGGCGAGGGTTGCCCAACGTGGTTCGGCACCCATCGCGGCGATGTCGCTTAAATTGACTGCGACGGCGCGGTAGCCGATGTCGGTGGGATCAAGTTCCGCGGGGAAATGTACGCCGGCGACGAGGGTGTCGGCGACGATGACGAGTTCTTCACCGGGTAGTGGACGCACTACCGCGCCATCGTCGCCGATGCCGAGGATGACGTCTGAACGTGCGCCGCCTAGCGGTTTGAATAGGGCTTCGATTAGGGCGAATTCATTCATGAAAATCCCCCCGAAAATCCCCCCGCCGCGGGTTCAGCGTGCGCGTTCTGTTCAACCGTGCGGAGGGCGCGCGCGACTTTGTCCAACACGCCGTTGACGTACTTGTGTGCTTCGTCGGCACCGAACATCTTGCACAGTTCGATTGCCTCGTTGACGACGACGCGCCATGGAATTTGCGGGCAAAAGCGTAGTTCGTAGGTGCCGACCAGTAGCACGCTGCGTTCCACCGGACCTAGCTTCATCCAGTCGCGATCGAGTGCGGGGCGAATATCTTGCAGCAGAATCTCGATTTGATTCGGGATCTCGCGGGTCAGGGTCGAAAAATATTCGAGGTTGACGCGGACGAGTTCACGTTCGGCAACGAATTCGCGCAGAATTTCATTCGGATCCTGTCCGGCGAGCTGCCATTGATACAACGCTTGAACGGCACAGCGACGCGCTCGAATTCTTCCTTCATGCCCACCGGTTTTGCTCATTCGCGCTAGAGCTGACGCAACAGGGAAATCATTTCAATCGCGGTGAGCGCGGCGTCCGCGCCCTTATTTCCGGCCTTGGTTCCGGCGCGTTCAACAGCTTGCTCAATAGAATCCACCGTCAACACGCCGAACGCGACTGGTACGCCGCTGTCGGCGGCGGCCGCGGCGAGACCTCGCGACGCAACGCCCGCGACATGTTCGAAATGCGGCGTCGATCCGCGGATAACGGCACCGAGCGCGATGATCGCATCGTGATTACCCGCGAGCGCTAATTTGCGCACCACCAGCGGCAGTTCGAAAGCGCCGGGGACGCGCACGATGGTGACGTCTTTGTCCGCGACACCATGGCGACGCAAGATATCAAGACAGCCAGCTTCGAGTTGATCGACGATGAAATGATTAAAGCGACTGCACACCAGCACGAATTTCGCCGGAAGGTCGAGGACCAACTTTCCTTCAATGATTTTGCTATTACTCATAAGGGCGTTCACGTCAGGTTGGAGGAGAAAAGAAACGTAGTCATCGTTTAGGACACATATTCGACTAATTCAAGCCCAAAGCCCGACAGCGCATGGTAGCGCCGGGGGTGACTCATGACGCGCATCTTACGCACCCCGAGTTCGCTCAGAATCTGCGCGCCAAGCCCAATCTGCCGAAAATCGCCGATGGTCGCTTCGCGTTTCGGCGCTTTAACGTTTTCGCTGTTTTTATCCGAGTACCGAGAGATCTGCCGCTCCAGTTCATCATTATCGACCTGATTACTTAAGACGACGACCACGCCTTCGCCCGCTTCGGCGACACGACGTAGGGCATCCCGCAGCGGCCATCCTGCGTCCTTGCGGATTGAAGCTGTAAGATCCTGCAGCGGATTGTAAATATGCACGCGAACTAGGGTCGGGCGCTCGGGGTCGATCGTGCCGCGCACCATCGCGAGGTGGAAGTCGCCGTGCATGGTGTCGCGGAAGCCCACCAACTTGAAATCTCCAAACTCGGTCGGCAGTACCGCTTCGGCGGCGCGTTCGATTGTCCGCTCGTTTTCTATGCGGTAACGGATTAGATCCGCGATGGTCCCGATTTTAACTTGGTGTTGTCGCGCAATCTTCTCCAAATCCGGGCGCCGTGCCATGGTGCCATCGTCATTCAGAATTTCGACGATGACTGATGCCGGCTCCAACCCTGCCAAGCCGGCCAGATCACAGCCAGCTTCAGTGTGGCCAGCGCGGGTGAGTACGCCACCGGGCTGCGCCATCAACGGGAATATATGACCTGGTTGGATGATATCGGCCGGCCGTGCTTGGGCGGCAACAGCGACTTGGATCGTGCGCGCGCGATCGGCGGCGGAGATCCCGGTCGTCACTCCTTCGGCGGCTTCGATCGAGACCGTGAAATTCGTACGATGGGTATAGAACGTTTCTTGCACCATCAACGGCAGGTTCAATTGTCGACATCGCGCTTCGGTCAAGGTCAGGCAAATCAGACCGCGCCCATGGCGCGCCATGAAATTCACATGTTCCGCGGTGCAATAACTCGCGGCGATCACGAAATCACCTTCGTTTTCGCGATCCTCATCGTCCATCATGATCACCATTCGTCCGGCGCGCAGCTCGTCGATGATCTCCCGTGAAGAACTCAATGCCATGGTCGTCTCGTTAAATGGGCGTCAACGACGCCGCTAGTTAATGATTTAAGAAGCCGGCCGCGCGCAAAGACTCTAGTCCCAGCACCGGCGCTTCGAGCGCGGATTTAGTCAGCAGGCGTTCGAGATAGCGCGCGATCAGGTCGACTTCCAAATTCACCCGCGAACCGATTTGTAGGGTTCCCAAAGTGGTCTGCGACAAGGTATGCGGGATGAGAAGCAACTCAAACGCATCTGCCTCAATCGCGTTCACCGTAAGGCTGACGCCTTCGACGCTGATCGAACCCTTGGTCGCAATATAACGCGACATGGCAGCCGGCGCGGTGATTCGAAAGAATACGAACTCGCCGCGCAGTTCGCGCTTCGCGACGATCCCAACGCCATCGACATGGCCGCTGACGAGATGCCCCCCTAGGCGTTCGCCGAGCGCCAGGGCCTTTTCAAGATTTACCGTGGTGCCAGGCGCCAGCGCGCCAAGGGTGGTAAGGCGCAGGGTTTCAGGCGACACATCCACTGCGAAACTCGTCCCCGACAGCGCCGTCACGGTGAGACAGGGGCCGGACACCGCGATGCTATCGCCAAGTCTCACGTCGTTCAGTGCGAGCCCACCGCTATCGATCACCACGCGTTGTGCGGCGTGGGCGCGAGTCAAACTTTGAATGCGGCCAAGCGCCTGAATGATCCCGGTAAACATGCCAGCACTATCGAATATGGGGGGGGTTAGGTCAAGCCGCGAGTGGCTGCAAAATTAGACGCTGATCAATCCCGACAGTGGTCGCTTGAACGACCCGAAAACGTGTCGCGAGATCCAGGGAGAGGGGCTCTACAAGGGTGAACGCCGCACGGGCCGCGGCACCGAGCAATACCGGTGCCACGTACAACACGAGTTCATCCACACAGCCCAGGTCCAACAGCGCACCCACCAAGGTGGGTCCGGCCTCGACCAGCAGTTCATTAACTTCAAGCGTGTGAAGGCGGGCCATAAGCGCGGCGAGATCCAGACCATGCGTGTGACCGCGCGGGAGCTCCTCGATGATCGCGCCTCGCGCAACGAGCGTGTCCCAGCGCGAGCCCGGTACATGGGCCGTGAACAAGCGGATTTCGCCAGGAACCGTAAACAGGCGCGCCTCCGGTGGTGTTCGCAATTCTGTATCCAGAATCAAGCGCGGCGGCGGTGTCGCGCCGACCTCAAAGCGTGGATCGCGCACATTCAAGCGCGGATCGTCGACCAGAACGGTGCCGCTGCCAGTCAGGATTGCACCAGCGGCGGCCCGCAGTCGCTGCACATCGGCGCGCGCCGCGCTGCCGGTGATCCATTGGCTGCGGCCGTCGGCCAGTGCAATCTTCCCGTCCAGGCTCATGGCGAGTTTGACCTGTACCCAGGGCCGCTGGTGATGCTGGCGCATGAAGAAACCGCGATTCGAGGCTGTCGCCTCCGTGCTGAGCAGACCACCCGCGATCGCGATCCCGGCGGCTGCCAGGTGCGCGGCACCACCGCCCGCGACTCGCGGATTAGGATCCTGCACCGCGTAAACCACGCGCGCGACGTTGGCCGCCACCAGGGCGTGCGCACACGGTGGAGTTCGCCCGTAATGACAACAGGGTTCGAGGGTCACATAGACCGTTGCCCCATTCGCCGCGGCCCCGGCCGCTGCCAACGCTACCACCTCAGCATGGGGGCCACCGGCGCGCGCATGGAACCCTTCACCGACGATCGCGCCGTCTTTAACGATCACACACCCCACCCGCGGATTAGGACGCGTGGTGTTTAGACCACGCATTGCCAGGCGCAGAGCACGCGCCATCCATTCATGCTCGCGGGACTCGAACATCATTCAACGCTTGCGCGTGGCTTGGTCGATGGGGATCAGGTCCAGTTGTTGATCTCGCAGATCGGGCGGGAGATCGTTTTCGAGTCGCTCGATCTCCTCCAGAAAGGCGCGGACGTCTTCGAAGCTGCGGTAGACCGACGCGAAACGCACGTAGGCGACCTGATCCAGACCACGCAGCGCATCCATCACATGCTCGCCGATCCGGCGCGAATCGATTTCGCGCTCTCCGCTTTCGCGGATCCGGCGTTTGACTTGCGTGATCGCGGCTTCGACCCGCTCCATCGTGACCGGTCGCTTTTCAAGCGCCTTCAAAATTCCGCCGCGCAGTTTGTCTTCGTTGAAGGTTTCGCGCCGTCCATCACTCTTGGCGATCCGCGGCAGACTCAGCTCGGCGGTTTCGTAGGTGGTGAAACGCACCTTGCATTCGATGCATTCCCGCCGCCGCCGGATCTGATCGCCCTCGCCTAACAAGCGGGAATCGATTACGCGGGTGTCGTGGTGGGCGCAGAACGGGCAGTGCATCGTCGAAGTCTACCGGTATACCGGGAATTGACGACACAATTCGGTGACCTGCCCGCGCACCCGCGCTATCACCCGCTCATCAGTGAGGTGATCGAGCACGTCGCACATCCAGCCCGCGAGGGATTTCGCTTCCGCCTCTCCACATCCCCGCGTGGTCATCGCCGGGGTGCCGACGCGGATCCCACTGGTGACAAAGGGTGATTGCGGGTCGTTCGGAACCGCGTTCTTGTTAACCGTGATGTGGGCAGCGCCGAGCGCCGCATCAGCGGCTTTGCCGGTCAGGCCCTGTTTGATCAGATCCACCAAAAACAAATGATTGTCCGTGCCGCCCGACACCACGTGGTAACCGCGGGCAAGAAAGGTTTCCGCCATCGCGCGCGCGTTGACGAGGACTTGTTGTTGATAAAGCTTGAATTCAGGCTGCATCGCCTCTAACAGCGCGACCGCCTTGGCCGCGATGATGTGCATCAGCGGACCGCCCTGGATCCCAGGAAACACCGCCGAATTGACCTTCTTTTCGAGGGTTTCGTTGGCCTTGCCCAAAATCATTCCGCTGCGCGGTCCGCGCAAAGTCTTATGGGTCGTGGTTGTGGTCATGTCGGCGAGGTGCACCGGGGTCGGATACAGGTCGACTGCGATAAGACCGGCAACGTGCGCGATGTCGGCAACCAAAAAAGCGCCCACTTCATCAGCGAGTTCGCGGAACCGCGCCCACTCGATTACCCGCGAGTACGCGGAGAAGCCGGTCATGATCATTTTTGGACGGTGTTCACGCGCGAGTCGCACGACTTCGTCGAAATCGATACGCCCCGTCGCGTCCAGACCGTATTGGACCGCACGGTAGGTGCGGCCGGAAAAATTCACTGCCGCACCATGAGTTAAATGTCCGCCGTGCGCAAGGCTCATCCCCAACACACAATCGCCGGCGTTTAACATCGCGAGGTAAACCGCGCCGTTAGCCTGCGAACCGGAATGGGGTTGGACGTTCGCGTACTCCGCTCCGAACAAGGTTTTTGCGCGAGCGATCGCCAATTGTTCGACCACATCCACGTGCTCACACCCGCCATAGTAGCGTTTGCTCGGATATCCTTCGGCGTACTTATTAGTCAATAAGGTTCCCGCCGCCTCGAGCACGCGTGGGCTCGTGTAGTTTTCCGACGCGATCAGTTCGATGTGGTCTTCCTGCCGCTGTTGTTCGGCCGCGATCGCGGCGGCGAGATCGGGGTCGAATCCAGCGATGCGCATATCGGTCGAAAACATGCTCCTGTACCCCAGGATTGAACGATTTAACTATAAGGCGTTCGCCACAATTGACGCGTCGGCTACAGGCATCATGTAGGACCACCTTGCGGCAGGTGGTGGCTGCCGCATTATTTCCTAAACCACCCACTGACTCAATCCGAATGCTCGGGAATTCATGGAATTACCGTCGGACACGAATCCTCACGCGGATCTTGCGGGACGAGCGAGCACGACGCGAGATCTGTTCTTGCACTCCGGTGCGCTGGGTCGCGACCCTGGTTACAATGTCCGCCCGGACCCCACCTCGCGCACCGCGTTACCTTATGACTAATGCCGATCAATTTTTCGCGCGCGCCGAGGCGTTGCTTTCCCGAGTTGAAAATTTAGTCGCGCGGCGTGAGCCACCACCGATCGAGGACGGCGTGGCGTGGCGTTGGCGCAAGCGCAATGGGATCGGCGCCTTACAGGCGATTAAGCATTTCAACGCGATCTCGCTGGCTGATTTGCAACATATCGAATTCCAACGCGAGGAGCTGGAGCGCAATACGCGTCAATTTCTCGCGGGCCTGCCCGCGAACAACGCCCTGCTCTGGGGTCCCCGTGGTACCGGCAAATCTTCCTTGGTCAAAGCCCTGTTCAACACCTATGTTGCACAGGGTTTACGACTGGTCGAAGTCGAACGCATGGATCTGATCGATCTGCCCGAGATTGTGGAGGCAATTAGCGCCCGCGATGGACGTTACGTCGTGTTCTGCGACGATCTCTCGTTCGACGAACACGATTCAACCTATCGCGCTTTGAAAACCGTGCTGGATGGCTCGGTGCTCACGACTCCAGACAACATCGTGATCTACGCCACCTCGAATCGGCGCCACCTCGTGCCTGAGCGTTTGCGCGATAACCTCGAGGCACGCGCGGTGGACGGCGAGATCCATCAAAGTGAGGCGGTCGAGGAGAAGATCTCGTTATCGGAGCGCTTCGGCCTGTGGCTGTCCTTTCATCCGTTCAATCAGGATCGCTACCTCGATATCGCGCGCCATTGGCTGGACGCGCTAGGGGTGGCGAATTGCGACTCCGAGGTGGTCGAGAAAGCCGCCCTGCAGTGGGCGCTGCTGCACGGCTCGCGCAGCGGTCGTGCGGCCTACCAATTCGCCAAGGATTGGGCTGGGCGTCTCGCCTTAAGTCGCATCCCATGAACGAACCTACTCACGCCGAGCTTGAACGCGTAAAGCGTGACGCGGATCTACTCTACTCCAAGCCGGAAATCGATGCGGCGGTAGTGACCATGGCCGCAGCGATTACCGCTCGCCTACAGCATGAAAATCCGCTGTTGCTCGTGACGATGACCAGTGGTTTAGTCCCGGCGGCGTTTCTGCTTCCGCACCTGGATTTTCCGCTGCACGTGGATTATCTGCACCTGACTCGTTATGGGAGCGCCACCACCGGACAGGCGATCCAGTGGGTGCGACGGCCGCGGGCGACGGTAGTCGCGCGTACGGTGTTGCTCGTGGACGATCTTCTCGATCATGGACTAACGCTACAAGCTGCAGCCGAGGAGTGTCGCGCGTAGGGTGCGACCGGGGTTCTCACCGCAGTACTGGTCGTGAAGGAAATCGAAAATCGCGCGGGCCTGAAACGTACCGATTTTTATGCGCTGACCACCTCCGACCGTTATCTGTTTGGGTATGGCATGGATTACAAAACGTTTTGGCGCAATGGACCGGGGATCTATGCGGTGCGCGAGCTTTGATCCTAGAAATGGCAGTTGACCGCTGAACATCCTAAGGAATCTCATGATCAAATTTAAGTTTGTGCTTCGAATGGGCTTCACCCATTGGGTGGGCCGCACTGCACGCGCCGTTCAACTGCCGTCTCTAGGATGATCGCCATTATCGGTGGCAGCGGGCTCGACCGCTTAAGCGCGCTGCAGAAGGTACGCGAGCACCGCGTCGGCAGCCGCTACGGCACGCCATCGGGTGCAATTATCGAAGGGTTATTGGCGGGCGCACCGGTGCTGTTCCTTCCACGCCACGGCGAAGGCCATAGCATTCCACCTCATCGCATTAACTACCGGGCGAATATCGCGGCGCTGCGGGATCACGGGGTGGAGGAAATTTTCGCGGTCACCGCAGTTGGCGGGATCGCGAAGACCGCAGGTCCGGGACGGATCGTGATCCCGGATCAGATCATCGATTACACGGCTGGACGCGAACACACTTTCTACGATGGCATCGACGGCAACCTAGATCACGTCGAGTTCGGGGAGCCGTATACTCCCGCGACGCGGCAACGCCTGATCGCGGCGGCCAATGCAGTGCCTCTCGAAGTTGTCACCGAGGGAGTGTATGGCGCGACCCAAGGACCACGGCTCGAAACCGCGGCCGAAATCGCGCGCCTCGCGCGCGATGGCTGCACACTCGTGGGCATGACGGGCATGCCGGAAGCCGCGCTCGCGCGCGAAGCTGGCCTACGTTACGCGAATTGCGCGTTGGTCGTGAATTGGGCCGCCGGCATTGGAGGCGACCCAATCTCGCTCGCCGAGATCGAGCAGCAACTCGCTAGTGGCATGCGCAAAGTGGTGCGCTTACTCAGCGCGGCGGTTCAACTCTAGGTTCCAGCGGGAGACCACTGTTTTCGATCGCCTCGTCGAGGTGATTGGTCACTTGCACGAGTACACCAAGCAGCGGGTGATCAAAATAATGCAGCTCACCGTCGCTAACTGCTCGCGATTCACTGACCGCCACCGTGCTCTCCGGCAGATGCACCACAAATTCCGAATTTACCCGCATCGCATTTGACCCAATGGCGAGCCGCACGGCGCCTTCGACCGTCGGCGACGCCGCGGGATCCGCGGTGCCCGTCTCGGTCAAATACACCGGGCGACTGTCGCCCGCGCTCTGCCGCCACCCGCGATGGAACACGGTTTGATAGGTTGAACTCCCTTGCAGCACTTTATAGGCACCAGCGAGTTGGAGTTCGTGCGGCCGCAGCTCGGTATACATCGCCGTGGTCGTTGGAACATCACCATCACTCGCACTCAGGCGCTGCGTTCCGCCGAAGGTCGGGATCTCACTCGCCGCCCAACTCGACTCAGCGGCCACGGGGTATCGAAAAGCGATCACCTCAACCTGGTACCACTCCTGCGCGGCAACAAGAACGCTCCACGCGAGGAGTGCGAACAAAAGCCCACAACGCGACTTTACCTTGGTCACGCGAGTCGGCCAAACAGCGCTTCTAGTTCGTTAAAACGACTCGGTGCGTCGGGTAGGTCCTTTTTGAGGCGCAACTTTTCTTGACCGTCCAGACGATAGGCCGCATTGGATTGAATCAACTTAATCACCTTCGCCGGATCGATATTGGGATGTGGCTTGAACTCTACTACTCCACCACTGCGACCGAGATCAACTCGTTTCACGTCGAGCGACGCCGCCGCAAGCTTAAGGCGGGTGATTCGGAACAAATTGTGGACTGGGGTCTCAAAGGTGCCAAAACGATCGACCAACTCCTCCTTGAGACTTTCAAGTTCAGACTCATCAGCCACGCTTGCGATACGTTTATAGAGAACTAAACGCGCGTGCACGTCCGGCAAATAGTCCTCGGGCAACAGCGCCGGCACATGTAGCTCGATCTCGGTCGCGCGTGGTCCCGGATCGTCGATACTTGGTTGTCGGCCAGCCTTTAAGGCGGCGACGGCGCGATTCAGCAAATCCGCATACAGGCCAAACCCTATCTCCTGAATATGGCCGCTTTGTTCGGCCCCGAGAATTTCGCCCGCGCCGCGGATTTCCATATCGTGGGTCGCCAAGGTAAAGCCGACACCAAGTTCCTCCAGTGCCTCAATCGCTTCAAGCCGTTTTACCGCATCCCCCGTAATCGCCTTGCGTGGCGGAGAAATGAGGTAGGCATACGCGCGATGGTGCGAGCGCCCGACCCGTCCGCGTAGCTGATAGAGCTGCGCAAGCCCGAATTTGTCGGCGCGGTTAATGATCATCGTGTTGGCATTCGGAATGTCGATCCCGGTTTCGATGATCGTCGTGCAGACCAGCACATTGCAGCGGCGATGATAGAAATCGAGCATGACGTGTTCCAGATCGCGCTCGCGCATCTGCCCGTGTGCAAACTGTACGCGGGCTTCCGGCACTAAGTGTGCGATCTCGGTAGTCAGTCTGTCGATGGTGTCGACTTCGTTGTGCACGAAATACACCTGCCCACCACGCGCAATTTCACGCAACACCGCCTCGCGAATTAATTCATCGGACCATTCGTGGATGAATGTTTTCACCGCGAGCCGCTTGGACGGCGCAGTCGCAATCACCGATAGCTCGCGCGTCCCAGCCAGCGCGAGATTCAAGGTTCGGGGGATGGGCGTGGCGGTTAAGGTGAGAATATCGACTTCGGTGCGCATCGCTTTCAGCTGCTCCTTCTGGCGCACCCCGAAACGATGCTCTTCGTCGATGATGACGAGCCCGAGATTCTTAAATTTCAGATCGCGGCTCAATAATTTGTGGGTGCCAATAATGATGTCGACAGTTCCGTCGACCAGGCCCGCTTGCGCGACTCGAATACTCTGCGCATCGCGAAACCGCGAGAGTTGCTCTATTTTAACCGGCCAGTCCGCGAACCGATCGCGAAAGGTCTGGTAATGCTGTTGCGCCAGTAATGTGGTCGGCACTAGCACGGCGACTTGCCGACCATCTCCAACGGCGATGAACGCCGCGCGCATCGCCACTTCGGTCTTGCCGAAGCCAACATCGCCGCAGATCAGGCGATCCATAGGTTGTGGCTTTTGCATGTCTTCGACCACGGCTTCAATCGCAGCTTGTTGATCGGGGGTTTCCTCAAACGGAAACCCCTGTTCGAAGCTAAGGTAGGCGTCGCGTTCAAAACCAAACGCATGACCTATGCGGGACGCGCGTTTAGCATGGATCTCAAGCAATTCGGCGGCGACGTCGCGGATTTTCTCGGCCGCGCGGCGTCGCGCCTTGTCCCATTGCCCGCTTCCCAGTTTATGCAGCGGGGCGTGGTCGGGATCGATGCTGGTGTAGCGGCTGATCAAACCAAGCGATGCTACCGGAATGTAAATTTTGTCGCCGTCGGCGTATTCGAGCTTGATGAATTCGTTGGTGATACCCGCAGCGGTCAGAACTTCGAGCCCGAGATAACGACCGATCCCGTGTTGCTCATGAACGACAGGCGCTCCGACCCGCAACTCAGCGAGATTACGCACAATCGCATCGAGCTCGACGTTGCTACGCCGACGACGTCGACGTTGCGCCGCGCGCTCCCCGAACAACTGACTTTCCGTGATGAGGCTGAGCGGCGGCGTCTGGATCTCCGCACCTTCGGCGAGCGGACCGACCGCGAGGCCCAGCGGCGCATCGCTGTGTAAAAACTCTGCCCAGGTCCCGAATAACTTCAGCGGCAGGTTATGCCGTGCAAATAATTCCGCGATGGTTTCACGCCGGCCAGTGGATTCAGCCAGCAACAACACGCGACCTTCGAAGCGCGCGACATACTCTTGTACCGTCGCGAGGGGTTCCTTGGCTCGAATGTCGATCGGTTGTCGCGTCGCAGGGCGCGACGCGAAGCGCTGGCCGCGCGCACGTTCCGTCCACTCTTCGCCACCGAGCGCGACCCGCGGAAAGTGCGCGAGCTGTGCTAGTGCATCTTCCCAGCTCAGGAATAATCGCGCCGGTGGTAGTAGCGGGCGCTCTATATCGTGGCGTAGTTGCTCATAGCGTGATTCAACCGACTGCATAAAGCTTTCGGCGGCGCTCGACAAGACACCATCGAGGAGAAACAAAGTTTGCTCAGGCAAATAATCGAAAAGCGTCGAGACCGACTCGAAAAATAGTGGCAGGTAGTACTCAATACCTGGCGGGGCGAGCCCACTACTCACGTCTTCGAAGATTGGACTCGCGCTGGGCCGACCATCAAAGCTCAACCGCCAATTGCGACGAAAGGTCGCAATTCCGTCCTCGGTCAGCGGCACTTCACGCGCCGGCAACAATTCGATACTCGGCACCTGAGTGGTAGAGCGTTGCGTCTCGACGTCGAACAATCGCAGAGATTCAATTTCATCACCCAACAGGTCGATCCGAAACGGCTGCTCCGCACCCATCGGAAATACGTCGATCAGCGATCCTCGGATCGCGAAGTCACCGTGATCGGTGACCTGTGGCATATAGCGATAGCCGGCTTCCTGTAACCGCCGACGAAATTTATCGCGGTCCAGATCGTCGCCAACTTTCAACACAAAGCTCTGACCCTGCACCCACTGCCGGGGCGCAAGACGCTGTAATAAAGTCGCGACTGAAATGATTAAACACGCATGCCGTGGTTGATCGAGGCTGGCGAGCGTGGTCATGCGCTCGGAGATGATGTCCTGGAAAGGACTGAAACGGTCGTACGCTAAAGTCTCCCAATCCGGCAAATGCAAAATCGGAATTTCCGGCGCGAAAAATGGTAATTCCAAACCATACTGCACAGCGGCCGCGGACTCGGTGCATACCAGTACAGTGAGTCCGGCGTGTCGGCGCGCGGTCTCGGCGATTGCGAGGCTACGCGCGGCACCAAATAGTTGTGTCCAATAGCTCAGGCGCTCGCCTGGCGCAGGCGGCACGGGCGCTAACGGGCTTAGGCGCGAGCGATCATCCATCTTAGGTCATGCCCTTGGCGCGGTGTGAACGATCTGTGAGGTGATATCCGCCAACGCCGCGACCGGATCGGCCGCGCGCGTGATCGGTCGTCCTATCACGAGATAATCTCCGCCCGCTGCAATCGCAGCCCTGGGCGTCGCCACCCGTTGTTGGTCGTCGAGATCCGCGCCCGCTGCGCGAATACCTGGCGTGACTGTCAGAAAGCCCGCTCCGGCAACGGCTTTCACCGCCGCGATTTCCTGCGGCGAACACACCACGCCATCGAGGCCGCAGGCGAACGCGAGACGCGTGAGTCGTTCGACCTGGGTCGCCGGATCTCCGGAAATTCCTATAGAGAGGAGATCGGCCGCGCCTAAACTCGTCAACACCGTCACGCCGATCAGCAAGGGGCGCTCGCGATAGGTCGCTAACGCTTCGCGCGCGGCGCGCAACATCTCCGCGCCGCCGCTGATATGGACATTTACCATCCACACGCCCAGCTCCGCAGCCGCACGACAGGCTGCGGCGACGGTGTTCGGGATGTCGTGAAATTTAAGATCGAGAAAAACCGGGATCCCGCGCGCAACAAATTCATGGACGACTGGCGGGCCCTCGCGCGTAAATAATTCTTTCCCGATCTTGAGCGAATAGCCGCTCGATGGCAGACACTCGACTAGGGCTACTGCCCCAGCGGCGCTTGCGCAATCCAGCGCAATAATGATCGGCGAAGAGGCGATCATTCGCCTTCAATGCCATGAATCGGCTTAATTGTGTTCCAACTTTTGCAGCTCGGGCAGTTCCAGTACACGGAGCGTCCTGAAAATCCACACTGCTCGCATTTGTACAAGGCTTTGCTCGCGATAAGGCGCACCGTGGTTTCCTTGAGGATTAGCAGATCTTCGCGCGATTCGCCGTTCGCGCTGTGCAGTGTGTAATCGATAAGGCGATCTATCCCTTTTAAAGTCGGTCGGATTTTAAGTTCCTGCACGATGTATTGCTTGGCGGCGTCCAAGCCGGTGTCCGCTTCGGTCAATTCGGCAACCGCCAGCAGCGGCGTAACCCCGGCCCGCAACCCAGCCAGGCGCTCCAGATACTCTTTAAGTTCATCCATCCGCTCAAGCGCTCGATAGCATTTAACCAGAGGTACTATAGCTTCGCCGATATAGTCCACATCCTGATGTTCGATCCGCTTTAACGCTTGAATCGCGCGTTCGAATTCACGATTCGACATCGCAAGGTTGGCAGACATTAAACTCGCCCGTACGCACTTGCGGTCGGCACTCAACGCCCTCTCGAGTAATTCTTGAGCCTCGTTTCGATTACTTAACTCTATTTGCTGTTGCGCTTGTTCACATAAAAAATGTGCTCGGGCGACACTGAGATTCTCGCCGTTAACCGCTTCCAGGCGCGTGCTGAACTCGAGTGCTTTCTCCCAATCCTGCTCTTGCTGGTAGATATCGATTAAGTGGCGTAGCGCGGCCGGTTGATACAGGCCTCGGTCCAGCAATTCCAGAAACAGATTCTCGGCGCGGTCGAACAATCCCGAGCGCATGTAATCAAGACCCAGCTCCAGGAGCGCTTGTCCGCGCTGAGTCACATCGAGAGTGGTTCGCGCGACCAGGTTTTGGTGAATTCTGATCGCGCGATCAACTTCACCGCGGCGACGAAACAGATTTCCTAGCGCGAGATGGGTTTCGACTGTTTCCGCGTCGACCTCCAAGACCTTCACTAAGACTTCGATCGCTTTATCCGGTCGATCATGCAGGAGGTAGTTAAGGCCCTTGAAATAGTCGGTCGCAATCTGTTCCCGAGGCTCGCGGCGAGCCGAGCTAGGCCCAACCTCCCGCCGGCCGTACAGCCAACCCGATAAGGCCGCGACAGGCAGCAGCAACGCCGTGACGAAGAATAGCACTTGACTATCCATGGCCGAGCGGGAGTTCGGGCGCGCTGGTCGGATTCGGCGCTACAGTGGAATTTAGCGCGACCGCTGTTTTCTTACGCTCGCGATGAAGCGCGTTTTGAAGCATCAGTTGGCGTGGCAAAAGGGCCAGGATCCCGCAGAGAGCCCCGACAATGAGCCCGCCGACTAGCGCCCATGACAGCGGGATCTCAACGGATCTGATGTAGAAATCGACGGTGACAAGCTGGTGGTTTCGGCTGTGGAATGCGAGGCCAAGGAGTACCACGCTTAGCGCGAACAGGATGCGCAGGATCATCACGCGGCTTTCGCTCGGGGATTGCGATCGGCGCACTCACCCGTTTCAGGTAGGTGCCAATCACGGCGCCGTTCCCGGGTACCGCTAGTCGTCGTCCTCGTCATCATCATCATCGTGCGCCGAAGCCGCACGTCCGCGTTCGACGGTCGCATCGTCCAGCGCATTAACGCGTTCACGTAACTCTTTGCCAGGTTTGAAGTGCGGGACATGCTTTGCGGGCAACGACACCGGATCGCCCGATTTTGGATTACGGCCGAGGCGAGGCGGCCGAAAATGCAGGGAAAAGCTGCCGAACCCGCGGATTTCAATCCGTTGTCCGGTGGCCAATGTTTGACCCATTTGTTCCAACATGGTCTTGACCGCGAGTTCGACATCGCGGTATCCAAGCTGTGTTTGCTTTCTGACAAGAATTTCGATCAGTTCTGATTTTGTCATTCTTATTCTCGCTTTACGCCGCCTTCTAACTGGACAGAAAAACTTGTTCCGCACAGCGCCATTGGAAAAATTAGCGCGCTCAAGTGGGCGTTGTTAGGGCCCACCCTAGGTTACCGGCCCACGGAGGCCCCCGTTACTTGGCGTCGAGCTGCGCCTTTAGCAGCTCGCCAAGTTTAATGGTCGCGGTCTCGTTTTCCGCACTGTACTCTTGCAGCATCGTTTGTTCATCTTCGCTTTCCTTCGCTTTGATGGACAAGTTGATCACTCGGCGCTTGCGGTCGACGCCGATGATCATCGCTTCGATCGGCTCGTTTTCACGCAAAAGCTTGCGGGCATCATCGACCTGATCGTGCGAGATTTCACTGGCGCGGATCACACCCTCTATGCCGTCGCCCAGATTCACGGTCGCCGATTTCGCATCAACGCTGATAATTGTGCCGTTGACGATCGTACCCTTGCCGCTGTCGGCGAGGTAGGACGAGAAGGGATCCTGCGCAAGCTGCTTGATCCCCAGGGAAATGCGTTCGCGTTCGGCATCCACGGCCAACACGACGGTATCGATCTCATCGCCCTTCTTGAAGTTACGCACTGCTTCTTCGCCAGGGATGTCCCACGAGAGGTCTGAAAGATGGACTAAACCATCGATTCCGCCGTCCAACCCTATGAAAATCCCGAAATCGGTAATCGATTTGATCACGCCGCTGACGCGATCGTTCTTGTTATGAGTAGCTGCGAACTCTTCCCAGGGATTGACGCGGCATTGCTTCATGCCGAGCGAGATACGACGACGCTCCTCGTCGATATCCAGCACCATAATTTCGACTTCTTGACCCAGGTGCACCACTTTCGAGGGGTGCACATTCTTATTCGTCCAGTCCATTTCGGAGACGTGGACGAGGCCTTCAACCCCTACTTCGATTTCCACGAAGCAGCCATAGTCAGCAATATTCGTAACGGTGCCGAACAGACGTGTGTGCTCCGGATAGCGTCGGGAAATGTCGACCCACGGATCCTCGCCTAACTGTTTCAGGCCGAGCGACACGCGAGTACGTTCGCGGTCGAACTTGAGTACCTTGACAGTGATTTCTTCGCCGATGTTGACGACTTCCGAGGGATGCTTGACTCGCTTCCAGGCCATGTCGGTGATGTGCAGCAAACCGTCGATGCCGCCCAAATCGATGAACGCACCGTAGTCAGTAAGGTTCTTGACCAAGCCCTTAGTGACGGCACCTTCCTTAAGACTTTCGAACAACGCTTCGCGTTCCGCCGAATTCTCGCTTTCGACTACCGCGCGGCGTGAGACCACCACGTTATTACGTTTGCGGTCGACTTTGACGACCTTGAAATCGAGGGGCTTGCCTTCGAGATAACTGGTATCGCGCACTGGCCGCACATCGACCAATGAACCGGGAAGGAAGGCTCGTATGGTGGCGATGTCGACCGTGAAGCCACCTTTGACTTTATCGCTGATAATGCCGGTGACAGTTTGGCCGGCTTCGCAAGCCTTTTCTAATTCATCCCAGGCTTTAGCACGCTTGGCTTTATCCCGCGAGAGGCGGGTCTCACCGAAACCGTCTTCGACGGAATCGAGCGCGACGTCGACTAGATCGCCGACCGCAACTTCTATCTCACCTTTGGCATTTTTGAACTGCGCCGCGTCGATGACCCCTTCGGATTTTAGCCCCGCGCTGACGACCACGCGCTCAGAGGTTACTTCGACGACCGTGGCTTTGATAATCGTGCCCGGTCGCATTTTGATCTCGACCTGGCTGCTTTCGAATAATTCGGCAAAACTTTCCGTCATAGTCACTATAGTTATCTCGTCTGAAGCAGAGTTCTTGCTGATTAGGCGCCGCGAGCGACGTGGGCAGATCAGCGACCCTGGCTCAGGGTTAAAGGGTTAAAATTAAGACCCCCGGTCCATTACACAAGACCGCGCGAGTACGCCAGGCGCATCACGCGGTCTTCAACTTCGGCAATCCCGAGCAGGTTGGTGTCGAGGATTTCGGCGTCGAGTGCGGGCTGTAACGGCGCGATTGCGCGCTTCGAGTCGCGCTCATCGCGTTCACGGATGTCCTCCAGGAGCCGCGCGAGGTTAACATCGAACCCTTTGCCCTTCAACTGCTTATATCGTCTCTCGGCGCGAATTTCGGGGCTCGCGGTTAGAAATATCTTGAGCTGCGCGTCGGGGAAAACCACGGTACCCATGTCCCGCCCGTCGGCCACGAGCCCGGGCGCGCGTCGTAGCTCGCGCTGGCGTTGCAGCAGCGCGCCGCGCACTTCGGGACAGGCCGCGACCCACGAAGCGAGTGCGCCGGTCGACTCCAAACGCACCTCGCTAGTGACACACTCGCCCGCCAGGTAAATTTCTGGTGCTTCCCGCCCAGGTCGAAATTCAAGCGGCAGTTGGGCGGCAAGACGCGCAAGGCTCGGGGCGTCGTCCAAAGCCACCGCCTGACGATCAGCCAACATGCCAACCAGACGGTAAAGCACGCCGCTGTCTAAAAAATGCCATCCCAGGCGGGCGGCGAGTTTGAGACTTAGGGTGCCCTTGCCTGTGCCACTCGGTCCGTCCACGGCGATGACCGGTGGTTGCGTGTACGGAATGGTCACAGATCAGGCGGGATGAATTCGCATGCCGGCAGCCCGCGCGAGGTCGACAAAGGTCGGAAAACTCGTCGCGATCGTGGCCCAGCCGTGAATCGTCAGCGGCTGAGTGGCCCGCAAACTCGCGATCGCGAAAGACATGGCAATACGATGATCACCATGGGCTTCGATGGTGGCGCCGCCGAGTGGCCCGCCGATGATTTCCATACCGTCTGGTAGTGTCGTGACCTGCGCCCCCATTGCGCGAAGGCCCGTGGCCATGGTCTCGATGCGATCGCTTTCTTTATGGCGCAGCTCTTCGGCGCCGGTCACTCGCGTAAGTCCTTTCGCACAGGCCGCGGCCACGAACAACACCGGGAATTCGTCGATCGCCAGCGGCACCAACGTCCGCGGAACCTCGATCCCATGCAAGGCGGACGCGCGGACGTGTAAGTCAGCGACCGGTTCACCGCCGATTTCACGGGTGTTTCGAACGCGGATATCTGCCCCCATCAACCGCAGAATATCGAGCACACCGGTGCGCGTTGGATTGATCCCGACTGCCTCCATTACCACTTCCGTGGCGGCGGCCAGCGCCGCACCGACCAAGAAAAACGCCGCTGAAGAAATATCCGCCGGAACAACGATGGGCGCCGCGGTTAAACGTTGGCCCCCATCGACACTGATTTGATTACCGACTCGCTCAACCCGCACGCCGAAGCCGGTCAACATCCGCTCGGTGTGGTCCCGCGTTGGCGCAGGCTCGGTCACCTTGGTGGTCCCGGTGGCAAACAATCCAGCGAGCAGGATCGCTGACTTCACCTGGGCACTGGCCACTGGCAGCGCGTAGTCAATTGCGTGCAACGCCGCGCCGGCGGCGAGCTTGATCGGCGGATTCCCGTTAGCTTGCGTGGTAATCCGGGCACCCATTTGTTCTAGCGGATCGGTGACCCGCCGCATCGGTCGCCGCCGCAACGAATCGTCTCCAGTGAGTATTGCCTTAAGGCCCGCGCCCGCGACAATCCCTGACAACAAACGCATGGAGGTTCCCGAATTGCCGCAATCGAGCACAGTACTCGGCGTAATCAGGCCGTCGCGACCACGGCCTTGTATCCGCAACAAGCGCCCTTGATCTAATTCCTCGATCGCGACCCCCATCGCCCGAAATGCAGCAATCGTCGCGCGCACGTCTTCGCCCATGAGGCAATCGCGAACCTCGGTAACACCATCGGCCAAGGCACCGAACATCACTGCGCGATGTGAGATCGATTTATCACCCGGAACCCGCAATCGTCCGCACAACGTGCCACCGGGTTCAAGGCGCAAGGTGTCGGGGATCATGTCAGACCTCGGCGGGTGAGATAGGCGTCGCGGGCTTTCTTCGCGCGGGTGAATGTGGCGTGCAGGACCGCGCCGTCTTCCCGATCGATGGCACTTTTAAGCGCCCCCAAGGTCGCTTCAAACCGGGTACACACCGCCATTAATGCCGTACGATTCGCCATCGCAATATCCCTCCACATGTCCGGGTTACTGGAGGCGATTCGGGTGAAATCGCGAAAGCCCCCGGCCGCGTAATCGAAGATCTCGCCAGTACTGCGTCCGTCGCCGGAACCGGCGCTGGCCAGGCAGTCGACGAGCGCAAACGCAAGCAAGTGCGGTAAATGACTAGTTGCGGCAAGCACCAGGTCATGGTGATCGACCTCCATCAAGGTCACCTCGGCACCAGTGGCCTCCCACATCCGTCGCACCTTGCCCACCGCGAAAGAGGCCGTCTCGGACACTGGTGTCAAAATCACGCGGTGACGTTCGAATAAGGTTTCAGTGGAGGCCTCGACCCCGCTTTTCTCGCCACCCGCGATCGGATGACCCGGCACAAAGCGCGACAGCGCCGGCCCGAGATGCGCGCGCGCGGCTTCCACCACGCTGCGTTTCGTACTGCCGACATCCGTGATTAGCGCCTGCGGCGCTAATCCCGGCGCGATCCGTCGACACACTTCGCTGGTCGCGCCCAAGGTCGTCGCGAGGACTACGAGATCGGCATCGTGAACGGCCTCCGCTGGATTGGTGCTATAGCGATCGATAACGCCAAGCGCGATCCCACGTTGCAAATTATGTTCATCGCGCCCGCAGCCGACGACTTCGCCGACCAAGCCCTTCGCCCGCAATGCGCGCGCCAGCGAGCCGCCGATCAGTCCTAGGCCGATGATGGCGATCCGCTCGAACATCTCAAATTATCGCGCGAGGATAGGAGCCGAGGACTCGGCACATCGACGTCGACTGCGCTAGACGTTGTAAGGCGGCCGCGACGACGGGTTCGTCGCGGTGCCCGACGATATCGGCAAAAAAAATGTATTCCCAGGTACCTTGGCGCAACGGCCGTGACTGGATCCGGGTCATGCTGATGCTGGCCGAGGAAAATGCTTGCAAGGCGTCGCAGAGTGCGCCGGATCGGTTCGCGGTACAGAAAGCGAGTGACGTAAGATCGTCGCCGGAAGGTGGGACTGGATTACTACCGATCACGAGAAACCGCGTGGTGTTATCCGCCTGATCTTCGATATTCGCCGCGAGAATCGGCAGTTCATATAACGCCGCGGCGGCGTTTCCGGCGATCGCCGCCGCGGCTGTCTCCGAACTCACTCGACGGGCGGCTTCGGCATTACTGCTAAGGGCGATTTGCTCCGCTTGCGGGCAATTAAGCGAAAGCCAGCGGCGACATTGCGCCAACGCCTGACCGTGCGCATAGATTCGGCTGAGCGCGCGTGAGTCAGTCGCGCGAGTCAGCAGCTGATGGTGTATTGGTAAGACAACT
Source organism: Gammaproteobacteria bacterium (assembly GCA_009692265.1). Lineage (GTDB taxonomy): Bacteria > Pseudomonadota > Gammaproteobacteria > CAIKBL01. Next base: position 61,787 of record SHZM01000001.1, read on the forward strand.
TCGCCGCAGACCTGCAGCCTCGAGGCGAATAACAGGTCGTGTGACTGGTTGATCGGACCTTCGAGCGAATTCTCGATCGGAGTGACCCCGAAGGAGGCTGTGCCTTCTTCGACTTGGCGAACGATATCTTCAATGGTCGGGAGCGGCAGAAAACTCGCCGAATTGCCGAAATGCTTTTGCGCGGCGGCATGCGTGTAAGTTCCGGCCGGACCTAAATACGCTACTGTCAGGGGCTGCTCCAGTGCTAAACACGCCGACATCACCTCGCGGATAATCCGCACTGCGTCGGCGCTCGCAAGCGGACCAGGATTGCTGTCGCGGATACGTCGCAACACTTCAGCTTCTCGCTCCGGTCGATAGAAATTCGTGTCCGTCCCACCGCCGCGCTTGATCCGGCCGACTTCGATCGCGCAGCGACCTCGTTCATTGATGAGCCGCAGGACCTCGCGATCGATTGCATCAATCTGTGCACGCACCGCCTTGAGCGCTTCTTCTGTCATGAAGGTACGTGCCGGCCTCGCTCAGCGCTACCCGCGCGGGACAAGTCCTTTTTCTCAGAGTTCGTCCAAAGGTTCATCATCGACTACGCCAGCTTGTTCGTTGTCACCATTCTCGCCTCCGAGATCGGCAATTGGCTCCATCCCGACGAGCTTCTCCCCATCGCTAAGGCTGATTAGGCGCACGCCCTGGGTGTTGCGACCGACGACTGAAATCCCCTCGACCGGCGTGCGTACCAAGGTTCCGCCATCGGTAATCAACATGATTTCATCATCGGGGGAGACCGTGGTCGCGCCGATCACCTTGCCGTTTCGGGCGCTCGTTTGAATCGCAATCACGCCTTGCCCACCACGGGAGTGGGTCGGAAACTCATCGACCCGGGTTCGTTTACCGTAGCCAAATTCCGTCGCAAATAGGAGCGCACGCTCGGGATCGATCGAAATCAACGCGATAACTTCTTGTCCGGATCCCAAACGAATACCGCGAACGCCGTGCGCATTACGGCCCATCGGGCGCGCTTCGCACTCGTTGAACCGGGTCGCCTTGCCGCCCGAACCAACCAGCATGACATCCTGTGTCCCATCGGTAAGCACCACACCGACCAAGCTGTCGTCATCGGCTAGATCAACCGCGATGATTCCGCTGGTTCGCGGTCGGGAATACTCGGCCAACGAGGTCTTCTTGACGGTGCCGCGGCGAGTCGCCATCAACACGAAGAGTTCTGGATCGAACTCCTTGATCGGCAGCACCGCGGAAATGCGTTCGCCTTCGCTCAAGGGAAGAAGATTGATCAACGGACGACCACGCGCGGTACGGCTTGCCTGCGGCAGCTCGTACACTTTTTTCCAGTAGACTTTCCCGTGGGTCGAAAAACACAGCAAGGTGTCATGTGTATTCGCGATAAATAACTTGTCAACAAAATCTTCGTCGCGGGTGGTGGTCGCGGTTTTGCCCTTCCCTCCGCGGCGTTGCGAGCGGTAGGTCGCGATGGGTTGCGATTTCGCATAGCCCAGATGCGACAAGGTCACCACCACGTCTTCGCGGCTGATTAGATCTTCAAACGACAAGTCTTCATGGGTCATCTCGATCCGCGTACGGCGCTCGTCACCGAAGTTGTCGCGAATTTCAATCAACTCGTCACGGACCACTTCGAGCAGTCGTTCGGGACGCAGCAGAATATCGCGGAGATCGTCGATACGGGTCAGGATTTCTCTATATTCCTCGAGTATTTTGTCCTGCTCGAGCCCGGTCAGGCGTTGTAGCCGCATCTCGAGAATTTCTTTCGCCTGCCGTTCCGAAAGACGATAGCCGTCGGGGTGAAGACCACAGGCCGCTGGTAAGTCGTCGGGCCGCGAAACTTCGCTGCCCGCACGTTCAAGCATCACCAGCACGACTCCAGGGCGCCAGGTCCGCTCGGCTAGCGCCACGCGCGCTTCATTCGGTCCGGGTGCGGCTTTGATCAGCGCGATGACCTCATCGATGTTGGCGAGTGCCACCGCTAAACCTTCCAAGACGTGACCGCGATCCTTGGCTTTGCGTAACGCGAACAAAGTGCGTCGCGTAACGACCTCACGGCGATGTTTTAAGAAGCATTCGAGCAGGGTCTTTAGGTCGAGTGTACGTGGCTGGCCGTCGACTAGTGCCACGGTATTGATGCCAAATACCGTTTGCATCTGGGTATGCTGATACAGGTTATTCAACAATACTTCGGGCACTTCGCCGCGCTTGAGTTCGATCACCATGCGCATGCCGTGTTTATCGGATTCGTCGCGCAGTTCGCGGATCCCGGTGAGCCGCTTTTCCTTAACCAGCTCGGCAATTTTCTCTAATAAGCGCGCCTTATTGACCTGGTACGGCAATTCGGTCACGACGATCTTCGGTGTATCCGTTTCAACGTCTTCGATTTCAGCTTTAGCTCGGACGTAGATCCGGCCGCGCCCCGTGCGGTAGGCATCGCGGATCCCAGCCCCGCCATTAATTATGCCCGCCGTGGGAAAGTCCGGACCCGGGACGAGCTTGATCAAGTCCTCGATCGACAGACTGGGTGTATCGATTAACGCTACACAGGCATTGATAATCTCCACCAAGTTATGCGGCGGAATATTGGTCGCCATGCCGACTGCAATGCCGCTTGAACCATTGACGAGAAGATTCGGAATACGCGCGGGAAGTACGGTTGGTTCTTGTTCCTTACCGTCGTAATTCGGCACGAAGTCGACCGTTTCCTGGTCGATATCCGACAGCAGTTCGCCTGCAATTTTGTCCAGCCGGCATTCGGTGTAGCGCATAGCCGCTGGCGCGTCGCCATCGACCGAGCCGAAGTTGCCCTGGCCGTCGATTAAGGTGTAACGCAGAGAGAAATCCTGCGCCATACGGACCAACGTGTCGTAAATCGCGTTATCGCCATGGGGGTGAAACTTACCCATCACCTCGCCGACGATACGAGCGCATTTCACATACGGACGATTCCAGACATTGTTCGATTCGTGCATCGCATACAGCACGCGACGATGGACGGGCTTGAGGCCATCGCGGACATCGGGCAGCGCACGGCCGACGATGACGCTCATCGCGTAGTCCATGTAGGACTGCCGCATTTCGTCTTCGATGTTAACGGGGAGTAATTGACGCGCGAAATCGACCATAAGGGTGTGCTTCAGGACCCCGGAAAGAGCCCTTAGTGGAACCTTTTAAGTTCTTAAAATTAAAGGAAAACGAATGTCCGCGGAGGACGTGCGATTGTAGCACGGGGTGGTCTCGTACCTGTACCCTAAACCCGAGGTTTTTTAAGGGCATCTGTCTAAGTTCGCTGAAGGCGCACTGGCTACGTTAAAACCGAACTCAAAATGCTCATTTACCCTCTGTAAACTGCGCTTCTTCGCTCGGTTGCGCCTTGCCATCATCGCCTTGACCGAATTTATAGAGATGCCCTTACGTCCCTCCAACGAGTCGTGCCAGGCCTTCGCGCGAGGGTCGCTCGAGAAGCCCGGCCTCGGTCACTAAAACATCAATCAAGGCGGCTGGGGTCACATCGAACACCGGATTCAGCGCGGTCACACCTGCGGCAGCGAAGCGTTTGCCGCTTACCTGCAAGACCTCATCGCTTGAACGCTCTTCGATGGCAATCTCAGCGCCATTTGCGGTGTTTAGATCGACGGTTGATAACGGGGCTGCGACCATGAAGCGCACCCCGAGCGCGCGCGCCGCCAGCGCTAGACCGAATGTGCCAATTTTATTCGCGACATCGCCATTCGCGGCAATTCGATCCGCCCCGACAATCACCCAACTAACCTGCTCCGCGCGCATCACGTGAGCCGCACTGCTATCTGTGATGAGACGCACTGGAATGCCGTCTTTGTGCAATTCCCAGGCGGTTAAACGCGCCCCCTGCAGCCAGGGTCGCGTTTCAGTCGCGAACACCTCCTGCAAACGCCCTAGATGGTACGCACTGCGGATTACTCCGAGCGCGGTCCCATAGCCAGCGGTTGCCAGAGCGCCGGCATTGCAGTGAGTCATTACCTTGGCACCAGGCTCGATTAAGGCGGCACCCAACTCGCCCATTCGTTCATTGGCCGCGCGATCACTTCGATGTAGCGCCGTGGCTCGCGCAAGGATTGCCGCGGTCGGATCTCCAGTAAGCGCCGGGAGGTCACGCGCGACTAAATCCACTGCCCAGGCCAAGTTAACCGCGGTCGGCCGCGCGGCGCGTAAAGCCGCCAACGCAGGCACGATGTAGGTGCGCCAGTCATCCCGACTATGTGCATAGGCCTCGCGCGCGGCGAGCGCTACCCCATAGGCCCCCGCAATACCGATTGCAGGCGCGCCCCGAACCACCATCGTTGTGATCGCCTCCACCACCGACCGGTAGTCCTCGCACCGTAAATAGAGTTCGCATTCGGGCAGGCGTCGCTGGTCTAGGAGAACCAGCGCGTCGTCCCACGCCAACGGAGAGATCATTGAGTCATGCATGGTGTAAATAATGTGGTGCCTGGTCGGTATGGTAACTTAGAGCCCATGCAACACGTTGATCAACTCATTCATGCGCGCTGGGTGATTCCCGTTGAACCCCATGGCGTCGTTCTCGATCACCACAGTGTCGCAATCACCGAAGGCCGCATCATGGCGCTTCTGCCGACTGAACTGGCGCTCGAATCGATTCAGGCGATAAACACGATTGACTGTCGCAGTCACCTACTAATCCCCGGGCTCATCAACTGTCACACTCACGCCGCGATGAGCTTGTTTCGCGGCCTGGCGGACGACCTCCCGTTAATGACTTGGTTGGAACAGCACATATGGCCGGCCGAGGCGCGCTTCGCTGATCGGCAATTTGTTCGCGAAGGCACCCGACTTGCTGCCTACGAAATGCTGCGCGGGGGCACGACTTGCTTTAACGACATGTACTTTTTCCCCGACGAAGCCGCAGCAGCCGCGACCGAACTCGGGATCCGGGCTATGATCGGGCTCATAGTGATCGGCTTTCCAACCGCGTGGGCGCAGGACGCTCGGGAATACTTGCGACTGGGCCAACAGGTACACGACCGCTACCGTGGTCATCCGCTGATCCATACCGCTTTCGCGCCCCACGCACCGTACACCGTTGATGACTCGACTTTAAGCCAGATCGCGATGCTGGCCGAGGAACTCGACGTACCAATCCACATGCACGTGCATGAAACGCGTCAGGAAATCGAAGACTCCATCGCTCGGTATGGGCAACGGCCCTTGGCTCGATTACAAGGCTTAGGCCTGTTGTCACCGCGCCTGTTGGCTGTGCATATGACCCAACTGACCTCAGCCGAAATCGAGACCGTAGCGCTAGCTGGAGTCAGCATCGCGCATTGTCCGGAATCAAACCTGAAGCTCGCGAGTGGCCTGTGCCCGGTCGCTAAGCTGCTGGCCGCCGGTATCAATTGCACCCTCGGTACGGATGGCGCGGCCAGTAACAATGATCTCGATCAACTTGCTGAAATGCGCTGCGCCGCGCTGTTGGCGAAAGCGGTCGCCGGAGATCCCTGCGCGGTCCCTGCCGCCACGGCGCTACGCATGGCAACCTTGAACGGCGCACGCGCGTTGGGGCTCGAAACGGAGTTGGGCTCGATCGTCGTCGGCAAACAGGCCGATCTCGTGGCGCTGGATTTCAGCGATCCACGGCTTCACCCGATCTACGATCCGCTCTCCCAGCTGGTCTATGCCGCGCAGCGCGACGCGGTAAGCGATGTCTGGGTTGCCGGACGCCGGGTAGTTCAACGAGGCGTGGTGCTCGGGATTGATCCCTCGCAACTCGTCGTCGACGCTAACCGCTGGCGGGACTTGATTCGCGCAACCTATCCCACTGATTCACGATAGCGCAGAACAGATCGGCGGTTTTCTCGGCGTCATAAATTGCCGAGTGCGCCTCCTCTTCCTGCCAGTCCAGATTGGCCGCGACAACGGCGCGCGACAACACAGTCTGACCAAACGCCACGCCCGCTAAGCTCGCGGTGTCAAATGTACTAAACGAATGAAACGGATTGCGCTTCACCCGACTGCGCTCCACCGCTGCCTTGACGAAGGACAAATCGAAAGCCGGGTTGTGGCCAACGAGGATCGCGCGCGTGCACCCATGACGCTGCACTGCCTCGCGCACCCGCGAAAATAAGTCCGCCAGCGCATCTTTCTCGGTCACTGCGAGTCGAAACGGATGATGCGGATCGATTTTGTTGAATTTCAACGCAGCTTCTTCGAGTCGCGCGCCCTCAAACGGCTTCACGTGATGGGCGACCGTTTGTTCACGATGCCAGCCTTGCGTGTCATCCCATTCGAGGAGCACGCCCGCGATTTCGAGCAACGCATCGGTCTGCGCGTTAAAGCCACCTGTTTCAACGTCGATCACGACTGGGAGGAAACCGCGAAAACGTTGGGCCGCCACTGATTTCTGCACAAGTTGCTGCTTGGGGTTGAATTTGAGCGCTGGATTGTAGAGGTTTTTTGCATTGCAACCCATCGCGGCCGCTCGTATTCTTCGCACCATGAACGATCGCACAAGCCTCGAGCTCTCCCCACTAACAGCTTTGTCACCGCTCGATGGTCGTTACGCGCGACATACCGCCGAGCTGCGCGAGGTATTAAGCGAATACGGCTTAATCAAACAACGTGTGCTGATCGAGATCCGCTGGTTACAACACCTCGCTGAGGTGGTCGGCTTATCCGAACTCGGTCGCCTGAGCTCGGCTGAGCGAGCTTATTTAAACGCGTTGATTACGGAGTTTTCCGTCGACGACGCCCTCCGGATTAAAGAAATAGAGCGTTCGACTAATCACGATGTGAAGGCAGTGGAGTACTTCTTGCGCGAACAGTGTCTCGCGCACCCTAGCTTGGGACGGATCGTCCCGTTCCTGCATTTCGCGTGCACGTCCGAGGATATTAACAACCTCGCGCACGCGCTCATGCTGCGCGAGTTGCGCGAGAAGATTTTGTTGCCGCGATTACGCCGACTGGATGAGACTCTCACCGAATTGGCACACCGTAGCGCGGATGCTGTCATGCTCGCGCGCACCCACGGTCAGACGGCGTCTCCGACCACGATGGGGAAAGAGCTGGCGAATGTCGTTTACCGGCTGCGTCGACAAAAATCACAGCTCGAAAAAATCGAGCTTCTGGCAAAGTTCAACGGCGCGGTCGGCAACTACAACGCGCATCATGCAGCGTATCCCACCTTCGACTGGGCCAGCATTGCCCGCGAGTTTATTGAAAGTCTGGGTTTAATCTGGAATCCCTATACCACGCAGATCGAGCCGCACGACTACATTGCTGAATTCGCCGCCGCGGCGGCGCGTATCAATACAATTCTGATCGATTACTGTCGGGACACTTGGGCCTATATTTCGATCGGCTACTTTCGGCAGCTGCGGGTGGATGGCGAGGTTGGTTCCTCCACCATGCCGCATAAAATAAATCCAATTGATTTTGAAAACGCCGAAGGGAACTGTGGGATCGCCAATGCGTTACTGGAACATTTCTGCGCCAAATTACCCATTTCGCGCTGGCAACGAGACCTGACGGACTCGACCGTTTTGCGCAACCTTGGCGTGGCGTTCGGCTATATGGTGGTAGCGCTCGAAACCTGCCAACGCGGTGTCGGTAAACTGGAGCTCGATCGGCATGCCCTGGTGGCGGATCTCGCTCAGGCCTGGGAAGTACTCGCCGAACCTATTCAAACCGTGATGCGTCGCTACGGTATCGCAGATTCCTACGAAGCGTTAAAGGCGCTTACGCGCGGGGCGCGAATCGGGCGCGCGGATCTACATCGCTTTATTGATACTCTGGCAATTCCGGTCGACGAGCGTACTCGTCTCAAGGGACTTACCCCGGCTGCGTACCTCGGTACGGCGGTCGCGCAAGCGAGCGCCATTTAATGTCGCGAACACTCGGTGAGACTGAAGCGGAATTTGCGGTAGATAGCAGCGAAGCCTTGCTTGAAGTCAGTTTGGCGCTCGCGACCCAGGCACGACACAGTCTGGACATCGTCAGCCGGCATCTTGATCCGGCACTCTATGACAACGAGCTCTTCTCGGACGCGTTACGTGCGCTAGTCGTGAACACTCGGCGTGCGCAAATTCGGCTGCTTATTCTGGATAGCGCACCGGTCGTGTTGCACGGCCATCGCGTGGTGGAACTGGCGCAACGTTTGACGGATTTCATTCAGATTCGGGTACCGGCACCACAACACAAGGAATTTAACGAAGCGTGGCTAGTCGCTGATAACACCGGATATGCGCATCGCCGTTTTAGTGACCGATATGACGCGACCGTGAACTTCGCGGCCAGACGTGTTTCGAACAGTTTGACGAAGCGCTTCGAGGAGCTATGGAACCAAGCCCAACTAGATTCCAACCTGCGCCGCCAGCACTTGTAAGGTTCGCGCTGGCGACCTGTTGCATGGTCGTCGCGAGCGCAGCCTTCGCGGCCGAGTTGATGCTCGAAGTGATCGACCTTCAGCACCGCTTGGTTCGCGACATGATTCCCTTGCTCCAACCGCTTCTTGCGCCTGGCGGAACACTCACTGGAACGTCGAATCAACTAATTGTGCGTTCCACCCGCGAAAACTTGGCTGAGATTAAAGACGTCGTCGCGAGCGTCGATACGCGGGTCAAGCAATTGAAGATCACCGTTACTCAGGACTTAAGCGCCGTGCAAGATTTTGCGCACGACGGGCTATCCGGAGAACTCGCCGCCGGCGATTTTGGGGTAAGCGTCCCTTCTACCGAGCCCGGAAATATCACTCTCGGAATTGACTGGGAGCAAGGTGGTGCGCGGTATCACACCACGCGCACCCGTAGCCAAGAAGACAGCAATACCGTCCACTTCGTGACGACGATCGAGGGTCAGCCCGCGTATATCGCGACTGGGCAGGTGCTTCCGTACTCTTATGAAAATGCGACGGCGACTCCCTATGGCGTACAGGTCGATCGTGGCGTGACGTATGCGCAGGCGTCGTCGGGCGTCTATGTCACTCCGCAGGTCCAAGGAGATCGCGTAATTCTTGATGTCGCGCCCCAGCTCGAACGCGTGGATCCCCATGGCTCTGGGGCAATCGGCACGTACGCAACGACAACCACAGTGAGCGGCCGGCTGGGAGAATGGATTGCGTTAAGTGGCGCCACTAGCGGAGCAGGAGGTAGCACCTCGGAACTGCTGGCACGCACGCGACGCCAAGGCGACAATAGCTACACCGTGTGGGTGAAGGTCGAAGAGCAGCAATAGCGCAGGTTCGGTATTCTGTGCGGGCAAACAACCCGATTCAAAACAGCTCAGGAACTATGTCCGGATCTTCCCCTCTTACCGTGCGCTATCTGGTCGGCGACGCGGCCCTGTCCTCCTTTCGGCTGGCGCGGGTTCTACTCCGTCTGCGCGAAATAGAACCTCGCCTTGAGCAGTTACAGGCGACTCATATTTATGTCGTCTCAAGCAGTGAGCCGTTAAGCTCCCAGGACACCGAGCATCTCCAAGCGATTCTAAATTTGCCAACCCTCGCCGCGGTGCCGGCTGCGAACGGATTGTTTGTCGCCGCGCGTGCCGGGACTTTGTCGCCCTGGTCCAGCAAGGCCACGGACATCGCGCAGAACTGCGGTCTCGGTCGGATCCGGCGAATCGATCGCGTCACTCAGTGGACCTTCGAAGCGGGCGCAGCGGTTAGGTGGTCAACCTTGGCTGCGCTCCTACACGATCGCATGACCGAAACCGCCCACCTCGACCTTGCAAGTCTGTCGACGCCCCATTCGATGACACCGCGCCCGCTACGGCGCATTCCGCTGTTGGAACACGGTGATTCCGCCATCGCGGCGCTCAACCTTGAGTTAGGCTTAGCGCTCGCCACAGACGAAATCGAGTACCTTGCCCGGTGCTATCGCGGGTTCGCACGAAATCCAACAGATGCGGAACTCATGATGTTTGCGCAAGCAAACTCCGAACATTGTCGGCACAAAATATTCAACGCCGAATGGGAAATCGATCGTGAACCGCGGACCGACAGCTTATTTGACTTGGTCCGCGCAACTCATGCCGCGAATCCGAATCAAGTTCTCTCGGCCTATCGTGATAACGCAGCTGTTAGCCGCGGGTATCGTGGCGAACGGTGGCTGATCGATCCGCGGACTCGTTGCTACCGCGGGGTTAGCGAAGAAATTGAATTAGTAATGAAGGTCGAAACCCATAACCATCCGACGGCTATCTCACCGTTCGCGGGGGCCGCGACTGGCGCGGGCGGTGAGATCCGAGACGAAGGGGCGACCGGCCGCGGCGCGCGACCCAAGGCTGGACTAACTGGATTCTGTGTCTCGCACCTGCGGATTCCGGGTTTCGAACAGGCGTGGGAAAAGCCCCGACCGCTGAATCCACGGTTGGCAAATCCATTGCAGATTATGCTCGACGGACCCCTTGGTGCCGCGGCGTTCAACAACGAATTTGGACGCCCCGCGCTTGCCGGCTATTTTCGAACCTTCGAACAGACCGTCGTCAATGGGGGCCATAACGAGCGGCGCGGCTACGATAAACCGATCATGCTCGCTGGCGGCATCGGCAATATTCGCACCGGGCATATCGAGAAATTGCGCTTGCCCCCCGGCGCGCAAGTCCTGGTGCTGGGTGGGCCGGCGATGTTGATCGGGCTTGGCGGCGGGGCCGCATCGTCTCAGCGCGAAGGAATGTCTGATCCCGATCTCGATTTTGCATCAGTCCAACGCGACAACGCTGAAATGGAGCGGCGCGCCCAGGAAGTTATCGACGCCTGCTGGGCGCTGGGCCCGGAAAATCCGATTTTGTCCGTCCACGATGTCGGCGCAGGCGGCCTTTCTAATGCGATTCCGGAATTGTTACACGACAGCGTGCGGGGTGGGCGCCTGAATCTACGCGCGATCCCAAGCGCCGATTCGAGCCTGTCGCCACTAGAAATTTGGTGTAACGAAGCGCAGGAACGCTACGTGCTAGGAGTGCTCGCGGAACGTGTTTCGGAAGTCCTATCGATCTGCGCGCGCGAGCGGTGTCCGAGTGCGGTGATCGGGGAGGTGACCGAAGAAGAGCAGCTAGTGCTGTGGGATCCACACACACAAGAAGCAGTGATTGATCTGCCGATGGATGTCATTTTCGGCAAGCCTCCGAAAATGAAACGCGCGGCACTCACAAGCGGGCTTGCCGTCTCTCCAATACCGCAGGTCGCCGTCGAAAAACTTGCAGCGCTGATTCGCCAGGTGCTGCGCTTCCCGGCGGTCGGTGACAAACGATTCCTCATCACCATCGGCGATCGCACGGTGGGTGGCTTGTCTGTCCGTGATCAAATGGTCGGGCCATGGCAGGTGCCGGTAGCGGATTGCGCGGTCACCGCACTCAGCTTTGGCAGTACGGCGGGCGAAGCATTTGCGCTCGGAGAGCGAACGCCCTTGGCGCTGCTGAATTCGGCGGCGAGTGCGCGAATGGCGATCGGCGAGGCGATCACGAATCTGGCTGCTGCGCGGATTATGGACTTACGCGACGTCGTACTCTCCGCGAATTGGATGACCGCCGCGGGACATCCGGGAGAAGACGCGAAGTTGTTTTCGGCGGTAGCCGCGACCAGTGCGCTGTGCATCGAGTTGAAGATCTGCATTCCGGTGGGGAAAGACTCCATGTCAATGCGCAGCGTCTGGCAGGACGAAGCTGGTGAGCACGCAACAACTTCGCCCTTGAGCCTGGTTGTTTCGGCCTTCGCACCAGTGGCGGATACCGAGATGTCCTTAACGCCAGTCTTACAGCGGCGCCGCGATACCTCATTGCTGTTTATCGATCTGGCACGCGGCGCTCAGCGGCTGGGTGGCTCGGTGGCGGCACAGGTTCAGGATGCCCTCGGCACGACCACACCGGACCTCGACTGCCCGCAGGACCTCGCCGAAAGTTTCGCTGCGATTCAACTCCTCAACGAGGCCGGTTACTTGTTGGCCTACCACGACCGCTCCGACGGTGGCTTGCTTGTCACCTTGCTGGAGATGGCCTTCGCCGGGCGCTGCGGAATTTCGATCGATTTAACGCCGTTGGGTGGCGAATCACTCGGTGCCCTGTTTTGCGAAGAGCTTGGGATTGTCGTGCAAGTTGAAACTACGGACGTTCCCGAGGTGTTAGCTCAATTTGGCAAAACGACCGGCCTGATGTCGCATATACACGCCATTGGAGCCGTGAATGACGACACCGAAATATCGATTGTCTTCCAGAACCAAACGCTCTACCAAGACGATTTATTCGTAGCCCTGGAAGAATGGTCGCAGACAAGTTACCGCATCCAAAGCCTACGCGATAACGCCATTTGTGCCGACGAAGAACTCGCGACGATCCTGGATCGCCATGACCCGGGTTTATCACTGCACATCCCCGAGAGCTTAGACGTTACCCCTCCGATGCTTTCGTTAAGCCGACCTCGAATTGCAGTGCTGCGGGAGCAAGGGGTCAACGGACATCGTGAAATGGCCGCGGCGTTCACTAAAGCGGGATTCGACGCGATCGATGTCCATATGTCCGATTTAATCAGCGGCGCGGTGACGTTAGCTGCTTTCGAAGGATTGGTAGCGTGTGGTGGGTTCTCCTATGGCGACGTGTTAGGGGCTGGTGGTGGTTGGGCCAAATCCATTCTCTTTAATGCGGGCGCCTACGATCAGTTCTCGGCATTTTTTGCGCGCCCGAATACTTTTTCCCTCGGTGTCTGCAACGGCTGTCAGATGTTGTCGCAACTAAAATCGATCATCCCTGGCGCCACCCATTGGCCGCGGTTTATGCGTAATCGCTCGGAACAGTTCGAAGCGCGCCTCGTCATGGCCGAAGTACTGAAGACCCCTTCGATTTTGTTTGCGGACATGCACGGCCTACAGGCCCCGGTGGTCGTGGCACACGGGGAAGGGCGACTCGAGTCGGCGGCGACACAAGGCGTCTGTTTGCGCTACGTCGATAATCGTGGACGAGTAGCGGCTTACTATCCCCATAATCCAAACGGATCGGAAGCTGGTGCAACGGGGGTCACCACCCAAGACGGGCGCGTGACTATTCTGATGCCACATCCGGAACGGGTCTTTTTACGACAACAATTCTCGTGGTTGGATCCAACTTGGCGACAGGCGGAATCACCCTGGTTCGGGATTTTCAGAAATGCGCGTCGATTCGTCCACTGATCGACGATCGCTCGCCACGAAGATCTCGGCGCCGGCATTCGAAACGGTCGTCGGACACTCGAGCCGCTGGCGGTACCTCGCAAAATTCGGATTAATCCTCCTCGGTCTTACCGCACTATTCCTATGGTCGCCAGTGTCATTACCGGCTACCGGATACGCTTGGCTACTGCTTGGTTTCCTGTTCAGCCTATTGTCGTATGTCCTCTATGCTCTGCGCTTTCGCGTGTCCTTGGCAGCCGTTGGCGTTGCTATGGGATCCCTGCAAACGGTACGACTCAACTCGTTTGCGACGTTTTGCCAATTCTTTGTTCCACTCTCCGTGGGCGCGGACTTAACCCGTTTCGCGCTGTGCCGGGATCTCGACCCTAAACACCGTGGTTTACGCTGCGCGGGCGGGATAATCGTTGATCATTGCACCGGACTCCTGACCGCGCTCCTGATCGGCGCTGCGTTGTCGTACACCGTTATCCCCCCCCTCCCGACTGTCACACAGTACGCGCAGATGATCGTCGCTGCACTTGGTGTGCTCAGCGTCGTTACAGGAGTTTGGGTTTGGCGAAGGCGCGCACGGCGATCGCACTATCGCCTAGGGATATTGCTGCGCACACGCTGGCGGAATTTAATGTTGGGAATAGGGTTTTCGCTCGCGATGCAGCTAACGCTTGCCGGCGCCGTGTTTGTGGGGAGCGTCGAGTGGCACAATTCTTTGACCTACTCAGAAGTCTTGTGGGTGTTAGCGTGCGGCTCTGTCATGCAACTCGTGCCGATTAATGTCGCCGGAATTACGGTCGGTGACGCCGCCGGTGTAGGACTATATGTCGCGCTTGGTTTAGCGATGGCGGAGGCGTTGCAGCTAGTTGCGCTGTTTTATGTGTATCGACTCTCGGTCGCGATAATCGGCGGCCTGTGGCAATTAATACCGGAGCGGCCAAAGTCCAGATAATCGGACTAACGAAATATTGTCGCGTGTAGTTTCGACTCGCGCGTGAAGGCGTTGGGGATCAGTCGGGTGAGCCAGTTAATTGGCGCGCTGGTGCTCATGCAATAAATCGAGACTGGCTCGACGGTAGCCCCGACTAAGACTTTCGCTTCATACGAGCCTAGACCAAGCTGGATATAACGGCTCTGGCGCTCGATCCCGAGTCGAATGACTTCATTGATTAGTACAAACCATTCTTTACCAGGTTTGCCGGGCTCGCGTCCGAAGTAGGTCGCAATTGTGGTGGCGTCATCCAGTAGCACCAAGCCATGCGCAATAGGGCGGCCGTCTCGCTCGACAGCGAGCATCAAGCTGTTAGTCCCGAGAAAGTGCGCCATGTTCGCGTAGTAATCGGCGGTGAGTGCTTCGCGTTTAAAGCCTTTGGCGCTGTCGAAGACAGTTGCAGCTTGGCGCGCCCAGTGCACCGCATTAGCGCCGAATTCAACAACGCGCTTGACTTTCTGGCCGCTTGCCGCAGCCCGCGCCAAGCGGCGCTTAATATCCTTCCGATAACGCGCGCGCATGCTCGCGAGATACTCGTCATAGGATTTCCAACGCACTTCGATTCGCGCCAATGGCAAGTTACAGACGCGGCGGAACCCGTGACCCTGCAGGACATCGAAGCGCGATCGATCCTGGTTCAGAAAATCCCGGATTACGACAATGGCGCTGCGCTGCGCATAGGCGATATCAGCCGCTGCGTCCGCGAGCTTTAGTAATAATCGATGTTGATTCTCCCCCTCGCGTATCGAAATGGAGTGCCCAACCATTAAAGGCGAGGCGCATTCAGTGATCAGCGCTTGCAAGAAGCGCGGCCATAGATATCGACCGGCACGTACCAGGCCTTGGAGGAAGTTGGGCAGTAATTGAGCGAAATCTGTTGTTATGGTGTACACACAGGCATGCGCGACAATTTGATTGTCATGGTCAAAAACTACTGGATAGAAAAATTGGCAATCATGGATCGCGGCAGCTTCCACCGCGGCCAGGTAGGCGTGCGAGCGAGGTAATGCATCAAGCCCGATGATCGCGTCCCATCGCACCGAATCAATATCGTGAATCGAGGTCAGAATCAGCGTGCGAAATGCCGGATCGCGTGGTGCTCGCCGACGAGGCGGCGCGCTGAGTGGGCGCGCCGTTAGCGCACTTCGCGGACGGGTCGAGAACCCCCATTTCCAGCCCGATGCTTTAGACCACATTGCGGCGGCCGCGTCGCGGCACTAGCGCTGCGACGACACAAATTTGAAAAAGCTTCTTAATGTACATCCCTGGGAGCTTAGCATGAGTCAATCAGTTTACTGTCGCGCGAGTACTGAGTTCAGAGCCACTAGAAAAGCTGTTACATTTCTCGCCACACCAAAAATTTGAACAGGATTAATCGAGTGGACCCAGAGCGTAACGGCAAAAATTCACGTCAACGCGCAGGACGGAATCGAGAAGTCAGCGCCGATGAACGCGACTTATTCCGACAAGCGCTGGCCGGTGTGCGACCTCTCCAGGTTGATACCGTGCCGTTACGCCCGTTAGCACCGCGAGTGCCAGTGCGGCCTTCTCACGCAAGCGTGAGTGACAACGCTCTCGCGAGCTTGCGCGACCCGTCGGTCAACGAACTCGACCACACTGATCACCTTAGTTTCAAACGGGTTGGCTTACGCCCAACCGATATGCGCAAACTCAAGCGAGGCCAATTCCCCTGTCAGGGTGAACTCGATCTGCATGGGCGAACGGCGACCGAAGCCAAGTCACTGCTCCTGGATTTCTTGCGTGTTTGTCGCGATCGCGGCTTACGTTGCGTTCGCATTGTGCATGGCAAGGGCTATCGCTCGCCGAATCAGCAAGCGGTGCTTAAGCCTAATATCGCGCACTGGCTTGCACAACGCGAAGAGGTTGTTGCCTATACCAGTGCACTGCCCATGGATGGTGGAACGGGTGCCCTCTACGTCTTACTCAACCGCCTCTACTGAAAATGGAGCGATGACTTTTCCTAACACCCTACGGCTCGCATCCAACGATGGCGCAAGTGCGGACATTTCCCTGTTTGGCGGGCAGGTGCTGTCGTGGCAAACGTCGGACGGGCGTGCAGGTTTATTCTTAAGCAAGCTCGCGTCCCACGGCACTGGTGCCCCAATCCGTGGCGGCATCCCAATAGTTTTTCCGCAGTTCTCCGATTTCGGACCATTACAAAAACATGGATTTGCACGAGTTCAGCAGTGGACCTTGATGGATCGTTCGCGTGCAGTCGAGGGGGAGACCGCGCGGTTGAGGATGACTCATACGGCTGCGACAACACCGGCTTGGTCGCATGACTGTACGCTGGAAGTTGCTGTGACTGTGGGCGGTTGTGCGCTGGCCGTCGCACTGTGCGTGCAAAACACCGGAAACTCCGCGTTCCAATTTACCTCGGCGTTGCATACTTACCTCGCAATCGACGATATCGACGCGATCACGATAGAAGGCCTCGGCGGACAACCCTATGCCGATACCACGGCTGCCGGTGCTCTGGGTGTGGAGCAGGCGTTCAATATGAAAGTCCGCGGCGAGATCGATCGAATCTATCGTGGAGTCGCTGAGCCCGTGATAATCAGGGAACAGGATCGAGAAACCGTGGTTGCAGCAACGGGATTTCCGGAGGTCGTAATCTGGAATCCGGGCGCGATTCGTGGGGCCGCACTGGTAGATCTTGAACCCGACGGGTATCGCCGGATGTTGTGCGTGGAGGCTGCCGCGATTCAGATCCCTATCGCCCTTGAACCGACCCAGGTTTGGCAGGGGTGCCAGACTATTCGGACCTACCCTAGTGTCGACAAACGAGGAGACGGGCAATGAAGTGGATCCTGTGGGTGATAGCGGTGACGGCTAATGGCAATCATATCGCTATCGACAAGACTGAATTTTCGACCCAGGTTAGTTGTGAAGCCGCGGCATCGCAAGTGCAGGGAGTCAATAATACTGCGATAGGTTCAACCGCACGGATTGAGGCAGCCTGCCTACGTGGTGCGCCGTAAGCCGGAGTTTCAGCAGCCGTTTCTAGATCTAAAGCTTCGCGGTCGCGATTGTGTCGCCCGAGTTGTCCAGCAACAATTCAACTTCGTGCGCGATCCGCGCACAGGCGTTCGTGGACGTCATTACCTGCAACCGTAAATCCCAGCCCGGGCTTTGCCCTTCAGCGGTAGTCACTGCCGCTTCGTTCAGGTAGCGGCACTCTTCTGCCATGCGGGACTCGGCTGCCGTCAAGGTCGGATCTAAATCTGATTCCCCCTCGATCTCAAGGTCGGCCGAGCGATCGAGCACCCGACTGGCAATGCGACTTTGATACATGAAGACAGCCTCAGCCCGGCTGTCATACTTGCGCGATGCATCGCTTAACATTTCAGGCGACGTGGCGACGGTTGCGCAGCCCGAAAGCGTAACTCCGACGACACTTACAATCATTGCCAAGGTAGTAGGTTTTAAAAGCACTGTTGTTGCCTTGTTCATGGGTGGCCCTGCGCTCCCGGGCACCGCGGCCCGTAGTAGTGATATTTGTAGACGTAAAAGCGGTAGGGTGCTAGGAAACTTGAGATGTATTCCCGAAAAATTTCCAGGAATCACCGAGGCTGTGATCCGCGTCACACGCGTCAGTGGAACTTGACCCGGAGGGTCAGCGACCGATCAGCTTAAGGGCACCTCCAAAAATTGTCTTTTTGCACAATTGCGGCGTTGCGGCACTTCCTGCGATGCCCATTAACTTGCTGTGTTCACTGCGCTTCTCGGAAGTACCGCGCCTTGTCATAGGCTCCCGGGATGGGGGAAACGAATTCACCGCGGCGGGAGGTTTTCAATCAGCGCGACGGCAGTCGCGGCGATTCCTTCAGCGCGACCGGTAAACCCCATTGACTCGGTAGTCGTACCTTTAATGCTGACTTGCTCGCGGGCGAGGTTGAGATCCTCAGCGATGCGCGTACACATTAGCGTCGCGTGCGGGGCGATCCGCGGCCTTTCGCAGATCACCGTCGCATCGATGTTGGAAATGCCATAACCTGCCTTGACGATTAACTCACCGACTCGTCGCAATAAAATGCGACTGTCGATCCCTTTGAATTCCTGGCTGGAGTCCGGGAAATGCTTGCCAATGTCACCCAACCCCGCGGCACCCAGCAACGCGTCGCAAATCGCGTGAATCAATACATCGCCGTCTGAATGCGCCGCGAGCCCGCGTTCGAATGGAATTGTGACCCCGCCTAGGACGACGTGATCTCCGCCGCGAAATTTGTGCGCATCTATGCCTTGGCCTATTCGCATACACTTTCTCCACCGCCGCTGCCTTGCTGAACGCGCAGTATCAATGCGGCCATAGCGAGATCTTCAGGTCGCGTTATTTTCAAATTATCACCGTGGCCTTCAATCACGCGCGGGATTTCCCCCAAACCCTCGATTGCTTGCGCTTCGTCGGTAACCACAGCACCTTGCGCGATCGCCTGGGTTAAGGCACTGCGCAATAATCCGTACCGAAACATCTGTGGAGTTAGCGCATGCCACAAGTACGCGCGCTCGACCGTCGCTTCGATAGTACCGTTCGGCTGGCACCGCTTCAGCGTATCCCGCACCGGTACGCCTAAGATACCGCCGCAGGCCGAGTCCTGCAGAGAATCGAGCAATAGATCGATATCCACGGCGCGCAAACACGGGCGGGCAGCATCGTGAACCATGACCCAGTCTTGGGCCTCACACTCGTGGCTAAGAGCCAGCAAAGCATTCAGCACAGAATGGCAACGTTCGGCACCGCCCAGGGTATTCCTAACTGCGCTCGACATGGTTATCCGCGATGCGAGCGCAGGCCACCATTCGTCGTCGGCACTGATCGCGACCATGACGCCGTTAATTCGTGGATGGGAGGAAAAGCGCTCAAGGGTATGCTCGAGTACCGTTTTTCCCAATAACTGCAGATACTGCTTTGGAATGTCCGCGCGCATCCGCGAACCCTTGCCCGCAGCCGGAATGATCGCCCAGATCCGCGGCGAAAGTCTCGCGCTCACGGCGTTCCGCCAAGGCTACCCAGGCTACTCTTCATCCGCGTGCTTAGTTTCATTAGTTGCAGTGTCCGGTGCTAGCTCGAGAATTTGGTAGAAGATCTCGCCTTCCTTCACCATCCCCATTTCGCTGCGGGCGATTTCTTCAACCGCGTCTAAGCCTTCCTTGAGATCCATGACCTCGGCAGCTAATTTGCTATTGCGCAATCGCAATTTTTCGAGTGTCTGTTCCTGCTCCGTAATCTGCGCTTCGAGTTTCCATACGTCACGCTTGCCGCCTTTCCCGAACCACCATGTCACTTGCAAACCCAGTAGTAGCGCAAGAAGGAGGCCGAGCAGAATCCGCATCGGTCAGACGAGATTGTAAAACGCGGCTCTGCCGGGGAAATTGGCACGTGCCCCCAGCTCGTGTTCGATAATCAGTAACCGATTGTATTTTGCGACGCGGTCGGAACGCGATAAAGAGCCCATCTTAATCTGTCCCGTTTGTTTCCCGACGGCGATGTCCGCGATAGTCGTATCTTCTGTTTCGCCCGAACGATGCGAGACCACCGCTGTGTAATTCGCTCGACGCGCCATTTCGATCGCACTGAACGTTTCCGTCAACGTGCCAATCTGGTTTACTTTAATCAGGATCGAATTGGCGATGTGCTGATCGATTCCGCGCTGGAGAATTTCGGTGTTGGTGACAAACAGATCATCGCCGACCAACTGCACGGATTTCCCAATCGCCGCCGTTAACAGACCCCAGCCGTCCCAATCGTTTTGGTCCATGCCGTCTTCAATTGTCACGATCGGGTAATCGCGCGCCCAGGCCGCGAGTAGATCACACATTCCCACGCTCGAAAGTTCGCGACCTTCAGAGGCTAAGTGATATTTGCCGTTTTTGAAGAACTCCGAACTCGCCACGTCTAGACCCAAGACGATGTCCTGACCTAAGGTAAAACCGGCCAGAGATACCGCGTTGGCGATTAAATCGAGCGCCGCTTGATTCGATGGGAGATCCGGTGCGAAGCCGCCCTCGTCACCGACCGCGGTGCTCGCGCCTTGCTGCGCAAGAATGGATTTCAGTGCATGGAAAATTTCGGCACCATAGCGCAGGGCTTCAGTAAAACTAGGCGCGCCAACCGGCAGGATCATGAACTCCTGAAAATCGACGTTGTTGCTCGCATGCGCGCCGCCGTTGATGATGTTCATCATCGGTACCGGCATCTGATACTGCTCATGCCTAGCAAAATACGCATACAGCGGCAGTTGGGCTTCGGCGGCGGCGGCGTGCGCGACGGCCATGGAAACGGCCAGCGTCGCATTGGCTCCAAGCCGCGCTTTGTTAGCGGTACCGTCGAGCTCTATCATTTTCCGATCGAGTGCGATTTGGTCACTGATTTCGCAACCCTTCACCACTGGCGCAATCAGTTCGTTGATGTGCCTCACGGCAGTTAGCACGCCGCGGCCAAGATAGCGGCGTTTATCACCGTCGCGCAGTTCCAAGGCTTCGCGTTCGCCAGTGGATGCGCCCGAAGGTACTTGTGCCGCGCCTTTAAAACCGCGAGCGGTAGTGACCTCGGCCCGGACCGTCGGATTGCCGCGCGAATCCATTACTTCGAGCGCGCTGATGTGTTTGATTTCGGACATTTAAGCCTCTTAAGGTTAATCCACCGAATCCGCCCGCATCGCGCCAGCCGCCTTCACGGTCGCATCAACCGATTTCAACGTTTCCAACACTTCGCGCATCCGTGCGAGTGGCCAGGCGTTGGGACCATCGCTCAGCGCCTGCGCCGGAGTCGGGTGCGTTTCAATGAAAATTCCCGCGACCCCGACCGCTGCGGCAGCCCTCGCAAGCGCTGGCACAAATTCACGCTGACCGCCAGAACTGGCACCCTGCCCGCCCGGCATCTGTACCGAATGCGTGGCGTCGAAAACGACCGGCGCGCCACTCGCGCGCATCACCACCAAAGCACGCATATCCGACACTAGGTAGTTGTAACCGAACGAGGCACCGCGTTCACACACCATGATGGCGTCGTTGCCGACTGCGCGCGCTTTGGCTACTACATGTGCCATGTCGCCCGGCGCGAGGAACTGACCCTTTTTAATATTGACCGGCTTGCCCTGGCGCGCGACAGCCTGGATGAAGTTAGTCTGCCGACACAGAAAAGCTGGAGTTTGCAAAACATCGACGACAGCGGCGATCTCGTCGAGGGGCGAATCTTCGTGGACATCGGTTAAGACCGGTACCCCAATGTCCCGCTTAACCTTGCTTAAAATTTCGAGCCCGCGCTCCAGACCTGGTCCTCGAAAGCTCTCGTGCGAAGTACGGTTGGCTTTATCAAAGGAGGCTTTGAATACGAACGGAATATCCAGCTCACGAGTCAGCTCCCGCAAAAACCCGGCAACTTCCAGGCAGAGGCTTTCGGATTCGATCACGCATGGCCCAGCGATCAAGAAAAACGGTCGCTCGTCGCCTATTTCAAAATCACACAGCCGCATTAGATGTCGTCAGGCTCGATTGTCGCTGGTGCGCCAGCGCGGCGCTCACGAACGCAGTGAACAGTGGGTGACCATCGCGTGGTGTCGAAGTGAATTCCGGGTGGAACTGACAACCGACGAACCACGGATGGCTGGGAATCTCGATTATCTCGACCAGATTTCCGTCCATCGAGCGCCCAGCGATCCGCATGCCGGCGGCTTCGAGTTCCATCATGTAGGTGTTGTTGAATTCGTAGCGGTGCCGGTGGCGTTCGATGATTGTCTCAGTCCCATACGCACGGGATACCGCGCTATCTGGCAATAATTTGCATTGCTGACCGCCTAATCGCATGGTGCCACCCTTGTCGATTCCTTCACCCCGGCGATGCATTGAACCGTCGGCGGCAAGCCATTCGGTGATTAACGCGATCACGGGGTGCCGCGTGGACTTGCTGAACTCAGTGCTGTGCGCGTCGGTCAGCCCTGCGCAGTGACGAGCGAACTCGATCACCGCAACCTGCATCCCGAGGCAAATTCCGAGGTATGGAATACGGTGCTCACGTGCGAACTGCGCGGCACCAACCTTGCCTTCGATGCCGCGTTCGCCGAAGCCGCCGGGCACCAGTATCGCGTCCATCCCGAATAAGCAACTCGGACCTTCACGCTCAATCGCTTCGGAATCCACATAGCTAATATTGACGCGAGTGCGGGTATGGATCCCCGCATGGGTCAACGCTTCGGACAATGATTTATAGGATTCAGTTAAGTCGACATACTTGCCTACCATCGCGATGTTGACCGCGGATTTCGGGTGCGCCTGGGCCTCAACCACCGCGCGCCATTCCTTAAGGTCCGCGAGCGGTACTTGAAGCCCGAGCTTTTCGACCACGATATCGTCCAAACCTTCGTCATGCAGCATCATCGGAATCTTGTAGATCGAGTCGGCATCGATTGCCGAAATCACCGCGCGTTCTTCGACATTGGTGAACAGCGCAATTTTGCGCCGCTCAGAGGCTGGGACGGGTCGATCGGCACGGCATAAAAGAATATCCGGTTGAATACCGATAGAGCGCAGCTCTTTGACGGAATGTTGGGTTGGTTTTGTTTTCATCTCGCCGGCCGAGCCGATGAACGGCACCAACGTCAAGTGAATATACAGCGTGTTCTTGGCACCTAAATCGACGCGCATTTGGCGAATAGCTTCCAAAAACGGCAGCGACTCGATATCGCCTACCGTGCCGCCGATTTCGACCATCGCGATCTCGGCATCGCCCGCGCCTTGCATGATGCAAGCCTTGATCTCATCGGTGATGTGCGGGATGACCTGAACCGTCGCGCCGAGGTATTCGCCGCGCCGTTCTTTACGAATCACGCTTTCGTAAATGCGGCCCGTAGTGTAGTTACTGTTTGAACTGGTTCGGCACCGCACGAAGCGTTCGTAGTGGCCAAGATCGAGATCGGTTTCCGCCCCATCTTCGGTGACGAACACTTCACCGTGTTGGAACGGACTCATCGTTCCAGGATCAACATTGATATATGGATCGAGCTTGATCATTGCCACGCTCAATCCGCGTGCTTCCAAGATTGCGCCCAACGACGCCGACGCGATCCCCTTGCCCAAGGAGGACACCACCCCGCCCGTAGTAAAAATAAAACGTGTCATACGGCGTAGAGCAAAATGATTGGGTCCAAGAGTTAGCACGCAAGGCCGGCACCTGTGGCCGGTCGCGACATCGCCGTCGCGAATGGGAAGCTACCAGAAGCTGGGGGGGATCCTCAACGACCATCGCGGCGAGTCCGAGACAATCACCCTCTATCGCTGAAAAATAAGTTGACAGCGCTCGTCCCGCCACCTGCGGAAATAACCCTATGTCCTGAGCGCACAGGCAGTGAGTACCACTTCGAAAGCACGAGGATTTGATAGCCAGTGTTAGAATGCGGTGAACCTTCAACACCGCAACCATTCGAAACCTCTCGCCTCTACCCGACGCCAATCGTCGGTGGGCGGCGCGCTAGAGTCACGTAGTGCACAGGAGCTTATTCATGTCGGATATCGAAATTGCACAACGCGCGACCAAAGTGCGCATCCTTGAACTCGCTGAACGGAAATTCGGGATCGCGCCTGAGCATTTGGAGCCCTATGGCCACTACAAGGCCAAGGTTTCGCTGGAGTATCTCGATTCGCTTCGCGGTCGACCCGACGGGAAGCTGATTCTGGTTACTGCAATTTCCCCAACTCCGGCTGGAGAGGGCAAGACCACAACGACAGTCGGCCTAGGCGATGCGCTAAACCGCCTCGGCAAAAAAACTGTGATCTGTCTGCGCGAACCGTCGTTAGGGCCTTGCTTTGGTGTCAAGGGTGGCGCCGCGGGCGGGGGGTATGCGCAAGTCGTTCCGATGGAAGATATCAACCTGCATTTCACGGGGGATTTTCATGCCATTGGCGCGGCGCATAACCTGCTCGCGGCGATGATTGACAATCATCTCACTCACGGCAACACACTCGGGCTTGATCCGCGCCTGATAGCGTGGAAGCGGGTGGTTGATATGAACGACCGCGCCTTGCGCAAAACGATCATCGGGCTCGGTGGGACCGCCAATGGGCAGGTGCGGGAAGACGGCTTCGATATCACGGTTGCCAGCGAAGTGATGGCAATCTTCTGCCTCGCCACCTCCTTGCAGGATCTGAAACAACGGCTAGGCGACATCGTCGTCGGCTATACCTTAAATTCGCGTAAGCCGGTGCATGCCCGCGATTTGAAAGCCCACGGGGCGATGACGGCGTTGCTAAAAGATGCGATTAAACCAAACTTGGTGCAAACGTTAGAAAACAATCTCGCAATTGTGCATGGGGGGCCGTTTGCGAATATCGCACATGGGTGTAATAGCGTGTCAGCGACGCGCGCCGCGTTAAAGCTCGGTGAATATGTCGTGACCGAAGCCGGGTTTGGTGCTGATTTGGGCGCCGAGAAATTTATCGACATTAAGTGCCGTAAAGCGAATTTACAGCCGCGCGCGGCGGTCCTGGTCGCAACAGTGCGCGCAGTCAAGTATCACGGCGGGGTCAGGAAAGAAGCACTCGGCGAAGAGAATCTCGTAGCGCTCGAACGCGGGTTGGTTAACCTGGAGCGCCATTATCGGAATGTGACTGAGCACTATGGACTGCCCTGTATCGTCTGTATCAATCACTTCACTCAGGACACGGCCGCCGAACTCGCGATGATCGAGGCCCGAGTCAAACAGCTTGGTGGAATCGCGGTAGTCGCCACCCATTGGGCGCACGGTGGCCAGGGCGCGGAAGCACTGGCTTCTGCGGTGGTCGAGTCGATTGCCGCCAACCACGCGCCACATCGTTTTGTATACCCTGATTCTGCGCCGCTGCGGGAGAAAATCGCAGCGGTCGCCACCAAAATTTATGGCGCGGGCGCCTTGGCGATGGAACCGAAAATTGACGCCCAACTCGCGGCATGGGACGCGGAGTACGGCACGCTACCCGTGTGTATCGCGAAGACGCAGATGTCGTTTACCACCGATCCAACTACGCTCGGCGCCCCGAGCGGCCATACCGTGACAATACGCGAAGTCCGCCTTGCAGCCGGTGCGGGATTCGTTGTCGCGATCGCGGGCGACATGATGACGATGCCTGGTTTGCCGAAAAACCCCGCGGCGGAGACTATCGACGTCGACGACACCGGCAAAATTACGGGTTTGTTTTAATGATTCGGCGTCTTCTGGCCACCCAAGCCGGGCATACCATGCTGTCGTTTTTAGTTTGGTTAGCGATCGCGGTCCTTGGCGCGAGTGCACTAGGCGCGATCGCCCTGCATCGCGGCGAGACGATTAACAGTTTCTGGTTCGTCGCGGCCGCCGCCTGTACTTACGCCATTGGCTACCGCTTTTACAGTCTATTTATCGCCACCAAGGTTTTATGCTTGGACGGCAGCCGCGCGACTCCGGCGGAACGCTTAAACGACGGACGTGATTTCGTTCCGACCAATCGATGGGTGGTATTCGGACACCACTTCGCGGCAATCGCGGGCCCGGGCCCTCTGATCGGCCCCACCCTCGCCGCCCAATTCGGTTACCTCCCTGGCACTTTATGGATCGTTCTCGGCGGCGTATTGGGTGGTTGCGTCCAGGATTTCGTGATTCTGTTTTGCTCTCTCCGCCGTAATGGCCGTTCACTAGGGCAGATGGCGCGTTACGAATTGGGGCCATTCGGCGGCTTTGCCGCCATGCTCGGCGTGGTGCTCATCAGTTTGATCCTCATCGCGGTATTGGGCCTCGTGGTCGTGAACGCGATGAAACATAGCCCCTGGGCAACGTTCACCGTCGCCGCGACAATTCCGATCGCGCTGTTGATGGGAATTTACATGCGCGTGCTGCGACCGGGACAAGTGTTGGAAGCTACCGCCATCGGGGTTGGCCTTTTGCTGTTCGCGGTGATCGGCGGTGGTTGGATCAACGACGCGCCGAGTTTGCGCGGGTGGTTTGATTTCGACGCGCCGACGCTCGCTCTGTGGATCATCGGCTATGGCTTTTGCGCGGCGGTATTGCCGGTGTGGCTACTGCTGGCACCGCGTGATTACCTCTCCACGTTTATGAAGATCGGGACTATTTTGGCGCTCGCCGTTGGGATCTTGATTTTGCGGCCCGAAATTAAAATGCCGGCGGTCACTCAATTTATTGATGGCACTGGTCCGATCTTCGCCGGAAAACTATTTCCGTTTGTCTTTATCACGATCGCCTGTGGTGCCATCTCGGGCTTCCACGCGCTCATTTCCTCCGGAACGACTCCGAAGCTACTCAGCAATGAAGCCGATGCACGCATGATCGGCTATGGCGCGATGATGATGGAGTCATTTGTAGCGGTAATGGCGCTGATTGCCGCGACTGTCCTTGATCCGGGCGTGTACTTTGCTATCAATAGTCCCGCTGGGGTGGTCGGCAAGGAAGCTGCGGAGGCGGTGGCGACGATCAACACGTGGGGATTTCCCGTGACAGTCGCGCAAATGGAAACGCTTGCGCGTGAGATGGGCGAAGCCACTTTATTCGCCCGCACCGGCGGCGCGCCGTCGCTCGCCGTTGGCATGGCGAATATTTTTTCGACGTTGGTTGGCGGTGGCATGATCGCGGTGTGGTACCACTTCGCGATCATGTTCGAAGCCTTGTTCATCCTCACGACGTTGGACGCGGGGACCAGGGTCGCGCGCTTCATCCTGCAAGATTTCCTCGGGAACTATTATCCGCCGCTGGGCCGCACGAGCTGGTATCCAAGCGTGCTATTCACCAGCGCTGTGGTGGTAACCGCCTGGGGGTATTTCCTGTATCAGGGCACTATCGATCCGCTCGGCGGAATTAACAGCCTGTGGCCACTGTTTGGTATCGCGAATCAAATGCTCGCGGCAATTGCGCTATGCGTCGGAACCACCATTATCGTTAAATCTGGTCGCGCTCAGTATTGGTGGACCACCACGGCACCGTTGGTCTGGCTGCTCGTGGTAACTTCCGCTGCCGCGCTCCAAAAACTATTCAGTCCAGCGCCGCGAATTGGGTTCTTCGCGCACGCCGAGGACCTTAGTGCAAAACTGGCTGCCGGCACTCTGCCGCCAGATCTACTCGCTCAAGCGCCACAACTAATCTTCAATGATCGTCTCAACGCGACCCTGACCTTGTTATTCCTCGCGCTTGCGTGGACCTTGGCCATCGAGACTGCCCGCGTGTGTGTACGTCATACCCGCGGCCTCCCCACGACTCCTTCCTCCGAATCGCCCTATGTCCGCACACGGTTCGTGTAACTTGCGACTCGCGCGCCGAGTGCAGCGCTGGGTTGGGGCGTTCCGCAGCTATTTGAGGATTCTAAACGGCGATGCGGCGTATGCGCGTTACCTGCGGCATTGGCAGGCACATTCCCCGCGCGAGTCACCGCTGGATCGCGGCCAATTCTTTCAAGCCGAATTGGAGCGTCGCTGGAACACTATTCGGCGCTGCTGCTAGTCAAGTGCCGGTGCCTGAAATTTAAACCAAGTTCAAATCGTCGACGGTGACGCCGTCACGCAACGCGATTCGGAGAATGCGTGAGTGACTCGGCAAAACTGTTTCTCGCGGGCCGCTGATCGAGACCATCTGGGTAGCGTGCCAGACTGCTAATAGCTCTGCCGCGCCCCCTTGGTCCGCGCCGTAGTACTGAGGATTTGCCTGAATTTCACGGTGGGGACATCCCAATTGTTTCGCTGTCTCCACGATGGCTGAGGCTCCGCGCGAAGATTCAATACTTAGCAGTTCGCACTTCGACGCACCCCACAACGGCATATTCAAGCGAAGGTAAGCCTTGAATGGTTCCCGCCACCGCGAACTGTTCAAACGAATTGGCGGGTCATACACCAGCACGCGAGCGATATCGGCAGCACCTAGTTCGCGCTGCCACAGCGCAGGTAGCGCGCAGTTCGCGGGCGCGGCACGAAACATTGGCGCGATGTCTTTATCGGTGTAGCCGTTACGATCACAGGCGATGCGGCTAATTCGGAAAGTCTTGTCGGGCTTCGCGCGCGCGAATTTCATAAAATCATTCACGTGTTCGCTCAGCGCTTTTACCGATAACAGCTTGTTGTCAACAGAGCGAAAGGGAATCGCGTAAGCATCGCCGTTCTCACCCATGGTGACGCCGAGTTTCGCCTGGTAAAACTGGGCTGCTACCGCCGCCGTCCCTTCCTTATAGTCTCTTGACATGCCAGACCCGAACACAAAGATCGGTTCCGGAACGTAGGCCACCGGGGCCGGCACACTTCGCTGTAGTCTTGAATTCATCACTCTGCTACTTCCCATTCAATTGATCGAGTCTCGGTGCATTGACGCCGGGGCGCCCCGCACACGAGCCTCAGTGTTTCGTCTCGCAAGTCGTCCAACCCCCCGCAAGTAGGTTATGTCTTTTAGAATGTGTCATCCGCAACTTTCTTCGTTGTCTATACAATTACGATCCCAGTGTGAGTTCGTGAAGCGTCAGTCCCACGCGTCTTGCGAGTGCCGACAAACGCACACCGGAGGAATTTCGAGCTGCAGCGGCACGGGTCGGGATTGTTAATAGATCGGTCGCGCACCGTACCGCGCGAAGTTCCGTTTCCAGCGCACGTTCATAAGCCTTTCGCATCGGTGGAACTTCGATAAGGGTTGTCGAGATCCCCAGCAATTGGGCGGTCAGCGACTGGATTCTCTGCGTTACGTCGCCACCGGCCACGACGAGTTGGATCGCAGCGTTTTCGCGCCGGCCAAGGGTTTCAATAAATGTTTGAAGCGCTCGTTGCACCCCTAATTCACCTAAGCGATGTTCAGGATCATTGAGTAGCACCCGCAGCGGCACCGTTGGTTCTAATAGACGCTGCCAAGCGCCAGGGAGTTCACAGTTACCCGGCGCTTGTTTGAATAGCGGCGCTAATTCCTGGGCCCTGTAGGGCGCGAAGTGAGTTATTTCAAACAGTAATTCCGGGTGCCTATTGGAGAACGCAAGAAACTGTTCGATGTAGGGTTTGATCACCTCCAGCGCCAGTGTTTCTTTTTGGCTGCTACGGCACGGGATTGCGTAGCATTCGCCATCGAAACCATTCCAATGCGGTTGGATCGCGTTTTTCATCCCCGAATCGCCGATGGTTGAACCGATAACGCGAATGGCCCGAGCGACTTCGGGCACTTCGATGGGCTCAAGAAAAGGTTGCGTCATTGCTGATTCACGGTGTGGCACCTGGCTAAAGGTAGCTCGCATTGCGGCATACGCCGAGTTTTAAACCGTGAACGACTATGCCAAGGATCACGGATCCGCGACGGAGTTCGCGTTGCAAAAGAGGTGGCGGCACAAAATCGTGACGGAGTCGACACTCCAAAGAGGGGGAGCTGGCGAGCGTTTGCGATCGATGAAAATCGAAAGAACGGGGATTGGCGCCCGACTTAGGTTCCCGAAGCAGCGAGTTTGCTGGCGAGGGTTACTATCGCCTGCCAGGCTTGGACGATATGCCGGTGCTCGGTTCTGGGCTGCCCGACGCACATCCGCAGAACATAGCAACCCTCTAGTACAGTGTGCGAGAGAAACAGCTCGCCGCTGGCATTGAGAGTTTCGAGTAACGTCTGATTGAACTTATTGTCGGCGCGATACCGAAAGCACACTAGATTAAGGGCTACTGGTGCCATGATTTCAAACCGAGGGTCAGCGCGGACCCAGTCCGCGAACTCGCAGGTTAAAGCGATTTGCCCTCGAATGTGTGCCTGTAGTCCGACCAGTCCATAGCGTCGAATCACAAACCACAGCTTGAGCGCGCGAAAGCGGCGACCTAACGGGATCTGCCAATCACGATAATCCACTACCGTGCCGGCCTCGGTCGCGGTGTTGCGCAAGTACTCGGGCGTAATCGATAACGCTGAAATCAAAGCTTCGCGATCGGACACATATAGGCAACTGCAGTCGAAATTGGTTAACAACCACTTATGGGGGTTGAACGAGTAGCTATCGGCAAACTCCAGTCCATGCAGTAGCCCCTGGTATTCGGGACACACTGCGGCGCTGCCCGCGAGCGCAGCGTCGACATGCAGCCAAATGTTTTCGGCACGGCAAATTTGTCCGATTCGAGGCACGGGATCGAAGGCCATCGTGGAAGTAGTACCAACGGTCGCGCAAACGAAAGTCGGGGCGAAGCCCGCGGCCCGATCAAGGTCAATCTGCCGCGCCAATGCGGTCGGGTCCATCGCGAAATTATTATCAACCGGGATCTTGCGTAACTGCGCGCGCCCGAGACCCGCGACCATCACCGCCTTTTCAAGCGACGAATGGGTTTGGGTCGAACCATAGACCGTGAGATCTCCACGACACCCAGTTAAATTACTGGAGCCGTTTGTCGCGCGGTCGCGCGCTGCTAGTAAGGCACAGAGCAGGCCGCTAGAGGCGGAGTCCTGCAATACGCCACCGCCGCTGCCCGTAGACTTAAAGCTCGTCGGGAGCTGGCAGAGATCCACTAACCAATCGAGCATATGCGTTTCGAGTTCAGTACAGGCCGGGCTCGTAATCCACAACATGCCCTGTACGCCGAAAGTCGCCGAGACAAGCTCAGCCATTATCGAAGGCACGGAATGATTAGCGGGGAAATAGCCGAAAAATTTCGGTGATTGCCAGTGAGTTAATGCGGGTACCACCAGCCGATCCAAATCAGCGATAATTTGTTCCGCCGATTCAGCTTGCAGCGGGGCGACGGCCGGAAGCTGCGCGCGAAAGGCACCTGGTTCGACTTGGGCGCGCACCGGGTACTGCTCAACCTGTGCAAGATAGCGTGACAGCCAATCGACAAAGGCCAGGGCTTCGGTGCGAAACGCTTCCGATCCGACAAGATCGGGTTGCACTCTCTGCGGATTAAGATCGCCGTCTTTCAAAATAGAATCTGTGTAGCCGTGAACTCAGCGGCAACGGCTACACAGATTTTGCACCTCGAGACGACTACAGATTCGCGAGGATGTGCTCAGCCGCGCTCACTTTAAATTCCATCGGGGCTTCGATGAATGTGTGTTTGACTGTGCCGTTCTCAACGACTAACGCGAAGCGTTGGCCACGCTGACCCATCCCGAATCCGCTGGCGTCCAATTCAAGGCCAAGCGCCTTGGTATAGACACAGTTACCGTCGGCCAGCATCGTGATCTTGCCTTCGGCACCACTGTGTTTGCCCCAAGCACCCATGACAAACGCGTCGTTCACGGCGAGACAGGCAATGGTATCCACGCCCTTGGCCTTGAGCTTATCTAGGTTCTCGATGAATCCCGGTAGATGTTTCGCGGAACAGGTCGGGGTAAAAGCGCCGGGGACGGAAAACAGCACAACTTTTTTACCGTCAAACAGTTCAGCACTCGTGAGTTGTCCAGGGCCTTTGTTCGTCATTACGCCGAATGCGCCAGTGGGCATTTTATCTCCAGCTTTTATCGTCACGTCGTTCTCCCTATTGAATGTTGAAAATATCGGTCAGCGCGCATTGTGCCACTCCTGGGCGGTTGCCGAACAGCGCCCGACGACCGGTAAACGCTCGCGAGTCAGTGGTTCCTGGCTATACTGCTGCGATGAGTAGATCAATTGCGAAATTCGCTTCCGGCGTGGTTCGAATGCTCACCCTGCCGCTCACTTCACGGCAGCGTAAACGGGTCATCGCGCGAGTTATCGAGAACTTGATGCAACAGGATCTCGCCTCGGTAACGACCCCGCGCGGCACTTTGAAATTCAATCAATTGCGTAGTGCTTTCACCGCGAGCGCGGTCGAACGGTTTCATTCCGATGAGCCCGAAACGCTCGCCTGGATTGATTCCTTCGCACCGAATTCAACGTTGTGGGATATCGGCTCTAGTCTAGGACTTTATGCGTTGTATGCCGCGTTGGATCCGAGCATTCGAGTTCTCGCATTTGAACCTTCTGGATTCAATTTCGGTTGCCTGATCGAACATATCGCGACCAACGAGATGGGAGATCGCGTGCAGCCGT
This sequence comes from Gammaproteobacteria bacterium, assembly GCA_009692265.1. Classification (GTDB taxonomy): domain Bacteria; phylum Pseudomonadota; class Gammaproteobacteria; genus CAIKBL01. The sequence continues at coordinate 93,908 of SHZM01000001.1, forward strand.
TCTCTATCGCGCTAGGCAATACCAACAGCATCGGGCAATTGTTCATGAGCTACGCCAGCCCCGGACACGGCGGTAATTCACTGAATCGCGCCGAAAACCAATTTCGGGAATTCACTCCGGTCTTCCAGCAGGCTGTCCTCGCCTTCTCGCTCGATCATTTCCGCGAGACGTACGGGCTAGCTGCGCCCGACCACATCAAGCTGGATGTCGATGGGATTGAATCGGAGATTATTCAAGGAGCCGTGCGCACGTTGCCGTTAGTCACGAGCGTGATGATCGAAGTAGAAGGCCGCAGCGGCGAGCACGGCGCGGCGTCGATTGGGGGCACGCTAGCCGCCGCCGGGTTAGTCGAGGATCGCGCCATCCGCGAAGAGGGTTCGCGGCGCAATCGACTCTATCGCCGCGGCTAAACGGTTAAGAGGTCGGGAAACTCGCGCGCAGGTATTCCTGCGCCGCCGCGACTCCACTGCCTGGCACCACGTTAATCCCGCAATCGCGCAAGACCATCTCCGTACCCGCGATGGCGCTGACCACCATCAACTCGTTGAGATCGCCCAGGTGACCAATCCGAAATACCTTGCCGGCAAGCTGCGCAAGTCCGCTACCTAGGGACAGGTTATAACGCTGATACGCGTGGGCCACGAGCTTTCCGCTATCGATCCCTTCGGGCACACAAATCGTCGACACCGTACTTGAATACCATTTTGGATCCTTGGCGCACAGCTTGAGTTCCCATGCCGCGACCGCGCGGCGCACAGCTTCGCCGAAACGGTGATGCCGGGCGTACACATTGGGTAGGCCCTCCTCAAACAAGAGGTTCAGCGATTCGCGCAGACCGTGAATCAGTGTCATTGCCGGTGTGTAGGGAAACCAGCCACCTTCGTTCATTCGCAGCATGTCGCCGAAATCAAAATATGCGCGCCGCAGCTGCGCGGTTTTCGACGACTCCAAGGCTTTTTGGCTTACCCCGACGATGCCGAGACCGGTCGGCAACATGAAGCCCTTTTGCGAGCCCGCGACCGCCAAATCAACTCCCCAGGCGTCCATTTTGAACTCTATGCAACCAATCGAACTCACGCCATCGACACAGAGCAAGGCTGGGTGTTTAAGATCATCGAGGATCTTCCGCACGCCGTGGATATCACTGGTCACGCCGGTCGCTGTTTCGTTATGAGTTGCGAGCACCGCCTTGATCGCGTGTTGCTTATCGGCGGTGAGGATCTCGCGGTAATGCTCCAGCGGCACCCCAGTACCCCATTCGCATTCGACCACTTGCACGTCTAATCCGAGTCGGCGGCACAGCTCAGCCCATAGATGACTGAATTGACCGATCCGAGCTTGTAACACGCGATCACCCGGCGACAAGGTATTGGTCAACGCTGCTTCCCAGCCACCGGTACCGGATGACGAGAAAATAAGGACCTTACCGGTGGTGGTGCCAAAGACTCTCTTGAGATCTTCGAACAATGGTAGGACAGACGCCGGATAATCGACCCGACGATGATCTTCGAGCGGCACATCCATCGCGCGGCGCACGCGTTCAGGCATGTTCGTCGGACCAGGGATAAACAGAAAATTGCGGCCAGGCATCGTGATTCTCCGGAGTAGCGTTTTCCCGGAAATCGATCTCTGCCAGTATCAGACGGCTTCCAGTCGGAAAGAATTGAGTCAAAAGGAGCGGCGGGAAAAGGCCCGCGTGTGGCGACTCTTCGGTACCCTAGTGGAAAATCTTCGCCGCCCACAGCGGATTACTCACCAGAGTCGCGGCCGGGACTCTACACGCTCGACGGCGGGTTGCAAAGAATTTTCGTGCGCCGCCGCGCTAGGTCCCGTGGTAGCGCACAGCGAAGAACTCTATTGTCACGCCGCCTCTTTTTCCGGTTCCTCCACGATGATTATTTCGCCGCTGTCGCCGTTGACGGTGATTACGGAGCCGTCCGCGATCAGTTGGATCGCATTGCGCAGCTGCACGGCCGGCAAGCCATACTCACGCGACAAGCACGCGCCGTGCGCCAGCATGCCGCCCGTTTCCAACACCAGTCCCTTAATTAAGGGGAAGACAGGCATCCAGCCGGGATCGGTGCTGTTGCAGATCAGAATGTCGTCTTTCTCGACCCGTCCAATTTCCTTCATGCTCCGCACGACCCGCGCGCGCCCTGTCACTTCGCCACGACTGGTACCCACCCCGCGTAGCGCTCCGTCGACCAGCGTGATCTGGTCGCTGTTGTTGTCGAGGTTCAACGTCATACCAGCCTGTAGGTAAGTAGGTGCGTGTTCCAGTCGTGCATTACGTCGCTCGAACACGCGTCGCCGCGCTTCGATCTTGGCGCGACACAGCGCCTGCGACGCATGTCCATCGAACAATGCGTAAAGTTCGTGTTTCGCGAGGAAAAAAAAGTCGTCAAGGTTGGCGACCAAGCCGCGTTGGTGCACACGGCGCCCGATCTCGGAGAACACATGCTTTTTCTGCAAGGTCATGCGATCGAGAAAATGCCGCTCGTCGTCGCGGAACTTCAAGAATCGAAGGATGTAATTCAGCACCATCTTGAATATTTCCGCTTTGACTCCACCCAAGGGTTGCGCGCTTAGATTCTGCATTACCTCGTCGGTGGCCGCTTTGCGGCGCGCAAGCAGCCTGGCTTCAAGGTTCTCCGGTCGGTTCGCTTCTCCCGCATTCTGCAGGGCACGGAAGGCAAGGTAGTCAATCTGTGGATCTTCCACGCGACGTTTGTAGTAGATATCGCGGTCCTGATGGCCACGGTGACTGTGCGCGGTGAGAAACGCGGCGTATTTCGTCAAAAACGCGCGGCCTTCCTCGAACTCCTTTAGCGCCGCGAAGAACTCCGCATCGCGGTGTTCGTTCAGGCAGGCCGATAGACGTTTGGAGTGCGTGATGATATCCGCCAGCTTCCAGAGATCATTGGTTTCCGTGACTAGCGCAGTGTCGGGGAGCCCCGCAATCAGATCTTGAAACAGATTAGGCGAGCTGCCGTCGTACCATTTCGTGAGTAGTACATTCAACAAACCAAGCGCACCAGGCGCGATCCACGAGAATCCGGGCCATAAAGTTTCAAAAAAATCGGCGACCATTTGGCTGCTCTTATCGCATTGTCGCTTCAGCGCCGCGTCGGACAGCCGCCGTAGTTGCTCATCGCTGGGTCCGTTCGCTTCTTCGATCTTTCCGTCGATCCACGCATAGGTGTTATGAAACCAGCCATACAGGCCATGCTTGGGCTCCATTACATGCAAGCGTATCCACATGCGCGCGACATCGATCAAGCTGGTTTCGTCACGGGCGTAGTCGGCCTGCCAGGCCGGGGGAATATTGGTGAGATCACGCAAAGCCGCCGGCCACATTAGCTTCTGCCAGATTTTTTCCGCGTCCGCGTTGAAATACCAGGTCGCGCGTCGGTATTTAAACCAACGGACATTGGTAATTTCGTCGAAGCCGTAGAGCTTCGCGAAATAGGTCCAGTTCACTTCGCACTCCCATGCCCGCAGCGACGAGAACAACGGAGTAATGCCGCCGGTCAAGAACTGTTCGCACCAGATGTGGGTCCACACGGTATTCTCGTCTTCAGGTGCGGTGTGCCAGGCATCGACATCTTCATCCCACGTAAACTCGACACCAGTGATCGGACGCGATTGCAGTAAATAAAGCTGATCCCCGGCTAACGCCCATTCGATGTCTTGCGGAAATCCTTCGTAGAAAGTCATGACCTCGCGACCGAGTTCGGCAAGGGCCATGGCTTTGGGCGCGGACAAGGACAGTGCTTCGCGTAGGCTGTGTGGGACGGTCGACGTGATCGTGCCGATCCCGTTCGGTGCGCGGATGACTTGAACTTCTTTGTCGCCCACGGTTTGCTGTTTGATATCCAAGGTCTCCAGTGCGACGACATACTGGTCCGGAGTCAAAATGCCAGAGACGATCCCCTCACCCAGCCCCCAACTGGCGTTAATCACAATCTCGTCCGTGCGTGAGCTCATTGGGTTGGCGGTGAACATCACTCCCGAGACTTCCGCCGCGACCATCTGTTGGATGATCACCGCGATATGCGAGGTGACATGGTCGAATCCACCACGGTGTCGATAAGCGGTCGCACGCGCCGTCCACATCGAGGCCCAACAGCGGCGAATGGCGTCGACAACGGCGTCGAAGCCTTGGATATCGAGATAGGTATCGTGGAGTCCCGCAAAAGACGCTTCGGCGAGATCCTCGGCGGTACCAGACGAACGTACCGCGACGAAAGCATCACCGAGAGCCGCATAAGCCTGCGCGATTTGCGCCGCGAGCGCCGGCGGTAACGGGTAGGAGACAATGAGCGCCCGGATTTTTTCGCTGACCTCATCAAGCGCGACTGCGTTGTCGTAATCAAGTCTCGCTAAGCACGCGCGAATTTTTTCATCTATCCCGTGCGCCGCGAAAAACGCGACCTGAGCCTCGGTCGATACGGTGAATCCTGGCGGAACTCGAAATCCAGCTTGCGTGAGTCGGCCCAGACTCGCGGACTTACCCCCCCCACTAACGTGGAATCGGTTGCCCGCGCATCGTTAAACGGAATAATCAAGGTGGTTCGCCTCTTGTAGTCAGGAACAGACCCATAGCTAAAGCGCGCGTTCGACGTCCGGCTGGTGAGCGCTAGGAATCTTCTGACCTAGACGGTCTAATTAATTCGCGCGGCTTTGTGTCCAGACGTCGCCGAGCCCGAGTATAAAATCAACGCGCGATTAAATTCATCACTCTCGTGCTGGTTGCACTGCACACAACCCGGTCAGCGACCCGCGCGCTAGTGTCGTAACCCGCCGCAAATCCCGGCGGTACTTCGTATCGGCAAACGGTCGACCTCGGTGCATGGTGGCGAGGTTATCCCAGATCACGAGATCCTCGGCTCGCCAATGATGACGATAAACGTACTGCCGCTGGGTGGCATGTTCAATCAACTCCTGTAACAGCAACCGGCCTTCCGGCACTGGCCACTCGACGATGCGTGAGGCGTGCGAAGCAAGATACAGCGCGCGACGGCCGGTCACGGGATTGGTTCGGACCAGCGGTTGAATCACGCCTTTAAGCTTTTCGGCCTCCTCAGGCGCGAATTCAAACCCTAACACCTGTCGCGAATGGGCGATCGAGTGATGGGCGCGTAGCGACTCAATGGTTTCCTTAAGTTCAGGCGAGAGATCGTCGTAGGCCGCACGCATGTCCGCGAACTCGGTATCCGCCGCAACCGGCGGGATCGCACGGGCTGAGAGCAGCGAATAGCGACCCGAGGGTTCGACGAACGACGCATCGGTATGCCACAGTCGGTTAGCGAGGCCGTAATGGCGACGACGGTCATCCGCCGCTAGCAATTCACCGTTTTCATCGAGATTGGAGATATCCGCGAGCGCTTCATTCCCGAAGCGGTTCCCACCGAGCGCGGCGGCACCGGTTTTCGCGTGCAGCGCACCATCGAAGCGCTCGGCGAAGGCCAGTTGTTCGTCATCGGTGAACGGCTGATCGCGGAACACAAGTACTCCGTATTGATGCATCCCAGCACGAATTGCCTCCAGCAGCGCGGGTGACTCGGTAGTACGTAGGTCGACCGGGCTGACTTCGGCAGCGAACAGGGGGTGTAGTGGTCGGAAGCTCAGATCCATAACGGACTCGGCAAGTGTGGAGCTGTTTGTAATCATAGACGCTCGTTCGAGCGGCTGAAAGAAGCGATGATCTGGGGCGCGTCTACCGGCGGACTTCCGTTGCACCGAGCAAAACAAACGGGACTAAACATGATCGAAATCAATGGCGTCGCGCATGTCATTTTGAGTGTCAGTCGTTGGTCGCAATGTCGTCCTTTTTACGAGCAGCTGTTGACCTTTCTCGGTCTGACTCAAACTTTTGCGGGCGAAGACATGATTTATTTTATTGGCGGACGCACGGCCGTGGGTATTAGCAAATGTGACCCCGCCTTCGAAAACCAACGCTTCGTGCAGAACAGCGTGGGCCTTCACCACGTCAGTTTTCGTGCGCGTAGTCGCGAGGATGTCGATGCCTTACATACCTATCTACTAGAGATCGACGCCCGGATCGTACATAGGCCCGAGAATGGACCCTGGGCTCCAGGCTAGTACTCCGTGCTTTTTGAAGATCCGATCGGCACGCGATTAGAATTTAATTTCGTACCGGGCAAGGGCTTGCTCGCGGAGAATGCCAGGTTCAACCCGGCCGACCATTACCATTAGTACGATCTAGAAAGTCTTCACCCTCATCGCTCGCGTAATTGAGTGCTCAACCACGCTTCAAGATCGCGAGCGCCTTGTTTGGCGATGGCGGTGTTCGGGGTTAAGGCATCGAAACCATGCGGTGCCCCGGGATACACGTGCAGCTCGGTCGGCACGCCGGCATGCCGCAGGCGGGTGGCGTAATCAATGTCTTCGTCGGAAAAGCCGTCCAACGCACCAACGCAAATAAAGGTCGGCGGGAGTCCCTCCAGGTTAGTCGCGCGTGCAGCAGCCGCGTAAACGGGCACCGCCGCATCGCCAAGATCGCGCAGATAACAATCCCAACCAAAACGGTTGGCCTGGGGTGGCCACACGGGATCGTTCCATTGGCTTGAGAAAGTGATTTGCCGATCGTCGATCATCGGATAGATCAGCGCCTGGAAAGCGATTGGAAGCTCGGCGCGGTCACGCGCCAATAACGCCAGCCCCGCCGCCAGGCCGGCGCCCGCACTCGAACCCCCGATGCCAATGCGCGCAGCATCGATATTCAACGACTCCGCGTTTTGATACAGCCAGCGCAACCCCGCGTAGCAATCTTCTAAGGGCTGCGGGTAGGGTGCTTCTGGCGCGAGCGCGTAGTCCACCGAAACTCCAGCGCAATCAAGCCGCGGGCACCAGCGATCAAAGCGCGGATCGTCGATGCGATTAGTCCCCAACACGAGCCCACCGCCGTGCATCCAATAAATACACGGCAACTTGCCGCTTGCCGCCTTGGCGCGGTGGACTCGCACCTGCACTGGCGGCCGCTCTGGTACCACATGGTCGACTCGCTCGACGAGATCAGACAATGCAACCGGCGGCAACGCCGCGCGCGCTGCACGAATACGTGGCAGAGTCGCATGCGAGAGCGTATCGAAGCGAAAATTCAACGCGGCTAGGGCCTGCATGATTTCAAGATCGAGCAATGGCGAGATGTCGCGCGGCTTGTGCATGGCTGGCTGTAACATAAAAGGGAACGTGGGCGACCGCAAGATGGGACTACATGGTCGCTGCCTTCCTTGCCGCGAAGACGAAGCCGTCAGCAACGGCTGATTTGTTCTCGGAAATTTTCCGAGAACATTCAACGACAGCGCCGCGTAGGTGTTTCCCCCCTTTGGGAAAGGGGGGATTTGCGGTGCGCCGTACTAAGATAAATCCCCCTCGGTCCCCCTTTTTCCAAGGGGGAAGATGTCGAGAACAAATTTACCCTGGGCCGTCAGCCGACCTGGAACTCACCTGACTTCGACGAATTGAGATCCAACAGTGAACCGATCGAACCAGTACAGGGTCTGATTGCAAAGAATTCTACTCACTTAGGTCGGCCATGAAATTATTCGTATGCCTTCTATTAGCCGCGCTGAGTCCCTCAATTGTCTTCGCCAACCCGGCGACGGATCTATTGCCCAGTGCCGAAGCGCCCGCGGCACCAGCGTTCCCCGTGACTTCGCCCGAGCGCTGGCTCAACAGCCCGCCGCTGACCTGGGGTGCCTTGCGTGGCAAAGTCGTGTTGGTCGATTTCTGGACGTTCGATTGCTGGAACTGTTTTCGCTCGTTTCCGTGGCTGACTGACCTTGAAACGCGTTTAGCACAGGAAGACCTCCAGGTAGTCGGTGTGCATTCCCCCGAGTTCGATCACGAAAAAGTGACCCGCAGTATTGTCGAGAAGGCGCGCGAGTTCGGACTCACCCACCCGATCGTGATCGATAACGACATGCACATCTGGCGCGCGTTTGAGAACCGCTACTGGCCCGCCTACTACTTGATTGATCGACAGGGTCGTGTTCGTGCGCGGTTTGTCGGCGAGACCCATGCGGGGGATGCGCAGGCCACCGCGATCGAAGCGGCGATTCAGACGTTGTTGACGGAGGAGTAAGGAGAGCGGTTGGATTACAGCGGCCGGCTTGAATGGCGCTTACTTAGTCGTCGCTGAAAAGTCGCTTTTGAGATGGCCTGGCCACCAGCGAGCGAGGTGAGCGGGGCCGGCTGCGGAGAACGTCGACCGAGTGAGGCTGCCCAGGGCGCAAGGCTGACCGATAGCTAGCGGCGCCTTCCGGGCTGTGCCCACGTTCGCAATCGTTTGCAATTTTTAACTCGAACGGGCGGTAATTGAGTCACGCGGCGGCGGTGCCGTGCTAGGGTGGACCTAACGTTGTCTATCCACAGACGCATTAAGGAGCTAGGTATGTTGCACTCCCAAGACACTCAGCGCTCAAAGCATCTTAAGTGCTCGCACCGATCACCTCCGGCAAGCGGCGGGCCTATTCGCTTGTGCTTTGGCTGCTTTACCGATGAGCGCACTGGCTCTGTGCGATATCGGTAATCAATGTACGGCCTTCGGGTCTGGCGGACTGAACTCCAACACCACGGGCTTCAGTAACACCGCCATCGGGTTCGAGGCGCTGTTCTCCAACACTATCGGCAGCCGGAACACCGCCAGCGGCCTTCAGGCTCTCCGCTCTAATACGACCGGAGCCGACAACACCGCCACCGGGTTCGGTGCGATGTTCAGTAACACCACCGGCGGCTTCAACACCGCCAACGGGGTCCAGGCGTTGGGATCCAACACCACCGGCGGCTACAACACCGCCAGCGGGTACAACGCGCTGGCCTTCAATACTACTGGCAGCAACAACACCGCCAGTGGCGTCCAGGCGCTGCTCTTCAACACCACTGGCGAAAACAATACCGCCAGCGGGCGTTTAGCGCTGTCGCGCAACACCACCGGCTTCAGCAACACCGCCAGCGGTGTCAATGCGCTGTTTTCCAACACGACAGGAAATCGCAATGTGGCTTTCGGCCCAAGCGCTTTGACGAAAAACACGACCGGCAGCGGCAACATCGCACTTGGCAACAGTGCCGGTGCCAATCCCACCATCGGTGTCAACAACATCCATATCGGCAATGCCGGTGTGGCGAGCGACACCCGGGTCATTCGCATGGGCCGTCAGGGCACGCAGCGCAAGACCTTCATCGCCGGCATCCGCGGCACGACCGTCAGCGGGGTGGTGGTGGTGGTCAATAGTGCCGGCCAGCTCGGCGTGCAGACGTCGTCACGACGTTTCAAGCAAGATGTTGCGCCGATGGGCGATATGCGTGCGGTGCTGATGAACCTCAAGCCGGTGAGCTTTCGCTATAAGGAGGCGGACGGCCACAAACCGCAGCAGTTCGGCTTGATTGCCGAGAACGTGGCCGAGGTGCTGCCGGAGCTGGTGGTGCGCGACGAGCAGGACCAGCCCGAGACGGTGGCTTATCACGTCTTGCCGAGCCTGTTACTCAATGAATATCAAAAGCAGCAAGCCAAGCTGCTGGATGTCGCCGCTCGTACCGAGCATAACCGTACGCAACTGGTCGAGGTCAGGGCGCGTTCCAGCCAGGAACTCGCGCAGCTGCGCGAGGCGTTGGCTGTCCGTGATAAAGAACTCACAGCGCTGCGCACCGAGACGCAGGCTTTGCGCCAAGTTACGCAACAATTGATGGCGGCGCTGCCGCACGCGTCTAGCGTCGGCATGACAGAGCGATAAGGCACCGCGCTTGTCGCGTATTGGAATTTCGAGTCGCGATGCAGGCAAGCGTCGATTTGTTTTACCGATTCGTCATTCGAGTTCCCACACGGCCTGGAACGCCCGAATGACGTAGAGAATGTATCCCGTGTCCTGTCCCGTCTCGTGTTCAGAGTGTGCGTGCTCAGGCCTATCCCTTATCGAAAGATGTCACCGACAGCCAGCGTCACCTCCGGCAACGCGCTAGGTGAGACAGTTTCTGTAACCCCGAACTCCTTCGATTGCAAATATCCACTTGCGTGAGGGTCTTGGTAGGTTTCGACACGGTCGGCGGGCACGTTCACGATCCAAACCTCGCGCACATTGGCCTGCGCATAGAGAGTAAGTTTGGTCGTCCGATCGTAGTTCAACGTCGAATCCGCTACTTCGATAATGAGCATCACGTCGTCCGCTTCGGGTAACGCCGGAGCCGCGGAGGAGAAGGGCGGCTTGAGGATTGCGATATCCGGCTGCGGCTCGGAATGAGGTGGTAACGCCACGGGGTTCTGAATCGAGACGACGCCTAGATCGCCCACGGCGACGACTAGAAGCTTCGTAAGCCGGTTAACTAAAGCCATCTGACGTGCCCCGATCGGTGCCATTTCAATCAGCTCTCCGTCAATCAGCTCGACCCGGCTGTTTTCGGTCAAGATGCCAGCTTGACCGAGGCGGTGATAATCCGTCGCTGTCAGCTTGAATCGCTTGGGCGTAAAAACCGCATTCATTCTGCCCGACCCTTGGTTACCGGGGATCCCAGGCCCAGTCTAACGCTAACCCTAGCACCGAATAAACGCGTCATTAGTGTCACGTTTATTTATGGTCAAGACGAGACTCATTATCATTAGACCAGACACCTTTCCCCTCACCCGCCACGGAAGCGCGGCGTTCGTTTCTCTGTCATCGCCGTAATGCCTTCCAGCGCATCCTGGGTGGTCCAGGTATGCGCCTGGTACTCAGACTCGACTTCAATTGCGGCATCGAGCATTTCATCGTCATTCCGATATAGAGCTTTCTTCGCAAGCCGGACAGCGATTGGTGCACTGGCGCAGATCTCGCGCGCGAGCGCGAGTGCCGCGTCCATCACCTGCTCGGTCGCGACGACGCGATTTGCCAGACCCAGCGCGAACGCTTCCTCGCCGCTGTACAGCTTGCCGGTGAAAATAATCTCGCACGCTTTCGCCATGCCAACGAGTCGCGGCGTGGTATATGTACCTGCCATCCCCGGGTGGATCCCAAGCCGTACAAAGTTAAGACCGACTTTCGCATTCGTCGCAATGATTCGCATGTCGCACGCCAGCGCAATGCAGAACCCGGCACCGACAGCCGGGCCGTTAATCGCGGCAATCGTTGGGATCTCAAGTTTGCGCAGTGCGAGAAAGCGCTGATAGAACGCCTTTGGTGCCTCCGACTTGCCGCCACCACTGGCGCGGCTTTTCAAATTGCCCTTCGCGCCACCGGCGCAGAAGGCGCGACCAGCACCTGTCAGGATAAGTACGCGCGCGTCTTGATCCTGATTAACAACCGCAACGAGCGCGGTGATTTCATCACCCATCTCCTCCGTCATCGCGTTCAAGGTCTCTGGATGATTCAACGTGACGGTGATGATCCCATCCGATTGCTCTACGAGAATGTGTTGGTACGACATGGCTCTCCTCCTCGGCACTTAGCGGATGGCGACCGGATTGATGATGGCCTGTACGGCCCCAACCAATCTTGGCTGTCCCAGGACGAACAGAAACTCATAGGCGTGGTCCTTGATGAGTTCGCGCGTATCCATATTCTCCAGAATGTAGATGCCGTTCTTCGGAATCAGTTCCTGATGCACTGGGAACGCCTGCCCCACGGTCTCATGCGGCATTACCTCGACCGCGAAAGTATCCGCGCCGACTGCGACAACGCCAATGCCGGCGAGATATTGCGCGCCCTCCACCCCGAGCCCGGGTTCACCCTTGATGAACGCAGCGGGATCCTGCGTCGCCATCGCAAGCCAGCCCGTGTGCAGGATGACGACGTCACCTTTGTTGATCGTGACGCCCTGCGCGCTCGCCGCGGCCTTAATGTCGGCGCTATTCAGCGCCGTGCCGGCGGGCAGCATGCCCTTGCCCTTTAACCCGACGAAGTCGAGTAGGACGCCGCGCGTGACGATGGGGGGAATGTCGGAGATCGAAAATTTCGTGAGGCCTGGCACTTTGACGAAATCTTTCGCGGGAACACCGTTGTAGTAGACATGGTTGATGCCGATGTGGCCGAGACCATCGATTTGACTGCCAATCCCGACCCAGGTTTGCAGCAAGTCGTCATTGCCGGTCAGAAGGTTGCTTCCAGACGGCGTTCCCGTGCCATCATCCAGCTGCAGAATCGTGATCTTGTAATTGCGCGGCGGATAGGCCGGAGAAGTGGAACCCGTCTCCACCCCGAGTCGATAGACCTTGCCCGTTTTGACCAGCTTCACCGCTGCCAATACCCCTTCGGGTGAGAGGCTGTTCGCCGCACCCAAGGTGTCGTCGGCACCGAACTTAGAGGGATACCAATCTTCGGCAAGCGTCACCGCAGGTGATAACAAGGCATAGATCGCCGCGGCCGCAAGTACGATTTTCATGTGTTTCGATCTCCAGGTGTGGGCCGCCGCATTGTAGGCAGGGGTGCGTGCGTCGTACAGGCAAGGCGCGTCCGGGAATACGGCTTGCCGCGATGCTATCGCTAAAGCCTTGTCGGTTGCGGTACGCTCAGCGCACTTTTCCGCCCACCATTTCCAGGCAATATCAAAAAGGCTTACGCCCTGGGGCGCAAGCCTGGCGAAACGCAGTATTAAGGACCTCTAAACAGGAATGACCATGAACGAAATGACTGAAATGCTCCGCGCAACCTTGGGCGAGCTGGATTTCGATCCCGCAATGTTAAAGGCGCGCTACCTCCAGGAGCGGGACAAACGGCTGCGCGGTGACGGTAACGAACAGTACCTCGAAATCAAGGGCGATTTCTCGAATTACGTCGAGGACCCCTATGTCGAGCAAAGCGAACGTGCGCCGGTCTTCGATGAAGTGGAGATCGCGATTATCGGCGGCGGCTTTGGCGGTTTAATGATGGGTGGTCGGTTGCGGGAGGCAGGCTATAGCGATATCCGGGTCATCGAGCAGGGCGGCGATTTCGGCGGCACCTGGTATTGGAATCGTTATCCCGGTGCGATGTGCGATGTCGAATCCTATTGCTATCTGCCCATGCTCGAAGAACTGAACTACCTCCCGAAGCACAAGTATTCGTTCGCGCCCGAGATCATGGAGCACTCAAAGAATATTGCGCGGCACTACAAGCTCTACGACAACGCGCTATTACAGACCACCGTCACCGCAATGATCTGGGACGAAGCCGACGCGAAGTGGGTGATCGAAACTAACCGGGGTGACCGGATGAAGGCGCGCTTCGTCGCAATGGCAAATGGCCCCCTGAACCGACCGAAGCTCCCGGGGATCCCCGGCATCGAGTCCTTCAAAGGTCATACCTTTCACACCAGCCGGTGGGATTACGCGTACACCGGAGGCGACAGCAATGGCAATCTGCACAAGCTGGCCGACAAAAAAGTCGGCATCATCGGCACGGGTGCGACGGCCGTGCAGTGCATCCCGCATCTCGGTGCAGCGGCCGCGCAGCTGTACGTCTTTCAACGCACGCCCTCCTCAATCGACATCCGCAACAATCGCGAAACCGACCCCGCATGGGCGAAGTCATTGGAGCCCGGGTGGCAGTCTCGACGCATGGAGAATTTCAACATTCTAGTGAGCGGCGGTGATCAAGACGAAGATCTGGTCGCGGATGGCTGGACCGATATCTTTCGAAATTTAACGGGCATCGCGGCAAAAACCGCCTCGCGCAAGCTGGGTCGCCGCTTGACCGAGAGCGAAAAAATGGTGCTGATGGAAATGGCGGATTACAAAAAAATGAATACGGTGCGCGCCCGCGCCCAGACCATCGTCGCCAACGAAGAGACCGCCGAGAAGCTCAAGCCTTGGTATCGCCAATTCTGCAAACGTCCATGTTTTCACGACGAATACCTGCCGACGTTCAATCGCCCCAATGTCGAACTCATCGATACCGCCGGTAGGGGCGTTGAGCGTGTGACGGAAACCGGGGTGGTCGTGAACGGTCGCGAGATTGCGCTCGATTGCCTGATCTTCGCCACCGGATTCGAAGTCGGTACGGCGTATACGCGGCGCGCCGGTTACGATCTCGTGGGCCGAGGCGGGAAGACGTTGAGCCAGAAGTGGGAAAACGGGTTACGCACCTTGCATGGCCTGCAGACGAATGGTTTCCCAAATTGCTTCTTTCTCGGCTTCACTCAAAGTGCGGTCACGGTGAACGTGCCGCAGTCGTTGAACGAACAAGCCCGCCACGTCACCTACATTCTCGAACAAGTAAAGGCGCGTGATGCGACGACTGTTGAAGCGACCCTCGCGGGCGAAACCGGATGGGTCGCGGAGATGCGGAGCAAGGCGCGCATGGGCGAAGAGTTTCGGCTTGAATGCACCCCCGGTTACTACAATAACGAGGGCAAAAGCGGCAATCCGAACGGTTTCTTCTCGTTCGCCTACGGCGCGGGTCCGCTGCGATTCTTCGAGATATTAAAAGAGTGGCGCGCCAGCGGAACCTTGGACGGCTGCGCGATCCAGTAGGTCGCGTAGGTTAGACAGACAATCCCTTCTATACTCCCCGACCATGTCGTCTCCCGCACCCGCTAAACCGTCCGCGTCCGTCGTCGTCGTGCGCGGCGCTCACTCACTTGAAGTTCTGCTCGTGCGTCGCAATGAAAAAATTACCTTTCACGGCGGCGCCTGGGTATTTCCCGGGGGGCGGGTCGACGCGGGCGACGCGGGGGTGGATGAACTCGAAATTGCGAAACGCGCGGCAGTGCGCGAGGCATTGGAAGAAACCGGCCTCACCTTGACCGTCGAATCGATGCTGCCATTCTCGCATTGGACAACCCCGGTCGATCTACCCAAACGCTTCGCAACCTGGTTCTTCGCCGCAGTGATTGAAGGCACACCCGAGGTGAAAGTCGATCACTCTGAAATCGTCGATTACCGCTGGATAACGCCAACTGCCGCGCTCGAACTCCACGCCGCCGGCGAATTAAACTTGCCCGCCCCGACCTTTGTCACCCTGCTGCGTTTTAAACCGATGGTGAGCGCGGCCGCCCTGGCCGCGCATTTGCGCGAGACAGAGATCCACCACTTTGTGCCCCGGCTGGTTCCGATCGACGATGGCCGTTGCACCCTTTATCGCGAAGATGCCGGCTACGCGACTGGCGATTTTGAGGCACCAGGCGCTCGGCATCGGTTAATCATGCAGGGTACCGACTGGAAATATATTCGCGAGTTTTAAACGGTCGTCCCGGGAAAAATACAGTTCAGTCGACGGAAACAGGGAATTATTCGCGACCGTCGAGATCATCATTACCCCCCCCCAAGCCGTTTAACGTGTCGTTGCCCAACGCCCAAGGAGTTGATCGGTGAAGGCTGCGCCATTCAACCTAGAAACGGCAGTTAACCGCTGCCGAGCATGAGTAAATTCGTGAAAAAGAATAATTTTACCGTTCAAATGGGTGTCACCTTTTGGGTGAGTTCGCGACGACCCGCGCAGCGCGTCCCCTTGCGCGCATGGCGGCGTTGCAACTCGTCGCAATAGCTCGCTATTCCCCCTCATCGCGCCTTGCCCTGCACACCATCGAACACACCCCGTACGCCGTTCAACTGCCATTTCTAGGTCTTAAAAAAAGCCGTTCGCCGGTAAGCGCTCTCCGTTGATCAAGAAGTTGCCGATGGCGCGCGCCTTGTATACGGCCGGATTATGCGACGCGAGTGTGCGGATATTGCGCCAGTGACGATCCAGATTTGCGCTTTGTTTGATCGCCGAGGATCCGCCGACATCGAAAAGGTGGGTCGCTGCCCGCGTCGCGATGTCGTCGACGATGACCTTGGCCTGCGCGGTGAGCAGGGATCCGCGGTGGGCGAGTTCGAAGTCCGGCGGGCCTTTATCAATGGAAGCCAGTGCGAGGTCCTGAGCATCAGCCGCCGCGAGAATCAGCGCCTCTGCCGCAAAGGCGCTACTCGCCAACTCGCCGACGATTTGCTGGAGCAGGGGATCGGCGCTTGCTGTTTCGCTGACCGCGTGTGAATAGGTTCGTCCGCGTTTGCGTACCAGCTGCACGGCATCGGTCACGACGGTGCGCAGCACGCCGGCGATGATGGCGGTCAGAATGAGCTGCACGAACTGTCCGACGAGCAACGGGTCGGCCGGATTCTCGACCGACGCGACTTCGGTGCTTTCGACCCCGGCGACAAGGACTTCGTCGGGATGGACGACCACGTTACGAAAGATTGCCGTGCCGCTGCCGGTCAAGCGCTGACCGATCCCGTCCCAATCGTCTTCGAGAGTCACACCTGCGCGATCGGCCGGGATTATCGCGGCGGAGAGTTTGCCCTCGGCGTTCGACGCAATAACGTTAATCCAATCCGAATAC
Source organism: Gammaproteobacteria bacterium (assembly GCA_009692265.1). Taxonomy (GTDB): domain Bacteria; phylum Pseudomonadota; class Gammaproteobacteria; genus CAIKBL01. The sequence continues at coordinate 110,198 of SHZM01000001.1, forward strand.
AGGCTGCCGGTAACGTAGTATTTCGTGCCGTTCAGCACAAAGTGATCACCGTGTGGCGTTAACTTGGTTTCGAAAATCCAGCTGCCCACTGCCGCGCCCCCGCCGAGCTCGGACACAGCGTTACCAAAGAGGGCACCTTGCACAATCTTAGCGAGCCAACGCGCGCGCTCGGTCTTGTTCGTCGACCGCAGGCGTTCTTCCACAAACCAATAGTGCGCGCGCAGGATGTGGGCGATATCTGGATCCACCGCCGTCAATTCCATCAGCATCGCGAAGAATTCGCGCACTGAGCATCCGCCGCCGCCGTCGGCGAGCGGGACCCGCAACGCACCCAATTTGGACTGTCGCACCAGTTCGATGGCCGGGTGTAGCGAACGCCCGTCCTGCCTGCATTCAGCCGCGGACTTTCCGATCGCGTCGATTAATTGCCGTAGCTCGGGTGTGCCGAAGCGGGGCGGTTGGGAGCCGAAAATTTGCGTAGGAGCGGCGGTCGCAGAATCGTTATTCATCGGAGACCCTCGTTGGTGGCATTTAGTTGAGATAACGGGCCACACAGAATAGCCGCTTAAATATTGGGAAGTAAGCTCTGACGTCCGCGCGCACGCGTGCAGTAGACTTGAGATGACGTCGCGAGCCGCTGCTCGCGGGTTCCGCGTGTAGTTCGCAAAAACACCCAGGGGTCAAGAAGATGAAATTCGACTATCGCCCTTTACTGCTCACCTCCGTCCCCGATTCGACCGCGGCAGTCACCGCCGTCGCTAGTAAGCACTTTTTAGAGCCGACCGTGATTTTCTGGGAAATGGGTAATACGTCGACGAAGGCCGACGTGCTCGCGCAGATCGAGCGGCGCGACTACAACCTCCTCATCTCCTATGTCAACGGCATCATTCTGAAACCGAATCATCTGCGCAAAGCGACCTATGGCGCGATCAACATTCATCCCGCGCCTCCGGAACACGGAGGCTGCTGGGGTATCTGGTGCCAACCGGTTATTAATCGCGAAACCCGAACGCACCATGGCGTGACGGTTCACGAAATTGATGAGGAAATTGACCACGGCGAAATTTATTTAGCCGAGCGCTGGGAGGTGCCGGCCAGCGCGACCATCCAAGACGTGTTTGAGCACAGTGTCGCGGACTCTATGCGCATGCTGGAAATTGTCTGTGAGCGCATCGCGCAGAGCGATAAAGGCACTCGCTGTTTCACGGCGATAGACGAGCGGTGGGATCCGTCCAATCGGCATACCCTGATTGAACAGATCCGTCGTTGGTTTGCGGACCTAGCGCCTGACCACCCCGCACATCAGGAACGCGTGTTCTTGAATCATCCTCGCGCCATCATTAACCCGCCGTATTTTGACGATCTCTAGTGCTGTGCCAGAGGCGTCGCAATTACTTGATGATTTCCCAGAACAAACCAACTTCGCAGAAGAAGCCCAGGGTGAACACCAAGGTACGAATGTAGGAAACACCCAGGAGATAGACGACCGCATGGATGAGTCTCATCCAGAAAAACCCCGCGCACCAATAAGCCGTCATCGCGCTCGCTTTGTCGGTTAGGTGAATTATCAACACTAGGGCTGCGAATGGCGCAAATGTTTCGACAGCGTTTAGGTAAGTGCGGTGAGCGCGCTGTCCCCAGAGCGGCACCGGCCGCGGGGTTGGATCGGTGTAGTTGGCGGGTTTCAGAAATCCATTTGTCGTAACTTGCGAGATCACGTACGGGATCCATAACGCCGCAGTCAGCATTGCCACATACAGGAGATAGGTAAGTTCCATAGTCATCTGAATTTCCTCATCTGTTGTTGGGGGGCGAGCAACCAGCGACTCTCATCGTGCCGAAGTAGCATAGCCTCACTAGCCTTCGCGATCGAGCATCAAAAGTACTCGGCATTCGTAGGCGAGCGAGATTTGCCATCCGGGGCAGGCCCGAATTAAAAGAGTTCAACCCAGCCTACCACCCGCCGAATTCAGGTTTCGGAAATCCGAGCGTCTCGCGCAAGGCGGTGCCTGGATATTCGAGGCGAAATAGCCTGTGGCGCCTTAACTCCGGGATCACCAATCGCGCAAAATCTTCGTAGCTTCCGGACACGTGGGTCGCGGCGGCAAGTTCGTCCGCGGTGGTGATTGGCGACCTGCTGTGTAGAGGCTTGGTAGTGGCGCTTGGCGCTGACAGTCATTTTCTCAGATCACTCCAGCTTCGCGCAGACCTTCGATCTCCTCACGGGAGAAGCCAAGGCGTTCGCAATAGATCTCCTCGTTGTGCGCGCCGAGATCGGGTCCGAGCGAGGAGAATCGACCGGGTGTCTCTGATAACCGCGGCACGACATTCGGGATCACGACGTTCCCCGCGCGGGGATCCTGCACCGTAAGGAGATTCTCACGCGCCTTGAAGTGTTCGTCCTCGAAGATATCGGCGATGCTGTTGATTGGTCCGAGTGGCACTTCGCCATCCAGACATTGCTGCATGACGTCGTCGCGATCACGCTGCCCGATCCACTCAGCCACGATGCGGTTTAGTTCTTCGCGCGCCGCTACCCGCTGCGCCATGGTCGCGTAGCGATCGGGCGCGAGCAGGTCCGCACGCCCCATCACGGTAGCCAGGCGCGCAAACATTTTGTCAGTCGAACAAGCAAGCGCGACCCACTTTCCGTCGCGCGTCCGGTAATGGCTGTGCGGCACCACGTTCACGGTGTCGGGACCCATCCGTTCGCGCACGAAACCGGATCTTGCGTAGGCCGGAGCGAGTTCATCGAGCATCCGAAAGATCCCTTCGTACAAGGCAATGTCGACGGACTGGCCGATCCCGAAACGCGCGCGTGCGGTATACGCGAGCAAGGCACCGAGGGCGGCATACAAACCAGAAATGTAATCGGCGAGTGAGGTTGAACCAGGGGTTACCGGTGGTCCGTCAGCCTCACCGGCGAGATAGGCCAGCCCCGAAAACGCGTGCGCAATTCGGGCAAAGCCGGGTCGATCGCGATAGGGTCCATCCTGACCGTAGGCCGAGATGCGGATCAGAATCAGATCCTCCTTGCACGACTTCAACTCCGGGTAGCCGAGGCCCCAACGTTCCAAAGTTCCTGGGCGAAAGTTCTCGACCATGATGTCGCAGTCGGCAACGAGACGTTTGAGGATCGCGGCGCCCTGCGGTTTGCGCAAATCGAGGGTGATCGATTTCTTGTTACGGCCATCGTTCAGCCAGTTCAGGCTTGATCCGGTTTCCGTGATGGTGCCGAAGCGACGAAACGGATCGCCCTCCCCAGGCATTTCCACCTTGATCACCTCGGCGCCGAAATCGCCCAAAAGGCTCGCACAGAACGGCGCGGCCAACATCGTTGCGACATCGATCACCCGCACGCCTTCCAACGGGAGGGGTTTAGACACTAGCGGGCTCTGCGAGCGGACAGCGCATGCTTCTGGCGATCATGTTGAAACTCATTTGGTGGTTGCGAGTACGCGGCTGATGGTACACGACAAGGGTGCACCTCATGTACGTCCCTCCGGCCGCTCGCGTGCGATACCGCGTCTGGGCGATGTCGAAGATCGAGAGCAGTTCGTCATGGTCCGCGCGCTCAATGGAAACTTGCCAGCGGTCCAAATAACTTACGAATTTCACTACGACATCTGCAAAGAACATTGATCCGTCGCCAGATCGCGGCGCATTGGCGAATTTGATTTTCAGCTCACGCTGGATGCAGTTGCCACTGTATCTCGGTTTAATCGTCGCTCAAGCCGTGTACGTGGTGCTCTTCATCCTGATCAGCCGGAATGGTTGAGCCACGTCAACGCGTCAGTGCTGAAAGTAAAACTAGCGATGGCGATTATCGGCATCTCGTCGATTCACTTGCTCAGGACTTTCATCGAGGCGGGATCGATTGGGATAGAGGGCGCGCGGGTAACGTCTACCGGGATAATGTGGCAAACCACGATTCATATGATCTTCATTCTTTCGGCGATCGGCATCGCGTGGACCGATTACATCATGCAACAAGCGAGTCGGCTCGGTAAGCTGGAACACTGAAGATCCACCCGAAGCAAAGTACCGATCAAAAACGACGGTACCGTCATGCCGCGGGCGGCAGCTCCACCTTGAACAACTCCGTGCCAGTCACGTCATGCAGCGAGACTGTCAGCACCTGACTGCGCGCATCGATCCGTCCGATGCCGAAGAACTGCAAACCGTCGCTCGGCGGGCGGTTCGGTTTCAAGTCCGGCGGGATGCTGACGAACTTCACTTCGGGGCCAAAAGTCGGATCGACTTCGTTCGGACCGTGGGTGCCGGCATTGATCGGACCGCCGACGAACTCCCAAAACGGCGCAAACTCGGTGAAACGTGCGTGCTCGGGTTGATAGTGGGTGGCCGACGCGTAGTGCACATCGGCGGTTACCCACACCACGTTCCTGATCCCCGATACCTTAATAAATCGTAGCAGCTCAGCAATTTCCAGTTCGCGACCGGAAGGTCCAGCGGCATCACCATTGGCCCACGCCTCAAAAGTGCCTTTAGGCACATCCGGATTGAGATCGCGGACCACCAGCGATAACGGGATATCACTGGCGATCACCTTCCAGGTCGCGCGCGAGCCAGACAGCGCACTCTTCAACCAGCTCATCTGCTCAGGCCCGAGGAAGTCGGCAGCGCCGCCCGGGGTAGTCTGCCGATTTGACGAGTTGGCACCGCGGTAGCTGCGCTGGTCCAGCATGAACACATCGGCCATCGAGCCCATACGGAGCATGCGATATATCCGCTCGGGATCGCTCGGGTCGAAGCGTATCGGGTTGTACTCAAACATCGCACGTTTGCCGTACGCCGCCAGCAGCGACGCGCTGCGCTCCTGATAGCGGGTTTCCTCAGCTCCAATGCGCTGGCCCGGATACCAGTTGTTACGCGTTTCATGGTCGTCCCATTGCACGAGCATCGGAACCTCGGCACAGAACCGCCGCTTGTTCTCGTCGAGCAAGTTGTAGCTAAAGTTGCCGCGGAAGTCGTCCAAGGTTTCCGCGACTTTGCTTTTTGCCGGAGTGACGAGGTTCTTCCATACGCTGCCATCATCGAGGATCACCTCGGCCGGGATCGGCCCGTCGGCATAAATCTGATCGCCGGAGTGAATGAAAAAATCCGGCGCAAATTTGTGCATCGCTGCGTAAACGCGATAACCACCCCAGGCCTCGTTAATCCCCCAGCCTTGTCCGGCTTCGTCGCCGGAGAACGCGAACACCAAATCGCGTGGTTCGGTCGATGGCGTGCGAAAGCGACCGAGCCGCGGTGCACTGAAGACCTTGGGATCCGCGAGATCTTGAAATAGCACGCGATAGAAGTGTGTCTGCCCGGGCGTGAGATCGGTGAGATCAACCCGCGCGGTGAAATCGTTCGTCGCTAACGCGGCGGGTCCAATAATGCGACGAGGATCGGCCATCGACTCGGTGGTCGCCACCTCGACAATCATGCGTGCCGGTCGGTCCGCGCGGCTCCAGACGATCGCGCGACGAACCGAGACATCGCCGCTCATCACCCCGCTGGGCATCTGGGGGCGGGATCGTTCAAGCGTGATAATCGCCGGAGCGCGGCCTTCCGCGAGAACTCCGCGCAAACCAATACCTGCGGTGAGACCGCCAAGTGCCAGTACCCGCAGCGCACGACGGCGAGCGGGCGAATCGGGAATTTTCGTCATTGAAATTCACGCTTTCGCTTGAACCGACTTTAATTAAAATGGGTCTTCCGGACTTAGTGTGGGTAAAACTTGATCATTTTTCGGTCAAAGCTTAGGCAACATGCAGGTGAGGGTCTTCAATCGAAGGTATTCTTCGTCACGCAGTCCGTAGGCGCGACGCTGCAACACACGGATTTTATTGTTC
>SHZM01000093.1 GCA_009692265.1 Gammaproteobacteria bacterium
CCTGCAACTGGGCCGGCGTCACTAATTGTTTGTCGTTCATATCGATCACCATGCCTCGCATCATGACCGAACCCAGCTACCCCTTCAGACTCATACTCCGTTGGATTCACGCCCTTTGTTCAGACTCATACCCCATTGGACAAGGCTACTTCTATACCCGACGAAGGCTAACGTTCATAATGCGGCGCCCGGATACTCTCAGTAGTTAAGTCGGAAACCCACCGAAAACATGCCTAGCCGGACTCGCGTCAAGTTTTGCGGGATGCGTACTCTTGCAGACGCAGCGCTTGCGGTCGACCTTGGGGTCGACGCACTAGGCTTCGTGTTTTATCGCGACAGTCCGCGCAATATTGATGTCGCGACGGCGCGTGCGATTATCGCGACGTTACCGCCACTCGTGACTTCAGTCGGCCTGTTCGTAGACGCCGAGCGAAGTTGGGTGGAGCGGGTGGTGGCCGAAACCGGCATTGACCTCATCCAGTTTCACGGAAAAGAACCAGGACAACTATGCAGCGCCAGTCCGAGGCCGTACATCAAAGCCATCCAGGTGGATGCCGCAACCGATTTCGCCGCCACGCAGGCGGAATACGCAGGCGCACGAGCACTGCTGCTGGACGCCCACCACCCGCAAATTCGCGGCGGCACAGGTCTGAGCTTCGATTGGTCACTGATCCCATCAACCTGCCGTGGATCGATGATTCTCGCAGGCGGGTTGTCCTGCGCCAATGTTGCTGATGCTATTAGAACGGTTAGACCGTATGCCGTGGACGTGAGTGGTGGGATAGAATCCAGGAAGGGCGTTAAAGATGCGCAGAAAATGCGGGATTTCATCGCCGAGGTGAGAAAAATTGAACGCGAGCTCGAATCGAAAAAAACCTGATAAAGCCGACATGAACACCTCACCACTCCCAGACGAGCGCGGGCATTTCGGACCCTATGGTGGCAAGTTCGTCGCCGAAACCTTGATGGGTCCTTTGGCTGAACTCGAAGCCGCGTACCATCGGTACCTCCGAGCGCCGGAATTCATCGCCGAGTTGGATCACGATCTTCAACATTACGTCGGACGACCGTCGCCCCTGTATTTTGCACGACGGTGGTCGAATCAATTAAACGGTGCACGAATTTATCTGAAACGTGAGGACCTAAACCACACCGGTGCTCATAAAATCAATAACACGGTTGGCCAGGCGCTGTTGGCGCGACGCATGGGAAAGCGCCGCGTGATCGCCGAGACTGGTGCTGGCCAACACGGCGTTGCGACGGCCACCGTCGCTGCGCGTTTCGGTATGCAGTGTCGTGTTTATATGGGCGCAAGTGATATCCAGCGTCAGTCTCTGAATGTATTTCGAATGAAATTACTCGGTGCTGAAGTTATTCCGGTGACTTCCGGTTCTAAAACTTTGAAGGACGCGCTGAACGAAGCGATGCGCGATTGGGTTAGCAACGTCGATGACACGTTTTACATCATAGGCACCGTGGCCGGCCCGCACCCGTATCCGGCCATGGTTCGCGACTTCCAGGCGATTATTGGCCGCGAAACGCGCGCGCAATGCCTCGCGCAAGTCGGACGCTTGCCGGACAGCGTTGTCGCGTGTGTCGGGGGAGGGTCGAATGCGATTGGAATTTTCCATCCGTTCATTAATGATCCGTCTGTCCAATTAATCGGTGTCGAAGCCGGCGGTGACGGCATCGCTACTGGACGCCATTCGGCACCATTAAGTGCTGGTTCGCCTGGTGTACTGCACGGTAATCGAACCTATTTAATGCATGATGCGGATGGCCAGATCATCGAAACCCATTCGATCTCAGCCGGCTTGGATTATCCGGGCGTAGGTCCGGAACATGCGTGGCTCAAGGACGCCCAACGAGCACAATATGTGTCCGTCACGGACGAAGAGGCCTTGGCCGCGTTTCGCTCGATCACTGTTACGGAAGGGATTATTCCCGCGCTTGAATCCAGCCACGCACTCGCTTACGCGGCAAAGTTAGCGCCGACCCTCTCTAGCGACCATGTAATGGTAGTCAACCTGTCGGGTCGTGGTGACAAAGATATCCCGACGGTTGCGGCGCGTGATGGGATTTCGTTGTAATCGCAGAATTTCTGCTCCAATTCCGGGTTCGAACTAAATGCCGACCAGAATTCAACACAGCTTCGCTGACCTTCGGCGTGTCCCACGGGCCGGCTTGGTGACTTTCATTACCGCGGGGGATCCGACGCCGGCAGCGACGCTCGCTAATATGCACGCGCTAGTGTGTGGCGGCGCGGATCTCATCGAGCTCGGCGTACCGTTTTCGGACCCCATGGCCGATGGCCCGATCATCCAGCGCGCCAGTGAACGCGCGCTGGCTGGAGGTATGAGCCTGAGCGGGGTGTTGGCGCTGGTCAGCGAGTTTAGAACGCGTGATAACGCCACACCGGTGGTGTTAATGGGTTATCTGAACCCGATCGAACGGATGGGCTATCAAAGCTTTGCACAAAGAGCCGCCGCCGCAGGTGTCGACGGGGTATTGACCGTTGATTTACCGCCAGAAGAAGCTAGCGAATACGCACAAGCGTTTCATGAATTTGGACTTGATCAAATTTATTCGCTCGCACCAACCTCGGATGCTGACCGTATGCGCAGGATTGTCGCCGCTGCGTCCGGATTCGTGTACTACGTGTCTGTAAAAGGCGTGACCGGTGCTAAAACGTTTGAGATCGACGACGTCAGGCAGAAGATTTCGGCGTTGAGAGCCTTGACCACGCTTCCAGTAGGCGTTGGCTTTGGCGTTAAGACCCCGGAGATCGCGGCAGCGCTTTCCTCGGTGTGCGATGCGGTAATCGTTGGTAGCGCATTGGTGGAAATCATCGAGCGACACCCGAGTAATGCCGCTGCGGCCTTGGAAACCTTTGTCGCGAGTCTGCGTCAGGCGCTTGCGTCTGGCGCGGCTTAAGCGAATCACCCACCTATGAATTGGTTTAAAAAATTAATCCCGTCGCGGATTAGGACCCAGGCTTCCAGCAAGAAATCCATTCCAGAAGGTGTTTGGACCAGTTGTCCGAGTTGTAAAGCCGTACTCTACCGGGCTGAACTTGAACGCAATCTTGAAGTCTGCGTGAAGTGCGGGCACCACCTGCGGGTCACCGGCCGCAAAAGACTCATGCAGTTTCTTGATGCAGGGACTAAGCCGGAAATCGGGGCGAATTTAGCGCCGGTCGATTTTCTGAAGTTCAAAGATTCGAAGCGTTACCGCGACCGGCTCACCAGCGCGCAAAAAGAAACCGGCGAGACCGATGCCTTGATCGTCATGCGTGGACAGGTTTGCGGCGTTGGCATAGTCGCCGCGGCATTCGATTTTTCATTCATGGGCGGCTCGATGGGGTCGGTTGTCGGTGAGCGTTTCGTACGAGGAGTACGCCGCGCGATTGAGGATCGGGTGGCCTTCGTGTGTTTCTGTGCCAGCGGCGGCGCGCGGATGCAGGAAGCGTTGGTGTCCCTCATGCAGATGGCGAAAACCAGCGCCGCGCTCGCCGACCTTCGCACGCAGGGTTTGCTCTACGTCTCGGTGCTCACTGATCCCACCACCGGCGGGGTTTCAGCCAGCGTTGCAACCCTCGGCGACATCATTATCGCCGAGCCGAATGCCTTGATCGGGTTTGCCGGACCCCGAGTAATCGAGCAAACGGTCCGGCAGGTATTACCCGAAGGCTTCCAGCGCAGTGAATTTCTACTTGAACACGGCGCGATCGATCTGATTTCGGATCGACGTGAATTACGTTCGCGGATAGCCACCCTCGTGGCAATACTCTCCCACGTCGACTATGTCCCGTCAGCATCAGTTCCCGCCCACGTATGAACTCCGAGGGAGCCGCTGCCAGCGCCACTGAAGTGACAGCGCGTTCCTTAAGCCAATGGTTAAGTTGGCAAGAATCGTTACATCCGAAAGATATCGAACTTGGCCTGGATCGCTGCCGACGGGTCGCCGAGCGTATGGGCTTGTTACCGCCTTCCTATACCGTGATCACCGTGGGTGGCACCAACGGCAAAGGGTCGACGGTCGCGATGTTGGAACGTATTTATCGGGTCGCGGGTTTGCGGGTCGCGACCTACACCTCGCCACACCTTCTGCGCTACAACGAGCGGATTAGGATCGATAGTCGCGCGGTGGACGATGAGCGGATCTGTCAGGCGTTCGCGGCGGTCGAGCAGGGGCGAGAGACAGTGCCGCTCACGGTGTTCGAATTTGGCACCTTGGCGGCACTCAACATCTTCGCGGAAGAATCGCTCGATATCGCGATCCTGGAAGTTGGAATGGGTGGCCGATTGGACGCAGTCAACCTCGTCGACGCGGATATCGCGGTAATCGCCACTCTCGATATCGATCACGTCGAATGGCTGGGAAATACCCGCGAAGAAATTGCCCGCGAAAAAGCCGGGATCATGCGTCGCGATCACCCGGCGGTCTGTTCCGATCCACGCGTACCACTAAGTCTGGTCGAAGCCGCCGAAAGCATAGGGGCGCCCCTTGAACTGCTCGGGCAGTCGTTCCATTTCGTTGACGAGGGTGAAGCCTGGACATGGTGGTCGGGTGAGCTCTTATTGGAACACCTGCCGAAACCAGCGCTCCAAGGTGGGTATCAGCTACGCAATGCCGCGGGTGTGTTGAAAGCGGTGGAGCGATTGTCCGCACGGCACCCGATCACGTTCGCGCAACTTGCCACCGCGCTGACCACGACTACCCTGTCTGGTCGCTTTCAGCGGGTTCCCGGTGAGGTCGAATTTATCCTGGATGTGGCGCACAATGCCCAGGCATTGGAATATTTCGTCGCGACTTTATTGACGTTACCGACAGCAAACCGCACCCACGTGATACTTGGCATGCTGCGGACGAAAGATCGAGCGAGCGCAATGCAGAGCTTGAGCAAAGTGGTCGACTGCTGGCATTTGGCAACTGTCACCGCGCGGCAGGGCGCGACTAGTGGCGAGTTAAGGCAAACCTGGCAACAACTCGAACACCACGGCCGCGCGGACGAATACCCTTCGATCGTTGAGGCCTATCGCGGCGCGCTCGCCATCGCCGAACCAGGCGACCGAGTATTGGTTGTGGGTTCGTTTGTGACCGTTGGTGAGGTACTGCATGAACTGGGCGTTGACGGTCGTGTGCTCGTGACATGAGGTGGGAAAACCCTACCCTTCCTCGACGAGCCGATTAATGGATCCCGAGCTAAAACAACGCCTCGTCGGCGCCGCGGTGCTGGTCGCCTTAGCGGTGCTCTTCATTCCGACATTTTTGCAAATTGCACCATCACCAGTACCAGCAGCGATACCTCGCGATATCGCGCCAATGCCCGCCGAGGAAATACCACCGGAAGTGCCTTCGATGGAACCGCTGGTGGTGACTGAAATCGATCATGGGTTAACAGCTAGCCCGGAGGAGCTCGCCGCACAGATAGCGCCGCTTGCAGGTGAACGCACCGATCTCGCGGCCGTACAAGCGACGGTTGAAGCCGCCGCGACCACCGATCAACAAGAAACTCGGCCGATGCAGGCGCCTATTCAGCCGGTAAAGCCATCGGTCACCAAGCTCGGTGCTGAAACTGGACTTTGGACTATTCAACTGGGCAGCTTCGCGAGTGAGGACAACGCCCGCGGCTTGCTGGCAAAATTACGTAGCGCTGGTTTCGAAGCGTTTCTAGCTCCGTTGGAGAAGGCTAACAAGCGTAGTTTCCGGGTGAGAGTGGGTGCGACGTCGACGCGCCAGGAAGCGGAGCGGCTGCATGCCCACCTTGCGCAGAGCCTCGGCTACGCAGGCATGGTTGTGCGCAACGAATAGAGGTGGCCATGAGTTTGCAGTGGATGGATATTTTCATCCTCTCAGTCATCGGTATTTCGTCGATCCTGGGATTGTTCCGTGGTTTGGTCCGCGAGGTGGTTTCGCTCGGCGGTTGGGTGGTAGCGGGCTGGGTCGCCTTCAAATTCGCGGGCCCGGTGGGCGAGCAGTTCGGAATGATGATTTCCATCCCGTCATTACGGATGGGCGTGGCTTTCGTCACCTTGCTGGTCGGCATCCTGATGCTATTTGGAATCTTCAATTTTTTACTGGGTAAGCTGATCGATTCGACGGGGTTGACCGGTACCGATAGGATGCTCGGAGTACTCTTCGGTGTTGCACGGGGTGTTGCGATAGTCGCGTTGTTGGTGATCCTCGCTGGCCTGACCCCGTTGCCGAAGGATCCCTGGTGGCGCGAGTCGCTGTTCATTGGTCATCTGGAGGCGTTGGCGAAATTGGGAGTTAGTTGGCTGCCCGAGAAGTTTGCCAAACATTTCGACTATAGCCCGAGCGCAAGCTTGAGGCCGTATATGCCTTCTCCCACAGGAGTAGGTGGATCGTCCTCCTAGGTTTTTTCGCGAGTACCTTGATTATGTGTGGAATCATCGGAATCGTCGCCAAGGACAAAGCGAATCAAAGCCTCTATGACGGGCTGACGGTTCTGCAGCATCGTGGTCAGGACGCAGCCGGGATCGCGACCTACGAAGACGGGCGTTTGTATCTGCGCAAGTCCGATGGGTTAGTGCGCGATGTTTTCCATACACGGCACATGATCAATCTCAAAGGTAAGATGGGCATTGGTCACGTCCGATATCCCACGGCCGGTGCCTCATCGACCGCCGAAAGCCAACCCTTCTACGTCAATTCTCCGTATGGGATCGCGCTCGCACACAATGGCAATCTGACTAATTCGGCGCAACTCAAGCGTGAGTTGTTCGAAGAAGGATTGCGCCACATCAACACCGACTCCGATTCCGAAGTGCTGTTGAATGTGTTCGCCCACGAACTTCAGCGTTTTCGTAAACGTCGGATTGGCCCCGACGACATCTTTCGCGCGATCTCGCACGTTCATCAACGTTGCAGTGGAGGTTATGCCGCGGTCGCGATGATCACCGGTGTTGGCATCATCGGCTTTCGCGATCCGTATGGGATTCGTCCAATAGTTTTCGGCAAACGCGAAACGCCACAAGGACCGGAATACATCATCGCCTCGGAGTCGGTCGCGATCGACGTGCTAGGGTTCAAGCTACTGCGCGACATCGCGCCGGGCGAAGTTATTTTTATCAGTAAAGAGGGCGAGGTCCATACTCAACAATGCGCGCAAGCTCCGCGGTTGACTCCGTGTATTTTTGAGCACGTCTACTTGGCACGGCCAGATTCAATCATTGACGGGATTTCAGTGCACAAAGCGCGGATGCGCATGGGCGAAGCGCTGGCCCGCAAGATCGCGCGCGAATGGGGTGACCACGGAATTGAAGTCGTCATCCCGATCCCTGATACCTCGCGCACCGCGGCGTTGGAGTTAGCGCACACCCTGGGGGTCGATTACCGCGAAGGGTTTATCAAAAATCGTTACATCCCGCGCACCTTCATCATGCCAGGCCAGGCCATGCGCCGGCGCTCGGTGCGTCAAAAATTGAATGCGATCGATCTGGAATTTGAAGGCAAGACCGTTTTATTGGTGGACGATTCCATCGTGCGCGGCACTACCTCGTCGCAGATTATTGAAATGGCGCGCGATGCAGGGGCCCGCGAAGTATTTTTTGCCTCCGCCGCGCCACCGGTGGCGTTTCCCAACGTGTATGGGATCGATATGCCGACCGGCGAGGAGTTAATCGCCCATAAGCGCACGACCGAAGAAATCGCCCGCTTGCTAGGTGCTGACCGCTTGATCTACCAGGATCTGGAGGATCTGGTTGAATGCGCGCGCCACGGAAATCCCAGCATCGAGGCGTTTGATCTATCGTGTTTCAATGGTTGCTATGTGACGGGAGATGTCAGCGAAGGCTATCTCAATCACGTTGGTTTGCAGCGCTCCGATGAGGCCCAGGCGAAACGCGCGCAAAGCAACAACGCCTTGCAAGATCTTTACGCTGGCAGTGGCGTCGTCGCTGATATTGGATAGCACCTCGATGGCTGATGAGTCCTACCACGAGTATGGGTTGGCCACGCGCGGCGCGCGGGCCGGTGTGAAACAGTCACCTGAATTGGAAAATAGCGATCCGATTCACCTTACTTCAAGTTTCTGCTTCGAATCGGCGGCCCAGGCCGCGGCGGTTTTCGCGGGCGAGGCGGACGGCAATATTTATTCGCGCTTTACCAACCCAACAGTGCGTGTATTCGAAGAGCGCTTAGCCGCCCTAGAGGAAGGTGAAGCTTGTATCGCCACATCGTCCGGGATGAGTGCGATTCTCACGACCATCATGGGCCTGCTCGCGAGCGGCGATCACATCGTCAGTTCACGCAGCATTTTCGGCACCACCACCGGACTGCTACAGTCGTTGGAAAAATTTGGGGTGCACACGACCTTTGTCGAGATCGCCGACTTGAAGGCTTGGGCGAGTGCGATCACACCCAAGACAAAACTACTCTTCGTTGAAACCCCGTCGAATCCGTTGACCGAAATCGCTGATATTCGAGCCCTGGCCGATCTCGCGCACGCGACGCCGGAGTGTCTATTGGTCGTCGATAATTGTTTTTGTACGCCGGTGTTGCAGCAGCCGCTTTTACTTGGCGCGGATATCGTGATCCATTCGGCGACGAAATACCTCGATGGCCAAGGTCGCTGCATCGGCGGCGCCATTGTCACGTCGGCGGCACGAATCGGTGAGAAATTTTTCCCGTTCCTACGCGCTGCCGGTCCTTCACTCAGCCCGTTCAACGCGTGGGTATTTC
>SHZM01000094.1 GCA_009692265.1 Gammaproteobacteria bacterium
CGACCGCGAAATCCACCGCCACCGTGCCATTCAAAAACGCCTGCAACTGGGCCGGCGTCACTAATTGTTTGTCGTTCATATCGATCACCATGCCTCGCATCATGACCGAACCCAGCTACCCCTTCAGACTCATACTCCGTTGGATTCACACCCTTTGTTCAGACTCATACCCCATTGGACAAGGCTCGCGGCATCCGCTCGACCCTGAACGGTGTACACTCCGCCCACCTTTTTACACTCGACCGAATGCCATGAAAAAATCCACCGGAATTGTATTCACAGTAATGCTCGGCTTCGTGCTGACCTTGGGCAGCCTGTCTGACGCGGAGGCGCGCCGACTTGGCGGCGGCGGATCCTTTGGCGGCAAGTCCTTGTTCAGCTCACCTTACAAGCGCGCGACCGCTTCGCCCGCGCGCACCGCCCGGCAACAGCAGGCAACGCAACAGAATCAGGCGGCCAAACAAACCTTCGCCAAGCGGGGCGGTTGGATGGGAATGCTCGGGGGCCTTGCGATCGGCGGTTTGCTTGGCTCGCTGTTGTTTGGCGGCGCCTTCGAGAATATTAATTTTATGGATATCCTGATTTTCGGCGGCATTGCTTTCATGCTCTTTAAATTCCTCGGTGCACGCGCGGCCACGAACCCGCGCCCGGCCTACGCGCGCAATTCAGCACCACCTGCGCGTGAACGCGTTGGGCCGGCGACATTGCCAACGAGCAGCTTCGATACCAAGGCTTGGTTTCGCGGCACTCAAGCTAATGCACCCGCCAACCAAAGCGAAGCGCAGGAGCACGACTATGCGCTCGTAACAATGCCCGCCGGCTTTGACGAGCAAACTTTCATTGCCGGGGCCCGGATTGCGTACCGCGATCTACAAAAAGCCTGGGATGCCGGCGATCTCGCCACCCTTCAGGCGCTCGCCACCCCCACGATGTTCGCCGAAATTCAAACGCGCATGAAATCCCAGGACGCCAACAACCGCACCGATGTGCTGAAACTCGAGACTGAATTACTTGACGTTCGCGAGGTGGAAGGAATGCTCGAAGCGGTGGTGCTGTTCGACGCCATCCTGCGGGAAGACACTCATGAACGCGCCGGGCAGGTCCGCGAAGTGTGGCATTTCACTAAACCCGTCGCGAGTCAGCATCCGAAGTGGTTTCTGGACGGGATCCAGCAACTTGAGGACGATGCGTGAACCGGGACGCGCGGATCGTCATTATCGACCGAGAAATGCTTGATTTGCACAGGACTGTGATGAACTCTATATCTCATCGAGGAGACTTTGCATGAGAGTGAAAGCCGCAGTATATCGCGAAACCCACCAACCGCTCAGCATCGAAAGCGTCGACCTCGCCGATCCTGGTCCGGAAGAAGTTCTCGTGAAGACTGTGGCCTGCGGCGTTTGTCACAGTGATCTGCATGTCATGCACGGCGCGATCAAATCACCCGCCCCTGCGGTACTCGGGCATGAACCTGCCGGAATTGTGCTGGCGATCGGCAGCCGCGTGCGCAACGTCGCGCCGGGGGATCATGTCATAGCTTGCACCTCGCTGTTCTGCGGCGGCTGCGCGCAATGCGTGCTGGGTCGCCCACATTTGTGCGTCGATCGTGACGCCTGTCGCCGCGATCCGAACGAAGCTCCGCGCATCTCGCAAAACGGCAAGCTGATTGAACAGTTTGTGGATCTTGCCGGTTTCGCCGAAGCGATGCTGCTGCATCATCGCGCGGTGGTCAAAATCGCCAAGGACATTCCGCTTGATCGTGCCGCGCTGGTGGGCTGCGCAGTCACCACCGGCGTCGGTGCGGCGCTCAATACCGCGCAGGTCACCCCGGGTTCTTCGGTGGTGGTGTTCGGTGCTGGTGGGGTTGGAATTTCGGTGATCCAAGGCGCGCGCATCGCCGGTGCCAGACAGATCATTGCAGTCGATCTACTAGACCAGAAACTCAAGGATGCGCAAAAATTTGGCGCGACCGATATCCTGAACGCCGGAACCGGGGATACGGTCAAAACGCTGAAAAAAATGACCGGTGGCGGCGCGGACTTCGCGTTCGAGGCCGTCGGCGTACCCAAGCTCCTGGAGCAGGCGTTCTACTGCCTAGCACCGCGCGGCACGGCGGTGTTGGTGGGCGCTATCGCGCATGGCGAGACCGTAACATTAAATCCTGGGCATTTCTTTCAGGAGAAGCGGATCATGGGCTGCATGATGGGCTCGAACCGCTTCATGGTCGATGCACCACGGTACCTGGAACTCTATCGTCAAGGCCGCCTCGATCTCGATGGCATGGTCACCCGCCACGAGCCCCTCGAGCGAATCGATGAGGCGTTCCGTGCGATGACCGCCGGCGAGGTCACACGCACGGTTTTGATGTTCGACTAAAGCGCTCGCGGCGATGCTAAGCT
This sequence comes from Gammaproteobacteria bacterium, assembly GCA_009692265.1. GTDB lineage: Bacteria > Pseudomonadota > Gammaproteobacteria > CAIKBL01. The sequence continues at coordinate 2,400 of SHZM01000094.1, forward strand.
GCGTTCACTTTAAATACTGAAACCGTTCCCCTCACCGCGTTTGATACCGCGCGGAGGTCCCTCGCTGAGCCGGAGGCCTTATCGACCCGCGAGACCACGACCGCTGGCAGAAATTCGCTCTCGCTCAATCGATAGAATTCCTCAGCTGGCCCGCGTGAGTTTCCCAACAGTACTTTGCGTAAGGCGGGATCTAGCGCCGCCTGTTGCTGCCAATAGTCTTGGCGAGAAAGAAATTCCGCTTTCACCGTATCAAGACGGGCGGCAAGTGACCGAACTTCCGTGCCATCGCGGGCATCCGCGAGTTGATGGGCCACTAAATACGATTCGAGGATGTATTCAGAACTCGGCAGGATATCCGCGATGGAATCTTTAAGAATTCCTAAGAATTGTCTGGGGTTGCGGCGTCGAGCGGGAATGCTCTAGTGGAATTTAGACACTGGGTAGTTCATTGGAGCGATTTTTCCTTTTACGCGACATGGGCTCGGGCCTCGACCCTGCTTAACCCAGGAATGGCCGCGGCGAGCACCGGCCGACTGAAAAGGTAGCCCTGGAACTCATCGCAGCGCCATTGGCTTAGGAGATCCACTTGCTCCTGGGTCTCGACGCCTTCCGCGATGACAGTGAGCTTCAGTTGGCGCGCCATCGCGATAATCAATTGAACCAGCGCGCTGTCGTCCGCATCGACGGCCAGGTCGCGGACAAACGAAGCGTCAATTTTTATCCGATCAAGCGGCAGGCGCTTTAGATAGGAAAGGCTCGAGTATCCGGTGCCAAAATCATCCATCGCGAGAGTCACGCCCATTTCACGCAATTCATGCAATTGCTCGATACAGCGCGTGGGGTTGTCCATCGCGCCCGATTCGGTGATTTCGAGTTCGAGACAGCTGGGCGCGAGACTGCTATCGAGGAGGATCCGACGCACCCGCGCCGGGAGATCGCCATCGCGCAGTTGGCGGGGCGACACATTGACCCCCATGCGCAGGCTTCGCGTAACACCCAATCGCCGATCGGCACGATCAAGCCAGTCTCCTCGGCAATCGGAACGAACTTGTCCGGACTAATCATGCCCAATTCCGGATGCTGCCACCGGAGCAGCGCCTCCACCCCAACAACCTGCCACTGTGACGCAGTGATTTGCGGTTGGTAATAAAGCACGAGCTCGCCGCGCTCGGCCGCGCCATGCAAGTCACGTTCAAGGCGCGCTCTCGCTTGCGCGAACACATTCATTTCGACATTGAAGAGTCGAAACCCGTTAAGTCCCTGAGTTTTCGCTTCGGATAGTGCGGTTTCGGCATGCTTGATCAGAGATTCGCCATCAACGCCGTCGCGCGGATAGATGCTCACGCCGATGCTGGTTGACAGCTGCAAAGTGTGGTCTTCAATCACCATTGGCGGATCAAATACCTTAAAGATTCGCTGCGCTGCCTTCGCGACGTTTCGCTCCTGGATCTGGGGCAGCAAAAAAACGAACTCGTCACCCCCAATGCGCGCGATAGTGTCGCCGTCGCGCAACACCGAGCGCAAGCGGGCCGCGGCTTCTTTAAGTACCGCATCACCGCACGAATTGCCTAGAGAATCGTTAATCTTCTTGAACTGATCGAGATCGAGATAGAGCACTGCGAACGAGTCGCCGCTGCGGTGGGCTTGCGCGACCGTGAGGCGCGCATGATCGAGCAACAGTGCGCGATTCGCGAGTCCAGTCAGCACATCGTGAAACGCCAGATATTCAATATGTGCCTCTTGTGCTTTTCGCTCGCTGATGTCGCGCGCCACACTCACCACGTAGTCACGCCGGTCCAGGCTGACAAGCTTGGCGTTGATTTCGACGGGGAAATTCGTACCGTCCTTTCGCCGGTAAATCGTAGCTACATTGATGGAGCCTTGCTCACGCATACTTTTGGAAAGTCTTACGGACTCTTCGCACGCAAAACTTGGATCGATATCCGCAACCGTCAACGTCAACATTTCGGCGCGGGTGTACCCGGGGTCGCGGCAGGTTCTTTCATTGACATCCACGAAGCGTCCGGTCGTAGGATCGACCACGTCGATCGCGTCGTTGGCTTCGTCGACCAAGGTTCGGAACAGGCGCAATGATTTTTCAGCTTGCTTGCGCTCTGTCACGTCGGTCATGAAACCATGCCACAAAGTGCTGCCGTCGTCTTCGCGTGCGGGGTTCGAGCGTGCGTCGATCCAACATTCACCGGCGCTCGGATGTTGAATTCTGAATTCACACTGCCAAGGCAGCAGGCTGTGCGCCGATTGGGCTCTGCTTTCGAAAACTTGCTGAATATCCTCCGGGTGGATCCGTGCGAACGCCGAGGCACCATCGTCAAACAGCGCTGAGGCGTCAACTCCGCAGAGATCGACCAGGCGACGGCTCGCATACGGAAAATGGCTGGAGCCGTCGGGGCGCAGTCGAAACGAATAAATCGCTCCCGGCGAACTCGCGACGATTCCGCTTAGCCGCTCTTCCAGCGCCAGCCGCTCGGATAGAACCTGCTCGGCTTCTTTCCGTGCCGTAATGTCCTGGATGAAGCCTTCGAAGGATTGTAATTGACCCGTCGCGTCCTGAATCCCGACGGCATAGGCCCACACCCAGCGGGTGGCGCCGGTGCGATCGATTATGCGGTATTCGGCTTCGAAGCATTTCCTCGACTCCAGCGCGCCTTGCAATTTCGCGTCGGTCCAATCGTAGTCGTCGGGATGAATTAAATCGGCGTACACCACCTGGCCCTTTTCCAGCTCGCCGCGCGTGTAGCCAGTGAGCGCCTGGCACCCGTCGCTGACGAACACCATGGTTCGATTCGCATCATTTTTGCAGGTATAAACCATCCCCGGCAGGTTCCCGATCAGCGAGGAAAGCATGCGCTGGCTTTCCTGCAAGGACTGTGCAGTGCGGTTCTGTTCCGACATATCGGCCGCAATCGACATCGCGCCAACCACAACCCCAGACCTATCGTAAATCGGACCACTCGCAAGGAGGACAGGGACCGGGATGCCGTCCCGCCGTTGCCAGGTCACTTGGAAATTCGTTAACTCGGCACCGGCCTGGATTCGTTCGAAGACGAGATCCACCTCAGGTCGAAGCGCGGCACCGATAAACGGAGGGTAAGTTCCTATTACTTCTTCCGCGCGCCAGCCGAATAGTCTTTCCGCGGCCTGGTTCCAGGAGGTGATTAGACATGTGCGACCAACGGCGAATATCGGCTGTGGCGCGTTATCCACCAAGGCGCGCAAGCGCTCGCTGATCTCACCCGCATGCTCCGCGCTCGCGGGCACGACGCAACGCGCCGTGCATCGCTTGAGCGACCAGACTGCAGGTGATACCGGACGCGATTAACAGCATGATCTCGGAAAGTTCGTACCCGTTCGGAATCCCGAAGCGATGGGAAAGCTGAGTCGTGAGTAGATGAATGAGTAGCGCACCGAGTCCTGTCGCGAAGACCCCGTTCGCGAAGCCACTGCGTGAAGCTAGAATTAGAATCACCGACGGTAGCATTAGAAAGGATAGTCGATCGTCGTCCCACGGGCTCAGCGTCACACTCGCGGCGACCACGATCAAAACGACACACGCGGTCACGCCGTATTGAGCCAACCGACGTAGGATGGCGGTGGGCTTGGGTGGCGGTTCAGCTTCGTGTATCGCGAACAAAAACCTGTGTGGCATTCCGGTAGGCCTCCTGGAATAGCTCGACGTACCCTCAATCAAAAGGGTCGGTCTCGACACTGTAGCGGAGCGCTAGTGGAAAACTTGACCGGGGGCGAGCGCGAGGAAGGTGGACGCGAACTATGGTGCGGGTCCGGTGGCGCTTCGTTCCGCGCCCTTAGAATTTCTCGGATTCTGCTTTAACCGCGGCCATTAGATCCTCGATCGAACGATCCCCGCCGATGTGCGCATACGGCGGCTTGACCGCGTTCGCGTATTCGGGCGCCGCCTTGAATTCAGCTTCCGAGGACCGCTGCACGGCATAGCTTAAACCGACAAGTACGCAGCTGATGGCGAGCGCTGCACGCGAGGTATTGCGGATGTTCGTGGCAAAAAACAGATTGAGCTTCAGTAATATCGTCAGAAAAACCACGGCCATTAGGTAATTCGTGACCTTGCTAAGCAGCGCGCTGCTGGTAATAAATTCAAGCAGGTCAGCGAGCGGCAACACAAACGTGGTGCCGAAACCTACTAGCGAAGTCGCCAATAGTTGGACTGAGAAATACGGCTGGTGGCGGAGCACGCGTCCCGTGATCGCCCACAGCCCTGCCCACAAAGTAATGATCGCGACCGAAAATAGGCCGCCATAGCCATAATCCTTCCATTTAAGATCAGTCGAGGACAAAGTAAATTCGGCCAACATATCGATCGCACAGACTGCTAGCAGCACGCCAAAAGTCAACCAGGGCCCCACTCGACCGTGCGCAATCCACGCCGATAACAGCAGCTTGCGGGTGGGATCGATAGGGTGGTCGGGCGTAAACACCGACAGGTCAGTTCGACCAACCGTGATTCGGTCGCCGGAGTTAACGGCGGCCGACTCGCCGCGTACCGGGACGCCGTTAACCAGCACCTGGTTGGTTTTCGCGAGAAGCTGGACCGTCCAATGTCCCTCGGAGCATGCCAGCACCAGCTCATGCGGCGAAACGAACGGATCCGCGAGCACGATATCGTTATCGTAGGCCCGGCCAATCCGCAGCGCCCGGCCATCGGTTTTCGTGATTTCCGGCGAACGCGCGCTGCGTGCCGCGACTTGGACGATTAGCTGGTCCATGCGATCGCGCGTATGAGTTTCTCGAAAAGCCCACGTGCTCGCTGCTTGCTAATGCCGGTCGCTTTCATTTTGATCACCGCGGCTCGATCGTTGGTCTTCAGCGACACCATGATCAACGAGGCGTCGTGCAGCCCAGGATAGTCCTTGTAACGACGCAAACAGATCGAAGTCTTCCACGAAGTACCCGCGACTTTCACAAAGTCAGTGACGCAGCGATGGTTCGTCACGTGCTTCTTGTCGTCGGCGTTGCGTTGCACGGAATGTACGAAACGCTTTTCAACCGCGGTGTAAAATTGCAGCGAATTCAACTCGGCGGTATGCATCCACTCATAATCGTAGGAGAAATTTCCGGTATATAGATCATCCTCGATAAAAAGATATTCCTCCGATCGGCAGTGTTGATGGAAGCCCTCGTAAGCGATATCGTCGTCTTCGATGTTATGTCCTCAGCATTTCAGCGCGGGGCTTAAATCGCGCGGCAACAACAATTCGCCAAAGCGCTCCCGCCGCCAGGGTTCTCTCTCGCGTTCCAAGTAAAACGACTCCGCTTCGCGCACTAGTTCTCGCCCGATCTCAGCCTTGAAATCCGATCCCGGCACTTGATCGCGACTTTTGTCGACTAGCGCTTGTACCTGTTTAGCCGGCACCAGGAAGCTCAACTGCTCACCGCCCGTGGTCACATTGACCCCTACGACTTCGCCGTGCTGATTGAACGCCGGCCCGCCGCTCATGCCAGGATTTAACGAACCAGAGAACAAAATGCGCTCGAAACGCGACGATTTCAGGAGTCCGTTGTAGTTCCCTTCGATGATGGTCATACCGAGGTCGCGCGGATTGCCCATCGAATACAGGCGTGTGCCCTGCGCCAGTGAATTCGGTAGCAGCGAAAAATAGATCGCGGAAGGTCGTTGATCTCGAACAATCGCGAGATCGTGCAGGACATCGATCGCGACCATGCTAGCGGGCACGCCGAGATCGTCATCGCCGACGAGTTCCAGACGATACTTGGCAGGTTCATGGATCAACTGACTGACGACGTGCAAATTCGTGGTGACCAGCCCGTCCGCGCTAATTCAAAAGCCCGAACCGATCGTGGTTTTGTCCCCGGACGCGATATCGATCACGCGTACCTGGTACACCGCGGAACGCAGGGTCGCGAACAAGCTACTCGCGGAAGGGATCGCGTGGGTGTAAGGCCCGAAGCAGCTCAACGCGCAGCTTAACGCCAGCAGGAGTTGCGCTCGGGTGCAACGATACCTGCGGTGTCGGTGAGAAAGGTCGTGCATTAAGTCGGGGTGTCTTGTCAAAAAATCGCGCGCGGCGTTCGTGGTTCGCAGCATAACGAGGTTCATCGGCCTGATCGAGGCGTAGCCTTGTCCAATGGGGTATGAGTCTGAACAAAGGGCGTGAATCCAACGGAGTATGAGTCTGAAGGGGTAGCTGGGTTCGGTCATGATGCGAGGCATGGTGATCGATATGAACGACAAACAATTAGTGACGCCGGCCCAGTTGCAGG
>SHZM01000029.1 GCA_009692265.1 Gammaproteobacteria bacterium
CATTGGACAAGGCTATCGATTGACCGTCATGGAGGGCACCATTACCATACGCGGCTCCGCGCTACTCCCACTCCCCGGTAGCTCAGTCGGTAGAGCAAGTGACTGTTAATCACTGGGTCGGCGGTTCGAGTCCGTCCCGGGGAGCCAATAAAAACAAATAGTTAGACCCCGATTTCTCTCAGCGGAAATTGGGCAAGTCACCAATAAGTCACCAAGACGTCACGGACTCAGTCGTTTGAGTGCGTTAATGCCGTCGCTTGGTGCTGCTGGCGTTTTGCAGGGAAGCAATCGCAAGCGTCGACATTACAGGCGCGCCTGGCTCCCACGAGTTCCCCATCTCGATGACGATGGAACCATTCGGCGCTAGCATTTTTTTGAACAGTGGTCCGAAGGCGCACAGCCATTGGATGTAGCTTTCACCCGTTTCATTGCCATAGCGCTTCTTTCGATTCAGCGGAAAAGGGGGCGAGGTGAAAATCAGGTTTATCCTTCCCGCGAATCGAGCCAGCGAGCCATCCGAAAGAACCGCATCCGACTTTCCAATAAGCGTCCGTCCCCATTGCGTGGCGTAGCGCACATTGGCGGGACGTCGGCCGAGAAAGGGAGTATTCAAATCGTACGACGGGATAGCTGATCGCCGGGCTCGCTGCGGCACCGATCCGTGCTGATAGACGATGGCTTGGTTCCAAAGGTCCGTGGGTTCTTTTTCAGAAACCCGTGATCCAAGGGGCGACGATTTTTGTGCCGCGTGTGATTCATACGCATTTGTGGAATGAAGACTCTTCACTGCCTAGTGGAGAACACTCCTCGAGTCATAGGATTCTTCCATATCGCGCACCGCAGGTCTACGACTAAACCGCGCGATATAGACCGCACCGATACGTTTCCACGTATAGGGAGGATAACCGCGCAGTTCGCCGAAATCGAGGCTCGCCGATTACGTTGCGGTAACCGAAAGGAGCATAGGACGGCCAGATGCCCTGCTCTGCCTTTTCGGTCATCCCTTTTCGGGTTTCTTCCGACAAGTTGTCGATGTAATTCTTCGCCATCAGCACCTTGATGCCGTGCATGAATTTTTCAGATGATCTCGACTCGCTCGATAACACTACCTTCTCCTTCGGGAAGTGAATTTCGACATCGAGTTCGTCTACCGTGACCCAGTCGCGAAGGTTACGGTAGAGGCGATCTGTCTTCTCGACGAGCATGACGCGCACGCTCGGATGGGCTTTCAGATAAGCGACCATCTCGCCGAATGCACCCCAGCCCTAACCAGTTCGGCTTCCAACCCTGGCTCATTATTGAGTCGGCGCGGTGGCTCAGTTTTAACTCGGCGCCAACAAGTCGGGATCAAACAAATAGTGCGCGCACATCGCGGCAAAGCGCTCATTGACGATCCGGCCCTTGCCCTTCTTGACCTTATCGACCGCCGTCTTCATATTGTCGTAGATGCCGCGACCGGTTTTCGCCTGATGCGAGAACTGTAATGCGTACGCCCTCGGTGATTCGCGACCTTGCGCGGGCCTATGCTGACGGCAAAGTCGATCGGCGCAGTTATGTGCTGGAGCGTCGGCGCATCATCGACGAAATAGTCAGCAACACGCGCGTGCTCGAAGAGCCGCCGCTAAAGTCCCCCGAGGTTACGCCGATCGAGGAAAAGCCACCCGAGTCTAAGTTGGGCAATTTTGACAGTACGCTGGAAATTCCGCGCCCCGATCTGCAGCGAGCCTGGGTTATTGTGATCGGTGCCGGGCTCTGCCTCTTTGGCGCGCTGGCATGGCTGTGGCGGCATCAGGGATGAAGCGTGCATTCCCGCGATGGCCACCGAGAATCGATCCGAATGCTCGACGATAATCTAAACACCGACGAAGTCGCTAAATTTTCGGCGCTTGCCGCGACGTGGTGGGATCCGCACGGCGACAGTCGAACTTTGCACGACATCAATCCCTGTCGGCTCGAATTCATCGCGACTCGCAGCGAGATTGCCGGTGCGCGAATTTTGGATGTCGGGTGTGGCGGTGGGCTGCTGACTGAGGCGCTCACCAGCCGCGGCGGCTTAGTGACGGGGATCGACGCGGCTGCGGCAGTCGTGGCGGTCGCGAGGGGCCATGCGGAAGCAGCCGGCCTCGCGATCGATTACGCCGAGACCACCGCAGAGGCCTACGCCGAACTTCACGGCGCGGCCTTCGATACCGTGGTGTGCATGGAGTTGATCGAGCATGTGCCGCATCCGGAATCCCTGATTTCGGCCTGCGGGCGTTTGCTCAAACCAGGCGGTGCGCTTTTCGTGTCGACTTTGAATCGCACCCCGAGCGCCTACCTCGAAGCGATCCTGGGGGCGGAATACCTGCTAAATCTGCTCCCGATTGGCACTCACGACTACTCTCGTTTTATCACTCCGGCAGAGTTAGCAGAAATGTTTCGCGCCAACCGACTGCAAGTGCGCGACGTTCGCGGCATGCGCTACAACCCGTTAACCCGTCGCGCCTCGCTCGTGACGAACCCACGAGTCAATTATCTTGCCTACGCGCGACGCGACTGAGTCCCACTGGCCGCCGCTCCGCGCAGTTCTCTTCGATCTTGATGGAACGCTCCTAGACACCGCCCCCGATCTCGCGGGCGCGCTCAATTATTTGCGCGAGCGGCATCATCTGTCCCCGCTCGATGCCCTCGATATTCGACCCGCTGCCTCCCACGGGAGCGTTGCCCTGATAAAACTGGGATTCGGGTTAAACGAAGGCGATCAGGATTTCGAACCGCTGCGGCAAGCGTTGCTCGCGCACTATCGCGACAGGATCGCTGAAGCGACACGACCGTTTATGGGAGTCATCGAAGTAATCGCGCACCTCAGGAACCGAGGTTTACTGTGGGGCATCGTGACGAATAAGCCGGGTTGGCTGACAACCCCACTGCTTGCACAGGTCGATCTCGGCGCGCTGCCAGAATGTGTCGTTGCTGGTGACACACTCGCAACCACTAAGCCCGATCCCGCGCCACTGCTCCACGCCGCGAAAATGCTCGGGGTCGCCGCCACCGAATGTGTCTACATTGGCGATGCTGAACGCGATATCACCGCGGGTAATCGCGCGGGCATGCGAACTTTGGTCGCGCTTTATGGTTACTTAGACGCTTCCGATGCTCCGCACACCTGGGGCTCCAGCGATACTCTCCAAGCACCGCTAGATTTAATTCAATGGTTGGACCGGCAAAGTGCCCGCGGTGACACGTGATCGGGCAACCACCACCTGCCACCGACAAGCTGTTATTGCACGAAATCCTGCCGGCTCCGGGCTCGGATCTTTATTACGCGATGGTATACGTCCCGGGTAAGACACGATCGGCGCTCACGGTCATCGAATCGTTTCGGGCGCTCGTATCCACCCTGCCCTGGCAATGCTCGACAAGCGAGATCGCGTTGGCAAAGCTCGCGTGGTGGCACGAAGAACTACACCGCCTAGGATCCGCGGAGGCGCGCCATCCGCTGACTCGCGCGCTGGCACCGTTTGCGGCGCGTTATTCGGGAATGGGAGAAGCTTTGTTTGCCGTCGTCAACGGCACCGCCAGGCTGCTCACTAGAGGTCGCTTTGACACCGTTGCCGAACGCCATGCGTATTTCGCCGCAATCCACGCGCCCTTATGGCAACTACACGCGATGATCTGCGGTGAAGAGAATCCTGCGACACTCCATGATGCCGCAGAACTCGGCGTGACCATCGAAATCGCGCATGCGGTGCGAAACCTCCGGCGACACATCAGCGCTGAGATGGCCTTCATTTGCGGAGATCTTTTGCCAGTCTCAGCCTCGCAATCCAATGATGCCGAGTGGTATGCCGCGCTTTCCGCACTGGAAATTCCACGGCTGGTGCAAGCGTTGGAAACGACGCGGCACGCGCTAGCTTCGCACGCAACACGCGCGCGTGGATTACGCGCTCAATTCACCCTCACCGCCCTTGCGATCGCGACCCTGAACGAAGTGGCGGCCGACGGTTACCGCGTATGGGAGCGGCGACTCGAACTCACGCCGCTAAGGAAGTGGTGGTTGGCTTGGAAGAGCGGTGTCGTAATCCGATCCGCAGTCGTCGCAACAGATCGCGCGGGATGACATCGGCCGCGAGTACGACTGTGTAGCGACGCGTCTCGATCCTCAGCGGAACCACGACGATCCAGGGCGAACTCAGCGCCGGACCTGCGACAGCCCCAGCGGCTCTAACCCCTTCTTCGCGCGTCGCCCACCAACTGCCGTCGGCGTCATACAGCAACGCACTGAAATCCTTTGGTACCGCGCGAAGCTCCCACCAGGTCGTGAGCGCACTAAGAAGAATGCCCGCGATGCACACAACGTTAACCCAACTAAACGGACTTGCGCTGAGAACTAGGATGGCCAATAACGCGTGCGCGCCACCAAGTGCTTTCGCCACGGCACTCGAGAAGCGCGGCACGAATCGTAACGGTGCGGTGAACGGATTAACGGGGTGCATAGTCGTTTTCCTCGGGGGATGGTTCGAATCTCCGCATCGCGCTTGAAATTGCCAGGTTGAGACAAGATACTACGCCGCACCTGAGGGTGGGAGTGCGCATCGCCCTCGGCGCACAAAATTGGACTGGAGCGCGACCGAACACAGTCACACATGCGGGATGCTGCAGCTAAATGCCTAATGCCGATAACAAGACCACCATACCCCGATCGGGCACGCCCATTGCACCCACGAAATCGCCTCCCCCCGAACCACTCGCGCCACTGCCGCCCGAATTCGGTGGCCCAGCCGGCTTAGAACCCACCCGTTACGGGGATTGGGAGCGTAAAGGTCGATGCATTGATTTCTAGGGCGCCTGACGAAGGCGATATCGAACACCGCACCGATACCCAACCTTGAAACCCATGGCGACGCCATGGACTGCATAATTGAATCAGACGAGATGGAACCGTGATGAGTCGAAGCAAACCACTTTCGCCGCATTTGCAAATCTACCGGCCGCAGCTAACCAGCGTGTTGTCGATTACTCACCGCGCGACCGGCGTTTTTCTGAGCGCGGGAACCGCGCTGCTGGTGTACTGGTTAGCAAGTATCGCCAGTGGACCGGAGTGCTATGCAGCGGCGCAGCGTATTTTGGAAACAACTCTCGCGCAAATTGTCCTGGTCGGTTGGACATGGGCGTTCTTCTATCACCTCTGCAATGGTCTGCGCCACCTTGCGTGGGATGCGGGTTACGGCTTCGAGCTTAAGACTGCCTATCGTTCGGGGTATATAGTCATCGCTTCTTCACTCTTTCTCACTGGCCTGATCTGGGGCTGCATCCTCGCCCAAACTGGAGGTGCGGCATGAGTCTGCGCACAGCGCTGGGCCGCGTAAAAGGGTTGGGATCCGCGAAAGCCGGTCTCGCGCATTGGCAAAGTCAGCGCTTGAGCGCGCTGTGCCTGATTCCGCTGAGCTTGTGGTTTGTGTATGCGTTAATGGGAATCGTTAACCAACCCTTTGCCGACGTTGTCACCTGGATCCGAACACCTTATGTAACCGTGCTGCTGATCGCGTTGGTACTCGCGCTACTTCGACACCTCCAATTGGGCTTGCAAGTTGTCCTCGAAGATTACGTCCATTCACCGATTCTACAGATCGCGAGCCAGGTGTTGTTACGAGGAGGCGCCGGCATCGGTGCGCTCATCGCGATTTTTTCAATTCTGAAAATTGCCCTCGCCTGACACCGTCTCAAGGATTCTAACGATGAGTTCTGCCTATTCTCCGATTGAACATAAGTACGATGTGGTGGTGGTCGGCGCGGGCGGCGCGGGATTGCGCGCCACGTTTGGCATGGCCGCGGAAGGGCTTAAAACTGCCTGCATCACCAAAGTCTTTCCAACGCGCAGCCATACAGTCGCGGCCCAGGGCGGCATGAGCGCGGCGCTCGGCAATATGGGGCCGGATGATTGGCGTTGGCACATGTACGACACGATCAAGGGTTCCGATTGGCTTGGCGATCAAGACGCGATTGAATACATGTGTCGCGAGGCGATCCCGGCGGTCATCGAGCTTGAACATTATGGCGTGCCGTTTTCGCGTACCGAGGACGGCCGCATTTATCAGCGCCCCTTCGGCGGCATGACCACCAATTACGGTGAAGGCATCGCCCAACGCACGTGCGCCGCCGCGGACCGTACCGGTCACGCGATCCTGCACACCTTGTATCAGCAGTCGCTGAAGCACAACGCGGAATTCATGATCGAATACTTCGCGATCGATTTGCTGATGGACGATGACGGCACCTGCCGCGGAGTACTGGCCTGGAACCTTGAAGACGGCAGCTTACATGTGTTTCGCGCGCACTCCGTGGTGCTCGCGACCGGTGGCTATGGACGCAGCTATTTCTCGTGTACTTCAGCGCATACCTGCACTGGCGATGGGAATGCGATGGCGCTACGCGCAGGGCTACCCTTGCAAGACATGGAATTCATTCAGTTTCATCCCACCGGGATCTATGGCGCCGGATGCTTGATCACTGAAGGCGTGCGCGGTGAAGGCGGCTATCTCACCAATTCCGCGGGCGAACGCTTCATGGAACGCTACGCACCGAATGCGAAAGACCTCGCCTCGCGCGATGTGGTCTCGCGCTCGATGACGATCGAGATTCGTGAAGGCCGTGGTGTGGGCGCGGATCGCGATCATATACATCTTCATCTTGAGCATCTCGGCCCCGAAGTGATAAATGAACGTCTACCCGGGATCGCCGAGTCCGCGGCGATCTTCGCCGGTGTTGATGTCACCAAGCAGCCAATCCCCGTGTTACCAACCGTGCATTACAACATGGGCGGTGTACCGACTAACTATCACGGCCAGGTCGTCACACTACGCAACGGCGACTCGGATGCGGAAGTCCCCGGCCTGATGGCGATCGGTGAAGCAGCCTGCGTCTCGGTACATGGCGCCAATCGGCTGGGATCAAATTCATTGCTCGATCTAGTGGTATTCGGTCGCGCGGCGGCGAAGCGCTGTGCGGCGACCATTAGAACTGGCATGCCACACTCGACCTTGCCCGCGCATACATTGCCGCGCATTCTTGACCGCTTTGATCGCATGCGGCATGCCAACGGCACCGAGCCAACGTCCAGATTGCGGCTGCGCATGCAGCGAATCATGCAGGATAACGCTGCCGTATTTCGTACTGGGGATGTGCTGGCGGACGGGATCGAGAAATTACAGGAAGTGTGGGACGCTTTTGAGCACGTAAAGGTTACTGATCGTTCGATGACGTGGAATACAGATCTGGTTGAGACCCTGGAACTCGAAAACCTGCTCGCGAACTCGATGGTGAGCATCCGCGCCGCGTTCAATCGACAGGAGAGCCGTGGTGCCCACGCCCGCGAAGACTTCCCCGACAGAAATGACGACGAGTGGATGAAGCACACGTTAACGTGGCTGGACCCCAAAGGCGCGGTACGCTTCGATTACCGCCCAGTTCATCTCTATACTTTAAGTGACGATGTACAGGTGATCCCACCGAAGAAGCGCGTCTACTAGACCGTCCGCACGGCGCGTATTCGACGATAGACACCGATAGAAAATTTTTGAGAGGACTTTGCTCATGGCGGAATTCAGCCTTCCGAAAAATTCACAAGTGCTCCCCGGCAAGCGGGTGGAAGCAGCCGCCGGCGCGAAACGGGCACGGAATATTCGGGTCTATCGCTACGATCCCGACAGCGGAGAGAATCCACGCCTCGATACCTATGAGATCGATCTCGATAAATGCGGTCCGATGGTGCTTGACGCGATCATCTATATCAAGAATGAGATCGACCCGACGTTGACATTTCGCCGCTCGTGCCGTGAAGGTATTTGCGGATCTTGCGCGATGAATATCGACGGCACCAATACCTTGGCTTGTACCAAGGCGACCGAGTCAGTCAAGGGCGATGTCAAAATCTACCCGCTTCCGCACATGCCTGTACATAAAGATCTTGTTCCCGATCTCACCCACTTCTACGCGCAGTACGCATCGATCAAGCCGTGGCTGCAAACCGATACCGCGCCACCGCCGGACCGCGAACGCCTGCAGTCGAAGGAAGATCGCGAAAAACTCGACGGACTGTACGAGTGCATCCTCTGCGCCTGCTGTTCGACCAGCTGCCCGAGTTATTGGTGGAACAGTGATCGCTATCTCGGACCGGCGATTCTGCTGCAAGCCTATCGTTGGTTGATTGATAGCCGCGACGAAGCTACCGGGGATCGCTTGGACAATCTTGAGGATCCGTTCAGATTGTACCGTTGTCATACGATCATGAATTGCGCGAAAACCTGTCCTAAAAATCTGAACCCCGCCCAAGCGATCGCCGAAGTGAAGAAGATGATGCTGACAAGGACCCTGTAGCCGTTGGCCGAACTGAAGCAGAACCGCTTACGCTGGCGATGCCGCCGTGGCATGCGGGAGCTCGACATCGTCCTCTCCTGCTTTCTGGATCGCGATTTCGAAACGCTTTCGTCCGCGCAGCGAGTACATTTCTCGTCGCTCCTGGAGACTCCCGATCCTGAGCTCTACGCGTGGTTGCTCCGGCGCGAAGTACCAGCACAACCGGAATTTCAGATCTTGATTGCGATGCTACAAAGTCAACTAGTCGTACCATGATCTTGCTCGACGCCGTCCCTGTCAGCTACCGACGTGACCAAAACAATGAAATCGAGTTTGGCTCCGACGAATTTCAAGCGATAACAGAGTCGCCGTGTGCATGCCCGGTGACAGATCTCGCCGCAATTCGTATCACAGGCTCTGACGCACGTTCGTTCCTACACGGGCAATTCACTTCCGATGTCCGCGCACTGGAAGCGGGACAAGGCCAACTCAGCGCATGGTGCACGCCACAAGGGCGAGTGTCGTTTTTGTTTCACCTGTGCGCGGAGGCGGAGGGCTTTCTGGTTCTTATCTCCACTTCTGAAGCAGCGCGCTTCGTCGCGCGCTTGAAAATGTTCGTACTGCGCGCCCAGGTTGTTATCGACGATTGTAGCGAGCGAATCGCGATACTCGGGATCAGCGCGCCGCGCACGCATGTAGTGCCAGAGGCCTTGACGGACTTCCCGCCCACTCGCCTTGTGATTACCCACCCTACTCCAACCCTCACTGCGCTGTGCATCGACCCGTCCGTGCGCTACTTAGTATGGGGCGAGGTATCGGCGGTGGGTGCTTGGTGGTCAGCTTGCGGGCTGAAAAACATTGGAACAGCGGCTTGGCGTGCCCTCGACATAGCCCAGGGTCTTCCGCGCCTCTCCGGATGCGCAATCAACGCGTTTCTGCCGCAGGAACTCAATCTCGATGTGATCAACGCGGTATCGTTCGATAAGGGTTGCTATCCAGGCCAGGAGATCATCGCGCGCCTAAAATATCGCGGCGCGGTGAAGTCTCGGTTAGTGGCGGGTCGTACCAGCGCGGCGGCGGTTGGTCACAAATTATGCCGCGCTCTCGGCGACTCACCGCTCAACGCAGGCGACATCATCACCTGTGTCACAACGCCAAGTGGCGAATCGCGATTCCTGGCGGTGGTCGCGCTGAATGCGCTGGAGATCCCGCTGCATGTCGGAGATCCGCAGGGACCGCTTGTCCACTTGGTGAAGTTTTAGATGCGCTTAGGTGCCCTCGCTTATGCTCGATCATGCGAAGTACCATCCGGCTTGGTGGCTCCCCGGGCCTAATCTACAAACACTGTGGGCCGCTCGAGTCAGCCGCCCGCCCGTTGTCACCTACCGACCGGAACGACTTGAATTGCCCGATGGCGATTTCGTCGATCTCGCCTGGGCTGGTGATCCCGGAGCTCCGCTCATTGTCGTGTTGCATGGTCTTGAAGGCAGCGCGGAATCGCCTTACGTGCGGCGGCTAGTGCAGGCACTCATCACTCGTGGCTATGGGACATGCGTCATGCACTTTCGGGGATGTAGCGGAACCCCCAATCGACTGGCGCGGAGTTACCATTCGGGCGACACCGGTGATCTGAAATTTCTGCTGGACACACTTCAAGCTCGCTTGCCGAACCGTGCACTAGGTGCGGTTGGCTATTCGTTGGGCGGCAATGTAGTGTTGAAATTTCTCGGTGAACTTGGCTCGCGCACGTCGCTGGTAGCGGCGGCAGCGGTCTCGGTACCGTTTGATCTCGCGGCGGCGGCGAGTCGCCTCAACCAGGGTTTTTCGCGGATCTACCAGCGTCATCTGGTCTCAAGCATGCGCACGAAGTTGAAGCGGAAATTTTCTGACGTTGCAGCGCCTATTGATCTCACTCACCTGCATCGGTGGCGGACATTTTGGGAGTACGACGAACACGTCACTGCGCCTTTGCATGGATTCGCGAGCGCCGCTGACTACTATGCGCAATCTAGCTCGCGCAACTTTATTAAGAGGATCACGATCCCGACTTTAGTGGTGCATGCGCTCGATGATCCTTTCTTGCCAGCGAGTGCAGTACCCCTCGAACACGAAATAGTGGCGTCTATAACGTTCGAATTAGTCGCCAGGGGTGGCCACGTAGGATTCGTTATGCCCCACCTCAAGGCGGTCACTAACAGCTGGCTCGAACGTCGATTGCTGGCCCATTTCGAAGAAACTATTCCTCTCTCGCACGCGACCAGCGCTAGAATGCACGCTAACCCCATCTAGGTACGGATTTAGCCTTATGCGCTTCCTAGGTTCACTTCTAATTTCAAGACGGCGACCTTTCGCGCTTTTTGCGATGGTGTGTATTGGCCTCCTCACCTTCGGCTATTACCTGCAAGCGTATGCCGGACAGGAACCTTGTCCTTTATGCGTTTTTCAGCGAGTCGCCTACATCACAATTGTGGCAATCGCACTAGGCGCGACCTTGCATGGCCCACGCCTGGTAGGCGCCAGTGTGTATTGCTCGCTAATCGCGATAACAGCGCTGATCGGTGCCGCGATCGCCGGTCGCCAGACCTGGCTGCAGCACCTACCTGAAGATCTCGTCCCCGAATGCGGACCTGGACTGGATTTCATGATGGATGCTTTCCCGCTCGGTGAGACCGTTCGGAAAGTCTTTCAGGGCTCGGGAGAATGTGCAAAGGTCGACTGGACCCTGCTGGGGCTATCGATCGCGGAGTGGTCATTGCTATGGTTCCTCGCGATCGCGGCCAGCAGCGTCGCGCTGATGTTCGTGCGAGCCTCACAGCGCTCGACACGGGTCCGTTATCGCAAACCGCGCAACAACCTTAAATGAAAAATTTTCTCGCCAATTTTGCACTAGGCCTCGGGCTGTATGGACTAAGCCCTTGGCTCATCGCAGGAGCCCCGCCGTTTTCCTACATGACCTTGAACGGCACCAGCCAAGTCGCGGTCGCGGTGGAGGACATCGACCGCGCGTTCGAAGTGTACGGACTGGATACCGCGAAGGTCTTAAATCAGGTAACGACTAAGCTCACGACCGGCGGGCTCGGTGTCGTGTCTTATCCGGAGGCTGTATCAGGTCCTGGGGTTGGATTGCTACGCGTTCGCATTTTGACGAATCATGACGCGCATGGGTTCTATCATCTGTCCGTTAAACTCGAGCTGCGTCAGAAGATACCCCTTGGGAATACTGCCGGCGGCTTCGTCTCCGAGGCGGTTTGGACCGACGCCGGCAACGCCGTGATGATGGCGAGTGAAATTGAAAAGGTCACCGCGCTGGTCGATGAACTAATTGCAAACTTTATCGCCGAGTATCACCGACAGAACGGCACCGATAACGCCAACCCTTAACGCGCTTGCGCGCCGACCACGGCAAGCGCGCTCATATTCACGATCCGTCGAACGGACGACGTTGTGGGCAAAATATGCGCCGGATAATTCAGGCCGGTTAGTATCGGGCCGACGGTAACCCCTTCGCCAAGGACGGTTAGCAAGTGCATCGCGATGTTCGCGGCGTCGAGATTCGGCATGATCAAGACGTTTGCCGCTCCCTGCAAAGACGAATTGTCCACCGCCGCCTCACGCACCGCTGCAAGTAACGCAGCATCGGCTCGCATCTCGCCGTCGATTTCGAGTTCTGGCGCACCCTCACCGACGAGCGCCAACGCCGCGCGCATTTTCAGCGCTGACGGTGCCTAACTACTGCCAAAATTGGAATGCGAGAGGAGCGCTAACTTCGGCGTGATCCCGAATCGTCGCGCGCAATTCGCCGCCGCAAGCGCGATGTCCGCGGTGGTAGCCGCGTCGGGATCCTGGTGCACGTGGGTATCCCCGATTAAGAAGGTTCCTTTACGCAATACCACCACACTGATCGCGGCGAGCGCCTGTGCGGGTGCCTGGCCTAATACCTCGACCAAGTGGTTGAGGTGCTCGTGATATTCACCGGTCAAACCGCAGATCAGCGCATCCGCTTCTCCACGCAGCACAAACATCGCCGCGATCACGGTGCTGCTGGTGCGCAGCACGCGGCGCGCATCACTGGGCGTGATGCCGCGACGTTTCGTCAATGCGTAGTAGCCTGTCCAATAGTCCCGAAAACGATGATCGGATTCCGGATTAACTACTTCGCAATCAACACCAAGGGTAATGCGCAAACCTAAATTGGCTATCCGCTGAGCGATCACTTTCGGACGCCCTACCAGGATCGGTCGAGCCAAGCCATCATCGATCACCGCTTGCGCCGCGCGTAGCACGGTCGCCTCTTCGCCCTCTGCGTAGACTAATCGTCGTTGATCCTGCTTTGCGCGCTCGAACACAGGTTTCATCAGTAAGACGGATTGGAAGACGTACTGGCTAAGCCGCGCCTTATAGGCCGCTAGATCGTCGATTGGACGGGTGGCAACTCCACTCTCCATTGCAGCCCGCGCGACTGCCGGCGCCAAGGTCGTGATCAACCGTGGATCGAAAGGCTTCGGAATCAGGTACTCCGCACTAAACTTCAACGCCTCGCCGCCGTAGGCAGCAAGGACCACCTCGGACTCTTCCTGCATCGTGAGTTCCGCTAATGCCTCCACGCATGCGAGCTTCATCTGCTCGGTGATCGTCGTCGCACCGACATCTAACGCGCCGCGGAATATGTACGGAAAACACAGCACGTTATTGACTTGGTTGGGGTAATCGGAGCGACCGGTCGCGACTATCGCGTCGGCGCGGGCAGCGAAGACTTCTTCCGGCAGGATCTCCGGCGTTGGATTTGCCAGCGCGAGCACGATCGGCTGGCGCGCCATCGTCGCGACCATCGCCCCACTCAAGACCCCCGGTCCGGATAGACCTAGAAAAATATCCGCATCGACGATCGCGTCACTCAAGGATCGCGCCGCGGTCTCGCGCGCATAGGCTGCCTTGTGCGGATCCAACTGAGCGACTCGTCCCGCGTGGATCACGCCGGCTTTATCCACGACAGTCATGTGCGCGCGCTCCAGCCCTAAGGCTTCGAGCAGCTTCAAGCAGGCAATCGCCGCGGCGCCGGCCCCGGAGCACACCAGCTTTACCGTTCCGATTTTTTTATCGACTAAGGTAAGCGCGTTACGAATGGCAGCGGCCGCGATTATCGCGGTGCCATGCTGGTCATCATGGAACACCGGCTCAAGGGCTGCGATGATGTCGACTAATTTGTCCGGATCCGATTCATTGATTTCGAGATCGAACACATCAATGCCCGCGAATTTTTTGAAAAGGACTGCTTTGCCTTCCATGACGGGTTTCGCGGCCAGTGGTCCAATGTTCCCCAGGCCCAGCACGGCAGTACCATTGGTGACCACCGCGACGAGATTTCCCCGGTTGGTGTAGCGCGCGGCGGTGGTCGGATCGTCCGCGATGACCAGACAGGGAGCGGCGACTCCAGGTGAATACGCGAGGGCGAGATCTGTTTGATTCGCGAGCGGCTTGGTGGCGGTGATCTCCGTCTTACCGGCGCGCGGGTACTCGTGATATTCCAACGCGGCCTTATTTATTAATTCGTCCATTACTCCCCCAATAACAGCGGTGTTTCCCGGGTTCCCCGCCGCCAAGCTCAGGCTTAAACGTCGTTGTCGATCGCTGCAATCTTATTGAAACGGCATCCCGGGGGGCATCCGCCCCTTAAGCCCGCGCATCAGGCTTTGCAGGCCACCCTTCTTCGAGACTTTTTTCATCATGCGCTGCATTTGCTCGAACTGCTTAAGCAGACGATTGACATCCTGGATCTGAGTACCCGAACCGGCGGCGATCCGGCGCTTGCGCGAGGCCTTGATCACGGCCGGAAACAGCCGCTCTTGCCGCGTCATCGAATCGATCATCGCGGCCGATCGCAGCATGTCTTTATCGTTGACCCGGTTCTTAACATGCTCGGGCAAATCCGCGGTACCGGGCAATTTGCCCATTAATGCGCTTAATCCACCCATGTTGCGCATTTGCTCGATCTGTTCGCGAAAGTCCTGCAGATCAAAGCCCTTGCCCTTACTGAGTTTCGCGGCGACTTTAGCGGCCTGCTCGCGATCGACTTTTTGCTCAACTTCTTCGATCAGCGACAGTACATCACCCATACCCAGGATTCGTGACGCAATCCGGTCGGGATGAAACGGCTCCAGCGCGTGGGTTTTTTCGCCGACACCGATGAATTTAATCGGTTTGCCGGTGACCTGCCGTACCGACAGCGCCGCGCCACCGCGTGCATCACCATCGGTTTTCGTCAACACCACGCCGGTTAGCGGCAATGCCTCATTGAAAGCCTGTGCGGTACGCACCGCATCCTGGCCCATCATCGAATCGATCACGAACAAGGTCTCGTGCGGACTCACCGCCGCATGCAGATTTTTTATCTCCGCCATCATCACCTCATCGATCGCAAGCCGACCGGCGGTGTCGATGATCAACACGTCTTTCAACTCACGCCGCGCCTGTGCGAGCGCGGACTGCGCGATTGAAACGGGATCGAGATCGGCGGTGCTGGGGTAGCAGGTAACCCCTATCTCGGTCGCCAAAACTCGTAACTGCTCGATCGCGGCTGGTCGGTAGACATCGCAGCTGACCAGCGCAACAGCTTTCTTGTCTTGTTCGGTGAGACGTTTCGCGAGCTTGGCCGCGCTCGTCGTTTTCCCCGAGCCTTGAAGACCCGCGAGTAGAATGACGATCGGCGGCTCAGCCGCGAAGTTAATGCCGACTCCGGCTTCGCCCATCAACGTGGTCAATTCGTCGCGAACGACTCGGATCAACGCCTGACCCGGGGTCAAGGTGCCGATGACTTCCTGACCTTGCGCACGCACGCGAACGCTTTCAACGAAATCCTTAACCACCGGCAGCGCGACGTCCGCTTCTAACAACGCCATCCGCACTTCACGCAGGGTGCTGTCAATGTTCTCGTCGGTCAAACGGCCTTGCCCGCGGAGTTGTTTTACGACCTTACTGAATCGATCACTCAAATTTTGAAACATACGGCTTCCTCTACACGCCTAGGTGGTATCGCGGACATGGGAGTATACTTTTCGATCTCACTAAATGGCCTTGCGGTCCGTGCCCGGCGGGCTTCGCGCCGACATTCCTTATACAATGCCGAGGCCATAATCACGCTCGGGTTTTCATGCACGCTTGGCTTAGCGGTCTAATCGGGGTCGTCGCGTATTTCGGCGCTGCCTATGCGTTCGCCCGCGAGCGGCGGATGGTCGCATTATGCCTTGCCGGCGCTGCCTTCCTGGTGCACGGGACCTTCCTCTATCCACACACCTTAACCCAGCAGGGCGTCTCGATCGGTTTAGTGAATGCCGCGTCGATTGTTGCATGGTGTATCGGTGGTGTAGTGCTGCTGCTCAATGTCCGTCGGCCGCTCGCCAGCCTCGCCGTGGTGCTGCTGCCATTAGCGGCCCTCGCCTTGGTTCTCGATATCAGTTTGCCAGCTACGCGGGTTCTAACCGAGCAGCCCCCATTTGGGATGCAGGTTCACATCGCGCTGGCAATTATCGCCTACAGCCTCTTCGCGATTGCCGCGATTCAGGCGCTGCTGTTGGCGTTCGCCACTCGCCAGCTGCGCCATCATCATCCGGTGCTGAATTTTCTGCCGCCATTACCGACCATGGAGGCTGTGATGTTTCAGCTGACCGCGCTCGCCTTCGCGTTGCTCACCGCAAGCCTCGTGGTTGGCAGTGCCTATATCGAAAATGTGCGAAGCCAACATCTCGCGCACAAAATCGTATTTTCCGCGCTCGCGTGGCTGGTATTCGCAACTCTCGTGTTCGGGCGCTGGCGTTGGGATTGGCGCGGGCGGCGCGGCATTAAATTCGTCATCACCGGTTTCGCGCTCCTAGCGCTGGCTTTTTTCGGCACCAAGTTTGTACTCGAACTGGTCCTACATCGGGTTTAATTCATGGAAACTTCGTCAGTCATCTTCTTAACCCTGGGTGTCGTCGGCCTCATCGCCTGCAGCGCGTTTTTCTCGGCCGCCGAAACTTCGATGATGGCGCTCAATCGATACCGCCTGCGGCACCTGGCCGATCAAAAACATGCTGGCGCCCGCCGCGCGATCAAGCTGTTGCAAAAACCAGACGGCTTAATCGGTTTTATTTTGCTGGGGAACAATTTTCTAAACGTGGTGCTGACCCAGATAACGACGTTGGTTACGCTCCAGGTGTTCGGCGAGTCCGGATTGTTGCTGGCCGGCGTCATCGTCACCGCGTTGATTTTAATTTTCGCCGAAGTGTTGCCGAAGACGATCGCCGCGCTGCATCCGGAACGCCTGGCGTTCCCGGCGACGTTGATCTTGATCCCGCTGATGACATTGTTCAGACCGGTCGTCGCGACGATTAATGCCATTACTCGCGTGCTGCTGAGCGCATGCAATATTAGCGCGGATCGCTCACAGCTTGATCCGCTTGATCGCGAGGAGCTGCGCACAGTCGTGAAAGAGGCCGGCGCGATGATCCCTCAGAAGCATCGCGATATGTTGTTCGGCATCCTGGATCTTGAAAAGGTGACGGTGGAGGACATCATGATTCCGCGTGGGGATGTCGTGGCCATCGACTTCAATCAGGACTGGGACGATATTCGCGAACAAATTATGACCTGCCGCCATACCCGCGTCCCCTGCTACCGCGGCAGTCTCGACAACGTGATCGGAATTTTGCATATGCGCTCGCTCGCTCGCCTATGGCGACAGGGCGACGACTTCGACCGCGAACAACTTGAAGGTTTGCTGGTTGAACCGTATTACGTGCCGTTAAAAGCCGACTTACACACGCAGTTGATCAATTTCCAGCTCGCGAAACAACGCGTCGCGTTGGTTGTCGATGAATATGGAGATATCACCGGGATCGTGACGATCGATGATGTACTTGAACAGGTTGTCGGTGAATTCACGACGGTGCCGCAATTCAACAGTCGCGAAGTTTTTCCGCAGCAGGACGGGAGCGTGCTGGTAGACGCCGCGGCGAACATTCGCGAGCTCAATCGTGCGTTTGGCTGGGATCTGCCCGAAGACGGACCTAAAACACTGAACGGGTTGATTCTCAAAGCTCTGGAAAATATTCCGGATACCGGAACCAGTTTCCGGATTGGCGAATACACGATCGAAATCGTTCAGAGTTCCGGCCACACGGTGCGTAACGCGCGGATTTTCCCACCCGCTAATGCGGCGCCACCCCTAGTTCAATAATAAGTTGATTACGCGCCTCCGTTCATGCTGATGGATAGACGGGACGAGAATACCTACCGCCTCTCTCCTCGATTCAGATTTCCGCCAGCGCTTCCGCCAGGCGCGACACCCCGATCACCTGAATCCCCTCGGGCGAGGTCTTGGACACATTCGCCTTCGGCACGATGGCACGCTTGAAGCCGTGCTTAGCGGCTTCGCGCAGCCGCTCGAGCCCCCCTTGGACCGGTCGGATCTCCCCGGCCAAGCCGATTTCGCCGAACATCACGAGGTCCGACTTTAACGGTCGATCGCGCAAACTCGATACGACTGCCATGACGACGGCGAGATCACCTCCGGTCTCCGTGACCCGCACGCCTCCCACGATATTTGCAAAAACATCGCAGCCGGCAGTCGCGATCCCGCCGTGACGATGCAGCACCGCCAACAACATCGACAGGCGATTATTTTCGATACCGACGGTGACGCGGCGCGGATTTCCTAACGCACTCTGATCGACCAGTGCCTGGACTTCGACTAACAATGGACGCGTCCCTTCGCGCGTCACCATCACCACGCTGCCGGCGACCGGTTCATCGTGACGCGAGAGCAGGATGGCCGACGGGTTACTGACTTCCTTTAATCCCGTATCGGTCATCGCGAAGACGCCGAGTTCATTGACCGCACCGAAACGATTCTTAAAGGCACGGATTAAACGATAGCGCCCTCCAAGTTCGCCTTCGAAATACAGCACGGTATCGACCATGTGTTCCAGCACGCGCGGCCCGGCGAGTGCCCCATCCTTGGTGACATGCCCGACCAGGTACACGGCGGTACGGCTGGCTTTAGCGAAGCGTACTAATTGGGCGGCGCACTCTCGTACCTGCGCGATGCTGCCCGGTGCGGAATGCAATGCATTGCTGTAGAGCGTTTGGATCGAATCGATGACCAAAATGCGCGGCCGCTCGACGCTCGCCATCGCCAGCACCCGTTCGACTTCGGTTTCGGTGAGCAGTCGCAATTTGGTGGTCGGAAGCTTCAGACGTTCAGCGCGTAACGCGATCTGCGCCGCCGATTCTTCCCCACTGACATAGAGCGCGGCGATGCCGCCATTCGCCGCGCACAACGCCATGCTCTGCAACAGTAACGTGGACTTTCCGATCCCCGGATCGCCGCCGATCAACACCACCGAACCTTCGACGAGGCCGCCCCCCAGAACGCGATCAAATTCGCTCAGTCCGCTTGAAAGGCGCGGCGATTCGACGGCCTTGATCGCGCCTAACTCAACGATCTGCGGCGGCTCCCCGGCATACGATCCCTGGCGAGGTGCAGGGGCCGCGGCGGTAACCGTTTCGATCAAGGTATTCCAGCTGCCGCAGTCCGGGCACTGTCCGGCCCATTTTGGTTGGCTCGCCCCGCAGTGCTCGCATTGATACACCCGCTTTGAACCTTTCATGCGCGCCGTTCGACGAAGTGCGCGCGCATCCGCATGCGGCATAAAAGCTCGTAGGGAATCGTACCTGCCGCCTGCGCCACTTCTTCGACCGGTAGACCATCTCCCCAAAGTACGACTGGGTCACCCACCCGTGCATCCCCTAGCGGACGTAGATCCACCGCCATCATGTCCATCGATGCATCCCCGATCACCTGCGTACGCACGCCGTTAACCAGGATCGGCGTGCCGGTGCCGGCGTGGCGCGGGTATCCATCGGCGTAACCAAAGGCGACTACCCCAACTTCCATCGCTTCCGGACAGACATAGGCTTTGCCGTAGCCGACCGTCTCATATTGCGCGACTCGCTTAACGGCAATGAGCGCCGAGGCTAGGGTCATCGCGGGGCGCAAGCCGAACGACTCGCCACTGCGATCAGAAAACGGCGACACACCGTACAACATCAACCCTGGTCGTACCCAGTCGCCGTGCGATTCGGGCCAACCAAGAATAGCGCTCGAATTCGCACAGCAGCGTTCGCCCTCGGCACCGTCAATTGCTGAGAAAAATGCTTCGAGTTGGCGCGGCACGCTGAGATCCTGCCGCAGGTGCGCGCTCGCGAAATGGGTCATGAAACGCACCTGCCGGCCAGGGTTCGCCAGCACCGCGACAACGGCGGGAACTTCGCTAGGTGCAAAGCCAAGTCGGTGCATGCCCGTATCAAGCTTGATCCAGAGCGTGGTGTGGGGGCTGCCGGCAGCGAACATTCGCACCTGGTCGTGGTTGTGTACTACCGATTCAAGCTGATGCACGGCGATTTCCGACAACTCCTGCTCCTCGAATGGGCCTTCGAGGAGCACGATCGGCTGAGTGATATTCGCCTCGCGTAGACGTACCGCTTCTTCCACCGATGCCACCCCGAACGCATCCGCCTCGGGTAACGCGTTCGCGACACGGATCACGCCGTGACCATAACCGTCGGCTTTGACAATCGCCATCACTCGCCGCGACGGCGCATGGCGTTTCACTATTTGAAGATTGGAACGGATTGCTTGCGGGTCAAATATTGCCCGTGCAGGTCGCGCCATTAGAGAGCTATGTCGCTAGCGCGCAGCGCAGGACGGAACCCGGATCGAGCGCGCACACTAACGCTCACCATGGCCGTAAGTGTCATACGCGAGATTCTCAAAAGTGGTGTATTCGCCGAAAAAGCGCAATTTGCGCGTACCGATGGGTCCATTACGCTGCTTGCCGATAATGATTTCGGCGATGCCCTTATCGGACGAGTCTTCGTTGTAGACCTCATCGCGATAGATAAACAGGATCAGGTCCGCATCCTGCTCGATCGCGCCGGATTCGCGCAGATCCGACATCACCGGGCGTTTATCGCTGCGTGACTCAAGGCTTCGATTGAGCTGCGACAACGCGATGACGGGCACACTGAGTTCTTTGGCGAGTGCCTTCAGCGAACGTGAGATCTCGGAAATCTCGGTCGCGCGATTCTCGTTAGTGCCCGGCACGTGCATCAATTGAAGATAATCGATGACGACCATCCCGAGCCCGTGCTCGCGCGCGAGCCGCCGACAGCGCGCGCGCAGATCACCCGGCGTAAGCGCGGGGGTGTCGTCGATATACAGTTCAATCTCGGACAGCACCCCGACCGCATGGGTTAGGCGCGGCCAGTCGTCGTCGGCGAGTTTGCCCGTGCGGACCTTGTGCTGATCGATCCGACCGATCGAGGCCAGCATACGCATCGCGATCTGTTCGCTCGGCATTTCCATGCTGAAGATCGCGACGTGAGTTTTCTCCTTGGTCGCCGCATGCTGCGCGATATTGATCGCGAAAGCGGTCTTCCCCATCGAGGGTCGACCCGCGACGATCACGAGATCAGAAGGCTGCAAGCCGGAAGTCATGCTGTCGAGATCGTGGAACCCGGTCGCGACCCCGGTGATCGGATTATCACGTTGGAACAGTTGATCGATCCGATCGAGCGCGCTGACAAGGAGTTCCTTGATCGGGCGAAAGCCACGGCGGCCGCGCGACTCGCGTTCAGCGATCGCGAAGATGGTCCGTTCAGCGGTATCGATCAATTCGTTGGTCGAGCGACCTTCGGGCCTGAACCCTGTTTCAGCGATGTCGGTGCCCGCGCGAATCAGCCCGCGGAGCACCGAGCGATCCCGCACGATATCAGCGTAGGCGGCGATATTGGCGGCGGTGGGGGTGTTGTCAGCGAGTTGGGCGAGGTACTGAATTCCACCGGAGGCTTCGAGCAGCTCGTGGCTTTCCAGCCATTCCGCCAAGGTGACAATGTCGTAAGGTTTGCCGTCGTTGGCGAGCGCTTCAATTCCACGGAAGATATTAGTGTGATCGCGCCGATAGAAGTCCGCATCACGCAGTCGCTCGGAAACTTCCAGCCAGGCTTCATTGTCGAGCATTAAGCCACCGAGCACTGATTGTTCAGCTTCGATTGAATTCGGCGGGACTCGTAACGGCTCGACGCTTCGATCAGCCGGACTGGTCCGCGTCAGGGTGCTCATCTCAATCATTCTCGACGCGTGCGCCGCGCAGCGACTGGACCAAGGTCGAAACCGGCGTCATGTGGCCACCTCGGCCTCGGCGCTATTTTTCCGCTTCGTCGACGGCAATCACGATCACGACCTGGGTGGTAATATCCGCATGCAACTGGAGATCCACGCTGTGGCGACCGAGGGTGCGCAGGGGGCCGAGTGGTAGGCGGACTTCGCGTTTTTCAACGGTATGCCCGGCCGCGGCAAGCGCCGTACAGATTTCGTTTGTACCGACCGAGCCGTAGAGTCGGCCTTCGGTCCCTGCTTTGGCTGTCACGGTTAATTCAAGACCCTTCAGTTTCTCGCCGCGCGCCGCCGCTGAATCATGGGCCGCCGCGTGGGCGCGCTCGAGTACAGCGCGCTGGGCTTCAAACTTCGTCACATTGTCGGCAGTCGCTGGGACCGCCTTCTTGCGCGGGATCAGGTAATTTCGACCATAGCCAGCACGCACGCGCACTTTGTCACCCAGCGCGCCGAGATTATGAACTTTTTCTAGCAGGATAATTTCCATCTTCGCACCCTATATTCTGAGCGCCCGAGGCGCTCCTTATCAAAAACTTTGCGGCGACCACACCACCGTACGGCGACAGCCCTCATTCCTCGCTCACTTTCAGACGCGCTCGAAATTTACGCGTCCCGTCGGCTATCCCAAGCACCGCTAGTAGTGGTACGACGAATTGCGGTACCACCCCGAGCATCACATACGCACCGACCAGCCAACCACGGGTAAGCGCCTTCGCCGCGCAACTCGCGTGGAGGATGGCGAGCCCCTGTAAGGAGAACACCAATACCAGTACCAGGACGAAATCACCCGCCGCGCCAGCACCACCACCCTGCGTCTTCAAAATCAGGCTCGCCAGAGCGGCGCCGACAGCCAACGGCGAGAGCCAGCGCGGCACCGCCAGCGCGTAGAACTCCTGACGAAAGCCGCCTGGGTTATACAGACCCGCCTGCCACCAACGTCCCAGCAATAACATCGAGATCAAGCCAGTACACAGCAGCGCGATAGACACTTGGTGCATCAGGTTGCCGACCAAGGTGATCTCATTCGTCGTCAAAAACTTGCCGCCCTGCGCTTCGACTGCCGACCCAAGCGCGGTTAACCGCCCGCGCCAAAACGCATCGACATCGGGATTGGCTAAGCGCATCAGCCCTGCATAGCCTGCGGCACAGATCCCAATGTTCGCCAGCGCCGCTCCTTGCTGACCGGTTCGCCGCAGGGTTTGGCTAGCGCTCCACACCGGTAACCACGCCGCAAATACCGACGCCGCAGCAGCGCCCAACCTACCATTGATCAGTAGCAGCACCCCAAGGGTTAGCGCACCCGCGATCAGTAACGTGCGCAAGCCTTCGAACGCGCCGTGTCGCAGAGTCACAAGCCCAAGCAGGCCGCCGCTCACGATCAGCGCCGGGACGAAAATCATCGCCAGCAGCGCAAAGGCCGCGATGACCAGGGGCGCGACGAGGGGCCCGCGCATCGCAAGTCGGGCGACTCCCCACATCGTTATTCAATCCGCCTGTTGAATTCGGCCCACTAATTAATGCGAATCGCTGTACGGGATCAGGGCCAGAAAACGCGCACGCTTGATCGCGACTGCGAGCTGTCGCTGGAATCGCGCCTTGGTTCCCGAAATCCGACTCGGCACAATTTTGCCGTTTTCCGCGACATTCGCCTTCAAGGTATTGAGATCTTTGTAATCGATCTCGACCACTCCTTCGGCGGTAAATTTGCAATAACGACGACGCCGGAAATGGCGAGAGGAACCACCGCGAGGTTTTGGCTTTGCATGTTTCATTCCACTTCCTCCGCTTCCGTTTCAGTTTCCGCTTCCGGGGCGGCCGGCTCATCATCAGGTTCGGCAGTGGCGGCCGCGTTGTGGCGGGTGCGCCGCTCACTTTCGCGCTCATCGTGTTCGTCTTTAGCCTTCGCCATCAAGGACGGTTCGGTGATCGCGGCATCGCGCTTAATAGTGAGGTGTCTCAACACCGCATCGTTAAAGCGAAACGCACTTGTCAGTTCGTTCAAGGTTGGCGCATCGCATTCGATATTCATCATCACGTAGTGCGCTTTGTGGATTTTGGCGAGGGGAAACGCCAATTGGCGGCGACCCCAATCTTCTAGACGGTGGATCGCGCCACCGGTCGCCTGGATCATCGTTCGGTAACGCTCAACCATGGCGTTAACCTGTTCACTCTGGTCAGGATGGACCAGAAACACTATCTCATAGTGTCGCAACTTGAAGGCTCCTCTCGGTTAGAAGCTTCCCGTCTGAGCGGTGAAGCAAGGAGTGATAGGGGACAAAAGGACCGGTATTCTAATGCGGCGCCTGAAAGACTGTAAAGGTAAAAAGCAGGTTGGAGGTAACCAGAGGGGCCTGTGGTTCAACCCTGAAGCCTCGGTGGCCACTTAGGCACGTGACAACGAGTCGATGCGCGGTGATTACCGCCCCCATGCTGAGACCCATTCGTCTGGGTCCTGCCTCTCCCCCGTTCGCCCTTGATGTATAGAAGGGTGGGGCCCCCTCCAAAATCGCGGTTGCACCCAAAAATGGACTTGCCCTGAAAAAGTGGAGGGACTTTTGTTAGGTTAACGACCTAAGGGAGGTCCTGATGAGTAAGAAAAGCGAGAAGCGGGTATTCACTGAAGATTTCAACGTGAATCGGTGCGTTTAACCGAGTCGAGCGGTCGCACAATCGCGCAAGTCGCAGACGATTTAGGGATTGGATTGTCGACGTTGACGCGTTGGAAGCGCCGCTTGGATGAGGTATTCGTTTATCGACGCGAATAAGGCCCTGGTCCCGATTGAACGGCAGTGTGAACTCTTAGGCGTGAGTGCGAGCGGGTATTACGCGTGGAAGGGACGGCCCTGGAGTGGTCGGCGAGTGGCTGATGAGGGTTATTTGAATCAAATCCGCGTTCAATTTGCGTTATCCAACCGGACTTACGGTTCGCCGCGGATGACGGCGGAGTTGCGCGCGGGTGGGGCCTCGATTGGACGGGGTCGGGTCGCCCGTCTCATGCGAGAAAACGGGTTAAAAGCCGTTCAACGGCAGCGTTATCGACGCACCACCGACAGTCATCACCTTCATCCAGTGGCAGAAAATCTGCTTGACCAGGACTTTAGCTGCGCGCGTCCCAATCAAAAATGGGGCGCTGATATCAGCTATTTACGGACTCGGGAGGGTTGGTTGTACTTGGCGATCGTGGTGGATTTTTATTCGCGCCGGATCGTCGGCTGGGCGGTGAGTGACCGGCTCAAACAGGAATTGGCGTTAGCGGCCTTACAGAAAGCCGTAACCCAGCGACGCCCGGTGACCACGCCCATCCATCATTCTGATCGGGGCAGCCAATACTGCGCCGGCGATTATCAAAAATACTTGCGCGACCATGGCCTTGAGCCCTCCATGAGCGGCAAAGGGAACTGCTATGACAACGCGATGGTAGAGACGGTATTCAAGTCCATTAAATCCGAACTCGTGTGGCAGATCTTATTTAACACGCGAATTGAAGCTACGCTCGCGCTCGAGAAATACATCGATAGATTCTACAAGCCACGACGGCGGCATTCGGCTTTGGGTTATTGTTCACCCATCGAATTCGAAATGATTAATGCAACAACGACAGAACTAATGTCTCTCTACTAAATCGAGGCAAGTCCACATCGACGCCGTTAGTGTAAGGAGGCGTCCATCCCATCAGGCATGGATTGCCGATGCATAAAAGGGTCGACGGGCCTCGGCGGCATCCCCTACACGACAAAGAAATCCGCAGCCGCCAGCCCATCGACCGCCGCAGCAATCACCGCGAACTGCACTGCGGCGCCCCCACCACTCCCATCGGCGTCGTAGTACAAGCCGCCCGCAACAGTGTCGTAAACAATCCGGCCGTCACTGGTCCCAGCGGCGCTTAACCCCGCACCAGATTCAAACATGGATTCCGCCAAAGCACCTTCCGTGAGGAGCGCGGTGAAGACGGCATTATCCAGGTGGACCACATCCATCACCGTGGCCCCGGCCCCACCGAAGTCCATTATCCGATCGATGTTGCTTGCACCTAGCGGATCATTGAACAGGAACACATCGTGGTCCGCGCCACCGATGAGCACGTCATTGCCTGAGCCGCCGTCTAAGCTATCGGCACCATTGTCGCCTTCGAGGTGATCGGCGTCGGCACCGCCGTCGAGACTATCCGCACCGCTACCACCTTCCAGGTGATCAGCACTTAGGTCGCCGTGGAGGACATCATTGCCCGCGCCGCCGTTGAGCACATCGGCACCGTCACCGCCATTCAAGGTGTCGCCGCCCAGACCGCCGACGATGATTTCAGCGCTACCGCCGCCGGTGAAGGTGTTGTCATTGGCGTCTCCGAGAAAAGTCACCTCGCCTCGGAAGTCGCCACCGAATACGACAAAACTTGCACCGTATAGAGAACCGTTCGGCACGGGGTAACTGTCACCGATTAGCAAGTCATCGAACCCATCGCCGTTCACATCCCCGGCACCGCTGACGACGCTGGCGGGTGAATAACCCATTGTTTCGCCACGCACCCGAAAGCCCTTGGTGCCGTTCAAGTTCGCGAGATCGAGGTTCGCGCTAAAGCCCATGGCCGCACCAAATACCACATAACTTACCGAGTAAGCGCCAAGGCCGTCTGGTCGGTCGCTGCGCTCAACACTTATGAGCAGATCGTCGAAGCCATCTCCATTCACATCTCCCGCACCGCAGACGGAGTAGCCGGACCGGTCGAACGGCACCACGACATTCACCTGAAAGCCGTTAGTGCCATTGAGGGTCGCGAGATCGAGGTTGGCGGAGAAGCCCGAGGCCGCGCCAAACACCACATAACTCGCGCCCGAACTAGCGCCGTTCGGGGCGGCTCGAGCGGCTCCGATGACCAAATCGTCAAAGCCATCCCCGTTTACATCTCCGGCGCTGCTGACGGCGTCACCGATACGGCCATCGGTTACCGCGCCACTGAGCTGGAAACCGTCGGTGCCGTCCAAGGCTGCGAGATCGAGGGTGGACGCAAAGCTTGCAGCCGCGCCGAATACCACATAACTCGCTCCGGAACTGGCATCAAACAGATTAGCGCCATAGGCTTCAAGGATAAGGAGATCGTCGAATCCATCGCCATTCAGATCCCCCGCATTACTGACGGAGATCGCAGCTCCTTCATACGGTGCTTCGCGCAGCAGGTGGAAGCCGTTGCTGCCCTCTAGGGTGGCGGGATCGAAACTTGACTCAAAGCCCGAGGCCGCGCCAAACACCACATAAATCTCGCCAGGATCCGCTAGTCCATCAAAAATGCCGCCACCACCGACCCCGATGAGCAGATCATCGAACCCGTCCCCATTCACATCCCCGGCCCCGCTGACTGAAAGGCCCCAGTAGCCACCGACTGCTTCACCATTCAGTTGAAAGCCGTTCGTGCCATTTAACGCCGATAGATTAAGGTCGGCGGGAAAGCCCGAGGCCGCGCCGAACACCACGTAACTCGACCCGGAATCAGGCCCGATCGGTTCGGCGAAATACAGCCCAATGAGGAGATCCTCAAAGCCATCTCCATTCACATCTCCGGCACTGCTGACCGAGTAGCCAGAGCGGTCGTCCGCCGCCTCGCCACTGATCCGAAAGCCGTTGGTCCCAGCGAGCGCCACGAGTTCGAGTGCGACGGTGATTCCTGCCGTATCGACGCCGACCTGCACCTGAAGCTTGGCCGCCCCGCGCTGAAACTGGTGATACGTCACCGACTCAAGGGTAATGTCGGGTAAGGTGCTCCAAAATCCCTGGGTCTCGACGGTGTCTGCCGCGGTTCCCTTAATCCGTAGCGTGTTCGTGGTCGCGGACAGACCCTCCACCGTGGCTTGATCCAACGTCACCGTCTGCCCGCCAGCTCCACGTAGATCGAGCACCTCGATGTTGCTGAACCTGGACCCGGTCGAATCCAGGCTTACGAAGTCGACCGGGGTGGTGCCGGTAATCCGCAACGTGTCGATACCGCGCCCGCCATCCACCCCGCTGGTGTCCAGGGCATCGAAGAGCAAGACGTCGTTCCCGGCACCCCCCAAAATACGGTCATCGCCAGCCCCACCACTTAAGGTGTCGTTACCCGCGCCGCCAGACAGCGTATTGTTCGCGGCGTTACCGGTGAGGATGTTGGCGTTGGTATTGCCCGCGCCGTTCAAGGCCGCAGTACCCAGCAACAACAGATTCTCTTGTTCAATGCCGAGGGTGTAAGTGACCGTGGAGCTCACGGTATCGATGCCACGGTCCGAGGTGCGCTTATTGATTTCGCGCGCATCGTCGATGACGTAGGTGTCGTTGCCGGTTCCGCCGAGCAACAGGTCTAATCCAATGCCGCCGATTAGGACATCGTTGCCACCGCGACCTTCTAGCCGATCGTCACCAGCAAAGCCTTCGAGGACATCGTCGTCCGCCGTGCCGCGTAAGAGGTCTGCGCCGAACGACCCTAGGAGCTTGGCCATGACAATCTCCGGTTAAGTGCTCGGGACACGAACGTGTGACTTCGAGTGATAACGGCAATGCAACTAAACTATAGCCATGTTTCGTTTCGTGCTGAAGTAGCGAAGTGTGTAATTGTGCTGCCGGCTAGGTTACGACTCTTGCGTAGTTGGGTAACGGACAAGGTGATGATTGTTTGGGATATTGGGACGGTGTTCCAGGTTCGTCCTTCTATACATCAGGGCGATCGGGGGAAATGTTCCGCCGCGCGTTGCCGACCCGTTTCAAACAGACACACCGCCGCCGCCGTCCCTAAATTGAGACTGCCCACTGTCCCTTGCATCGGGATCCGCGCGAGGTAATCACAGGTGTCTCGGGTGAGGCGGCGTAAGCCCGTGCCTTCGCCACCGAGGACCCAGACCAGCGGGCGTTGGAGATCCAGCTCATAGACGCTCATCGTCGCCTCATGGCTCGCGCCGACGGCCCATACGCCGGCGGCCTTCATGTCAGCGAGGGCGCGTGCCAGGTTGGTCACGCCAACCAAGGGCACTGTGTCGAGTGCGCCGCTCGCCACTTTGGCTACCGCCGAGGTGATGCCGACACTGCGATCCTTAGTCACGATCACGGCGTCGACTCCCGTCGCGTCGGCGACGCGCAACGCCGCGCCGAGATTGTGGGGATCTTGTAACTGGTCGATGGCGAGCAACAGCGCCGGGCGCGCTGGGTTCGGCTGGATGTCGAGAAAGTCCGCCAGCTCCCTGAGCTTTGGCGTGCGGCGCCGCACCACGATCCCTTGGTGCTGTGGACTGCCCGCGAGTTTATCCAGCGCCCCTCCCCCTACCGACTGCATGCGCACACCCACAGTCCGCGCAAGTGCGGTGAGTTCAACAAGTTCGGGATGAGAAGCGTCCTGCTTGATCCAGGCTTCTAAAACATCGGTACTGGCGTGGGTGAACGTCGCGCGCACGGTGTGCAGGCCGTAGACGACAAGCGTCTTGTCACTACTCACCGCCGCCGCTTCCGGCCCGTGGTTTTTTTTAAGGGAGGCGCTACTGGCAAACTAAAATCGATTTTCCGTTCATCCAGGTTGACCCGCGCGACGATCACTTCCAGCCGCTGACCTAACCGAAACTCCTTCCCTGAGCTACGTCCGACCATTCGATGCCCGGCGGGATCGAAGTGATAGTAATCTTCAGGCAGACCCGTCACGTGCACCAGGCCCTCGACGAAGGAGCCATCGAGCTGCACAAACAACCCGAACGCGGTGACTCCACTCACGATGCCGGCGAATTGTTCGCCGACTTTGTCCAGCATGTACTCGCATTTAAGCCAGGCGATGGCGTCACGGGTGGCGTCGTCGGCGCGTCGCTCCGTCATCGAGCAATGCTCGCCCAATACGTGCATGTCTTCGTCGCCTGCGGGAATACGGGCGATTTGATCTTTTAAGGCGCGGTGGATGATTAAATCCGGATAACGCCGAATGGGTGACGTGAAATGGACATAGGATTCCAGCGCTAATCCAAAGTGACCGACATTGTCCGGGCTATACACCGCTAACTTGAGACTGCGCAGTAATACGGTTTCGATTAAATGTCGATCCGGCCTCCCCGCAGCCTGTTTTAGCACCTTGGAAAAATCCAGCGCGTGCGGTCGCTCGCCGCCGCCCAAACTCATGCCTAAACCGTTTAAGAACAGCCGTAAGGGTTCGATCCGGTCAAGTTCTGGTGGTGCATGGATTCGGAACAGCGCAGGGCGTTTGTTGCGTTGAAGAAATTCAGCGGCGGCAACGTTCGCCGCAATCATGAATTCCTCGATCAAGCGATGCGCGTCGGTACGTTGCCGCGACTCAATGCGTTCAATTTTGCGGGCGGCGTCGAACACGAATTTCGGTTCGACCGTTTCGATGTCCAGCGCACCACGAATTTCGCGACGTGCGCGCAGGATCAGGTAAAGCTCGTTCGCATTCAGGATCTGCTGCTCGATCGACTCCTTTTCCCAGTTGGGGTTGGGGTTCGCGAGCCACTCGGCGACATCTTCGTAAATCAAGCGCGCTCGCGAGTGAATCACCGCGTTCGCGAAGCGGGTCTTGGTGCAGTGCCCTTCGACGTCGTAGCGCATCTCGCAGACCACTACGAGACGATCGACCGCGGGATTCAGCGAACAGATGCCATTCGACAATTGTTCCGGCAGCATCGGGATGACCCACGCCGGGAAATAGACTGATGTTCCGCGTTCGCGCGCCGCCCGATCCAGCACGGTTTTCGCGCGCACGTAATGCGCGACATCCGCGATCGCGACATACAGCACATAACCGCCACGCACTTTGCGACAGTACACCGCATCATCGAAATCGCGCGCGTCGCTGCCATCGATCGTCACAAACGGGAGATCGCGAAAATCCTCGCGATCCGCGCATTCCGTGATGGGGACTTCGTTGGGCACCGCCTTGAGTTCGCGGGCGAGACCGTCCGGCCAGGAAGTCGGTAGCTCGTAACTACGAATCGCAATATCGATTTCCATACCGGGTGCCATATGATCGCCAAGCACGGTACTAATATGGCCCAGTGGCTGGTACCGCGCATCCGGCTGTTGATCAATGGTCGCGATCACTATCTGCCCGTGAACCGCGGTCGATTCTTTTCCCGGTGGGATCAAAATATCCTGATTCAAGTGGCGATTGTCCGGGCTCACAAAGCCCACCCCGCCATCACGAAAATAACGACCAACAACTTCGTGATTAGCGCGGTCGAGCACTTCCACCACGGTGCCATAGGGTCTATCGCGCTCATCCTGACCGGCCACTCGAACTAACAGGCGATCGCCGTGCAACACTCGGCGCGCTTCGCGCGGCGCAAGATAAATATCGCTGGCCCCCGAATCGGGGCGCACGAACGCGTATCCATCGGGATGACCGATTACGCGTCCAGGTAACAACTCCATCTGGCAGGCGATCCCAAAACGACGATCGCGCGTTTCGAGCAATTGCCCATCGCGCACCATCGCACCCAAGCGGCGTTGAAACGCATACTTTTCGGGTTTCGACTCCACCTTCATCGTCGTCGCCAATGCTTTGAAGGTGCACGGTGCGCCCGCTTTATCCAACACCGCGAGAATATCCTGGCGACTCGGAATGACAACCGGCTCCGCCGCAGTTTCCGGGTCCCGCGCTGGCGGTGTTTCGCGTGGTCGTTGTCTCATTGACTCACCTACCCCTGTTCTGTAGATTGCCCGCGCTCGGCCGAGGTGGCGGAATTGGTAGACGCGCAGGTTTCAGGTACCTGTGGAGAAATCCGTGGAGGTTCGAGTCCTCTTCTCGGCACCACGTTTTAAATCGCGATGGTCCACCCTTCAGTTCTACCATTTCGACCCTCGCGGTCGTGCTGAGGTTCACCGCGTTAACATCGCTGTAACGTACGCGACGTAGAGCGCGCCGTTCACGCCTAAGTGCCAGACCCGCAACCCGCCTCTTCGCGCCAGTAGGTATAACCAAAAGCCTGCAAGGTAGGCGACGATCACCCCGATCAAAACTTCCACGCTGGGCGCCCACGGGGTCACCAATAAGCCGATCGCCGGTAGCAGGCTACCTTGGAACACCATCGCCCCGGTGATGTTTCCAAACGCCAACGTATCTTTACCCCGACGTATCCACAGAATGCTGTTCACCGTCTCTGGCAGCTCAGTCGCTATCGGCACAATCAGCAGCGCTAACAACAACGGCGAAATTCCAAGCAGTTGCGAAGCGTGCTCGATGCTATGCACAAAGCCCTTCGCCCCGAGCACCAGTAGCAGCAGCCCTAGACTCATTTGGAGAACAATCACTGCGCTGTGATTAGGCAGGCCCAAGCGACACAGCAGCATCATCCCATGGGCTTCGGTCCCGTGTCCGTCTTCGACGAGTTGCGCCGATACTTTCAACGTCAGTAGCACATACACAAAATAAGTTGTGACTAACGCCGCCGCGGTCAGTACCCGCACCACGGTCGCGTCGGGCGGAATAAACAGCCCTACCAACGAAATTCCGAAAGCGATCAGAAAAAAGCGGATATCGCGCTCCAACCCCCCGCGTTCCGGACGCAGGTGTCCAGTCAGCCCACGGCTGCCGAGGACGGCGGCGCTCATCAAACAAATGCTCAGGGTTGATAGCATCAGCGGCGCACCCAGAATCGCGCCAACACCGATGTCGGCATTCACCTGCGTGTTGGCGGTCCCAGCGAATACCGCTACCAACGGCACGATACTTTCCGGCATCGCGGTGCCGACGGCCGCGAACAAAGAGCCCGTCACGCCTTCCGAAATTCCGAGCCGCTCCCCAAAATGTTCCAGCGCGTTGGTAAAGACTTCGGCCGCGACCAGAATCACCACTAGATATAAAAGCAGTTCCGCCCCAATAGTCATGCTAACCTTTCCGGCGGAAATGCCATTTTTCCGCGTGCGACCGACACACTGAGGTAGCGCGCTAGCTAGCGCACCAATCAATCGAATCATTACTTAAGCTCGGGTTAGACGTGGATACAACGCTTTACGCCAAGGCGATCTTGCTCGGAATCGTCGAAGGCCTGACCGAATTTCTCCCAATCTCCAGCACTGGCCATTTGATCTTGGCAAGCGAGTGGCTGAAGTTTAACAGAGGTGGCCCCCAATCCTTTGAAGTTTTCATTCAACTCGGCGCGATTCTGTCCGTGTGCTGGTTCTACCGAGTGCGCTTACGGGCAGTGGCCCATAACCTCGGCACCGAGCCGTCCGCGAATCGATTCGTTTGGAACCTGATAATTGCGTTCATCCCGGCGGCATTAGTGGGATTCTTTGCGCACGACTACATTAAAGCCGCGCTATTTTCGCCGCGAGTAGTGGCAATAGCATTGATTGCGGGCGGATTTGCGATTCTGGCGGTCGAACGCTGGTTTACTCGACCGACCTTGCACGAAACAGACGAAATTACGCCGCGGTTTGCGCTCCAGATCGGGCTCGCGCAGGTTTTGGCCCTCATTCCTGGGGTCTCGCGCTCGGGCGCGACCATCATGGGTGGCATGGTCTGCGGCCTTAATCGGCGCGCCGCCACCGAGTTTTCGGTTTTCCTGGCGATTCCGATGATGTTCGCGGCTACCCTTTACGATCTGGCCAAAAACTGGAACGCGCTAGGGGTGGCCGACATAGGCGTCTTTGCGACTGGTTTCGTGACCGCCTTTATCAGCGCGTTGCTGGCGATTCGTTTCCTGATTCAATTTGTCTCGCAACATAGCTTTGTGGTATTCGCGCATTACCGAATTATCTTCGGCGTCTTTCTACTGTGGATGTATCGCTAAACGGATCCCGGGCCACCCGCGATATGCCGCAGGGCGAGGTTCATATAGCAAGAACTTTGTTCCCGCACCCCGGTCGCACCGCCTAGACTGCCCCTCCGATTCACCGCCCTAGGGCGAAGGACCTGGTCTGTGTCGTCCAGCGCGATTAATCAAATTCAGCTCGTCCTGACCCGCGACCAGCTGTCGCGCTTATATCACGTGGTCGCCGACTTCACGCCGACCGAGCTGACATGGGCGAGCGGTTATTTAGCGGGTCTCGGCGCGAATCCAAAACCACAAGTCGCCGCAGCGCCGCTGCCAAACCTCGCTGACGCGTCGAAGCCCGGGCGCGCACTGGCAATTTTCTACGGTTCACAGATCGGCAACAGTAAGCGCTTGGCGGAAGCTTTGCAGCAACAGGCACTCGCCGCGCAGCTACCGACTAAATTAATCAACCTCGCCGACTTCATCCCCCGCCAACTCAAGCAGGAAGTCGCGGCGCTGTT
This sequence comes from Gammaproteobacteria bacterium, assembly GCA_009692265.1. Lineage (GTDB taxonomy): Bacteria > Pseudomonadota > Gammaproteobacteria > CAIKBL01. The sequence continues at coordinate 33,771 of SHZM01000029.1, forward strand.
CGTGATCAGCACCCAGGGTGACGGCGATCCACCTGAAGATGCCGTCGCGTTATTTGGCTACCTACACTCCGCCGCGGCCTCACGCCTCGAAAAATTGAAGTTCGGCGTGTTGGCGCTCGGGGACTCAAGCTATCCCTATTTCTGTCAAGCCGGGTGCAAGCTCGACGAGCGTTTGGTGGAACTGGGTGCGGGCCGCGCCCTCACGCGGGTTGATTGCGATTTGGAATTCAGTGCTGCGGCCATGCACTGGAGCAACGAAGCCCTGAAGCAGATTGCCGACGCGGTCCGCCCGAGCGGACTGCCACGGATCACAATCGTTGAATCAGCGCCAAAGGCGAGCGCCCCGATCGACGCGCCCGTCCAGCCTCAGGCACGCGGTGAAGTCTTGCTGAATCAACGCCTCAGTGGCCGCTATTCAAGCAAGGATGTGCGGCACCTTGAATTTGCGATCGATCTCGCTGCGCTCCCGTACCAGCCCGGTGACGGCTTGGCTCTGCTGCCGCGCAATCCGGCACCAATAGTCGAGTCAGTGCTTAACGCACTCGGCGCGGCCGGTGAGGAGCTGGTAACGCGACCCGATGGTCGCCGACCTTTGGCGGAAATTCTGACCCAGGAAGTCGAACTCACTCTGCTGAGTCGACAATTCTTAAGCGCTTATCAAGCCCGTGTCGAACACCCCAAGCTTGCGGCGATCCTTGATCCGGCCACCCCGGAAGTCTTTGCCAACTACCTCGCGAGCCATCAGGTCATCGATGTACTGCAGCTGGCACCGAGGAGCTGGTCCCCGGAGGAGTTTCTCCAGCTCCTACGCCCGTTGGCGCGTCGCACATATTCAATCGCCTCCTCCGCTGCCGCGAGCCCCGACGAAGCGCATTTACTGGTCGCCGTGGTACAGGACCGAATAGCTGAGCAAACCCGTTATGGAGCGGCGTCGAACACCTTGGCTGATTTGACACCAGGCGCTGAAATCGCGCTGCATCTGGAACCGAACCAGAATTTTCATCTGCCCTCCGATGACGTGCCGCTGATTATGATCGGGCCCGGTACCGGGGTGGCCCCGTTTCGCGCGTTTGTCGCTGAACGCGCCGCGCGCGGAGCACGGGGTCGCAATTGGCTATTCTTTGGCGAACGGACCCACCGCGAAGACTTTCTCTATGAAGTGGAATGGCAGAAGGCGCTCGCCAATAACACGTTGCAGCGCCTGGACGTGGCGTTCTCGCGCGACCAGGCTAGGAAAGTTTATGTGCAAGACCGGATCCGCGAACACGCGAAAGAGGTCTACAACTGGCTTGAAAACGGTGCGCATATCTATGTCTGCGGGGACGCCAAGCACATGGCGAAAGATGTCCATGCCGCCTTGCATACCGCCATTGAGGCGGCTGCCGGTGTGGATGCCGATGCTGCCCGCGAGTATATGCAGACCCTGCAGCGCGCCGGGCGCTATCACCGCGACGTGTATTAACGATGGATACCCCCCTTTCGCCGGTCGAAGACATTAAAACGGCGAGCCGCCTACTCCGAGGCAGCATTGAGGCGAGCTTGGCGGAACCCTTGACCGGGGCGATGCACGAAGACGATACCCATCTCATCAAGTTTCACGGAATTTACCAGCAGGATGATCGCGGCCTGCGAAATGAACGGCGCCAACAACGCTTGGAGCCCGCGTATCAGTTCATGATCCGGGCCCGAATTCCCGGCGGTCTGTGCACGCCGGCGCGGTGGCTGGCGATGGATGCAATAGCACGGACGTACGCCAACCACACGTTGCGTTTGACCACTCGCCAGACTTTTCAATTTCACGGCATTTTGAAGCGCGCTTTAAAACCGGCGATCGCGGCGATCAACGCCGCCCTGTCCGACACCTTGGCCGCGTGTGGCGACGTGAACCGCAACGTGATGTGCACGACGTTGGCGCGACCGCGCGCGATCCGCGCCGAAGTTGAAGAACTCGCCCGCGAACTCAGCGAACGACTCCTGCCGAAGACCGGGGCCTATCACGAGATCTGGCTGGATCGCAAAAAAATCCTTAGCACCGAACAAGAGACCGAGCCGATGTACGGCGCAACGTACCTGCCGCGCAAGTTCAAGATCGCGGTCGCGGTCCCGCCGGATAACGATGTCGATGTTTTCTCGCAGGATCTCGGCTTCGTCGCTATCCTCGAAAACGCGCGGATTGTCGGCTTCAATGTCACCGTAGGCGGCGGACTCGGCATGTCACACGGCGAATTCGCAACCTTTCCCCGGGTCGCCGATGTCCTCGGATTTTGCACCCCCACCGAAGTACTCAAAGTAGCCACGGCGGTGCTAATCACGCAACGCGACTTTGGCGATCGCACGAATCGCAAACACGCGCGGCTAAAATACACCATCGAAACATTAGGGCTCGATCGATTCACAGAGGAAGTGACCGCGCGTGCGGGCTTTTCGTTAGCCCCTGCACGGGGGTTCCAATTCACCCACACCGGTGACCGCAGCGGCTGGCAGGAGGACGGTAACGGCCTCGCGCATTACACGTTGTTCGTTGATAGCGGTCGCATCGACGACCAACCGGAGCGCCGTGCACTCACTGCCTTGCGCGAAATCGCCACCCGCGAACTCGCCCAGTTCCACTTAACCGCCAACCAAAACGTCGTGCTCGCGAACGTGCCCGCGGCCGCACGTTCCGAAGTAACTGAAATCCTTACCAGGCACGGCGTGGCGGAAGGCACGGTGACCCCACTGCGCCAACTCGCCCTCGCCTGTGTGGGCTTTCCAACCTGCGGCCTCGCCATGGCCGAGAGCGAGCGCTATCTCAGCGATTTCGTCACTAAAATCCAAGTCTTATTGGCAAACCATGGTCTCCAGGATGAACCGATCGTGGTGCGAATTACTGGCTACCCGAATGGCTGCGCGCGCCCCTACCTCGCGGAGATCGGGTTAGTCGGCAAAGCGCCCGGGCGTTACAACCTTTATCTCGGTGCCGCGTTCGATGGATCGCGTCTAAACGCACCCTACCGTGAAAGCCTGAACGAGGGGAAAATTCTCGCGGTGCTCGCGCCCTTGTTCAGCCGCTATGCGCAGGAGCGCACGGCAGAAGAACGTTTCGGCAACTTCTTGGTCCGCAGCGGGATTGTTCCGGCAATCCAGACAGGGCCGGCCTTTGCCGCAGCCGCGCAAAGTCTCGGTGCAATGCGCGGGGGATAGTTTCGTCCACTGTCCGCACTTGAACCCGAGCCACGGCTGAGTCTACTTACGATGACCTCGGTGATCCAAAATGCGTGATAAACCGTATCCGCGCACATGGAATCACTTGCCTATAAGTTGCCGTATCGACTACAACGCCCACTACTGAGGGCGGGTGGAACGCTTAGAACTGTGCAAGTTTTTGCTAAGAACGTTGATAACCTTGCCGTCGAGACCGAGCTACTCATGCGCGTCAGAGACGCACAGGATGCGAACGCATTCGATCGCTTATTCAATGCGTTAGGATCGAAAGTGCTCGGCTACCTAACGCGTTCGGGCGGTTGTTCACCCGACGATGGCGAGAATGTACTCCAGGAAGTGTGGCTAACGGTTTGGACCAGGGCACAGTCATTTGATCCGAGCCGCGCGAGCGCCCACACCTGGATCTTCGCGCTCGCGCGCAATGCCATGATCGATTTGAAACGCAGCCAATCGCGCGAATATCGGGTATTTGTACGCACTAGCGAGGACCATGAGGATCCGGTCGATAATGAGCTGAATCACTCAGGTTTCATCGATAGCGAGAAAACAGCAGCGTTACTGGACCAGATCCCGCCGGAGCAGGCGCAGGTATTATTGATGGCCTATGTCGAAGGTAAATCACACCGCGAGATAGCGCGAGAACTAGGCCTACCCTCCGGCACCGTCAAATCCCGGCTGCGACTAGGCTTTTCGCGGTTGCGCGGGATGCTAGAGGGTACAACGGCGTGAACGTTCAACAACATCCTGAACTTGCGTGGCTGATCGATTACTCCGCCGGGAAACTCAGCGCCGGCTTTCACACCGTGATCGCGGGTCACCTCGGCGTGTGCGACGACTGCCGTGAACAATTGCGAGCGGCCGAACGTCTTGGCGCTCATCTCACCGCCGAGCGCCCACAACTAAAACCGCGTGTCAGCGCGGCAGCGATCCGTGCGCGCGCTCGGCAAGAGGCGACACTCACGACCGAAGCGGCAGTCCCCGGACTACGTGAATTTGTGGCTTCTTCACTCGGATTCAGGTGGGACGCGCTCACCTGGCGCGCGGGCGTCGCCGGCTTAAGGATTGCGCGCTTGAAAGACCAGGACGAAGAACGAATTTGGTTGCTCCGTGCGGAGCCGGGCGTGGCGTTACCCGAGCACACTCATGAGGGTGCCGAGCTGACATTGATTCTGCATGGCGCCTACCGTACCGATGATCAACTTTTTCGTGCTGGTGACATCGACGAAAACGATGAAGAGATCACGCACCGTCCAATCGTCACCGCCGACAGCGATTGCATTTCGTTGCTGGTGTTTGAAGGTCGACTCCACTACACCAGTGCAATGGGGCTCGCGCAGCGGGTGCTTAAGTTCTGAATATAGTAGCGTGAGCACCGCTTAGTTGCGCGGTGATCCAGATCGACCGCGCGTTCGTACACATCCTCGTTAGCCATTTCACGGCAATCATCAACGAGGAGAAACCATAATGACCATCCGTACTACTCGGCTCACGTGCGCGCTGTTCGGCGCGTTTGTGGCCGGCAATTGCTGGGCGGCGAGCCACAGCGACGCACCACTGATCAAACAGGATCCGCAGGCGAACATCACCGACGTGTATGCCTTTATCGGCGAAAAATACGATGCCCCCGCGATCAAGGTGCTGAATGTCGTCGTCCAGGTGCGACCGTTCTCGGAACCAGGCGACGGCGTGATCTACGATCGTTTCGCCGACGATGCGCGCTACAGCATCCACATCACCAACCCGACCTCGGGCGCGCTGACGGCGCGCTATGACTTCAATTTCTCGCGCGTGAACCCGACTACCGCACCGGGCCTGAAAAACCCCAACACGGTTCTGTCCTATGGACTTGGCACCGCCGCCGGCCCGATCCTCCAAATCGGCGATGCTCAACAGAACTTCACGCAGTTTTATACAGTCACGAAGACGAAAATCGGCGCACGCCGAAATACCATCACGAAGATCGCGACGAACGTTCCGGTCGCACCGCCGAATGTCGGGAAAAATACTACTCCGGCGTACAACGATGTTAACGGGGTAGCTGTCTCGAGCGCGACGACCTTCGCCGGTCTTGATTCATACACTCAAGACGCAGTCACCAGCCTCGCCACGGGTGAAGCCGTCTTCGCGGGACCTCGCGATGACGGTTTTTACAGCGATATTCCGGGCATCTTTGATTTGCTCAACGCGCGGATCCTCAATAACGACGGGGATGCGGATGACGGGCTCGGCCAGGACGGCGGTGGGGTCGATGGCTTCAAAGGCTTCAACGTGCTGTCGTTCGCGATTCAGATCCCAGTCTCGGACTTGAAAACCTTCGACTACACCGCGCCCTTCGCCGATCTCGCGGACCCGTTACCAGCGCTCGGGCAAGCCACCGGCGTCGGGGTCTTCGCCTCGGTAAGTCGACCCGAGACGACCGAGCGTTCGAGCCTGAAAGGCCCGGTCGGGAAAGGGCCCTGGATTCAGGTCGCGCGAATGGGCAATCCCTTGTTCAACGAAGGCTTAGTTGCACTCAAGGACAAGGATAAATTTAACCGCACTAAACCAACCGGTGATGCGGCCTCGTTTGGTACTTACGCGACGAACCCGGAACTTGCGTTTCTTATCAACTTTGTCGTTTTCCACATGCCCGACGGGCTAACGCCGATCCCCACGACCGGGCGGAGCGATTTAGCGGCGGTGTTTATTCCGGATGTGCTCCGGGTCGATACCACGACGACTCCAGTAAGACTCGCGGGTCAGGGAGGCTTTAGTCGATTCAGCTTCGCTGGCGGCGACACCGTGACCGATGCTGACGGGCTCGTGAAACCTTCGGGTTGGCCAAATGGTCGGCGGCTCGGCGATGACGTTGTCGATATCGCTCTGACCGCGGTCGCGAGCGGCCCGACCTACGATCCCATCACCGTGGTGGGCGATAACGTCGACAGTAACGATGCGACCTATCACCAGGTTTTCCCTTACTCCGCGACACCACACTCCGGCACGTTTAGCCGCAAAGATCCGTAGGGGTACGACGGGAGGCAGATTCGATTCTGCCTCCCGTCCCGCGGGAATTACGCTGCTGCGGTTTGTGCGGTAATCTGTCGCCTCTTTCAGCTAAGAGGCCGTCGCATGCTCGAAACCTTGTTCCCGAACGGGATAATCCATTACCTGGCTGGCGGAATCTTGATCGGCCTTGCAGTCAGCCTCGCCTACCTCACCACCGGCCTCGTCACTGGCATGAGCACAGTCTTTAGCTCGACGTGGTCGTACCTTTCAACGCTGTCGTTCTTCCAAGAACCACGCTTCGTTGCCAGTAGGCAATGGCGCCTTGTGCTCGCACTGGGTTTAGTCATCGGCGCTAGCCTGTGGGCAATAACCTCAGGTGCCGGGCAAGCCCACACCACTGTCCATTGGTGGCAGCTGCTGATTGGCGGCTTCATCGGGGGTTTTGGCGCGCGGATGAGTAACGGGTGTACCTCGGGCCACGGGATTTGTGGGCTGGCCTCGCTCCAGGTGCCGTCCCTGGCCATGGTAGTCGTCTTTCTGACGACGGCGATTGTCGCCGCCAATGTCGTGTTGCAGTTAGGAGGCGTGTAATGAAGCAGACTTCGCTTTTTGCAGTATTAGTTTCCGGAGTGCTATTTGGCTTCGGTTTAGCCCTCGCGACGATGATTCGACCGGAAGTAGTGTTGAGCTTTTTACGCTTCCAGGACTTTGGCCTGCTGGCCGTCTTAGGCGGTGCGGCAAGCGTGACCGCGGTTGCCTACCAACTCGGGCCGAAGCTGCTGCGCAAGCCGCTGTTCGAGGCGAGCTTCGGCAAACATGCCGCGGCAATGAACTCACAAACCCTTGGTGGTGCCGCCCTGTTTGGGATCGGTTGGGGCATTTCAGGGGTGTGCCCAGGTCCGGCCATTGCAGGCTTAGGCACCGGTAACTGGCCGCTACTCTTCGCGTTATTCGGTTTATTCTGCGGCGCGTATGTTCAGGGTTGGTGGGCAAGCCGCCCAGCGGCTGGCGTGCCGGCGCCTCTCTGAGCCGGTTTCATTGGATCACCATACCGGCAAATCGACGGCGACGGCGCGCTCGATGAACCACCCGAGCGCAATGACGGCGATTGCGGCCGACCCCGTTTGATAGACCACGTGCCGATAGAAGCGGCTTTTTCGCACGTAATAGACCGGCAGAAATAGCCCAACGAGCGCGAGCTGACCGAGTTCAACCCCGACGTTAAAGCTGCACAACGCCACACTTAAGGCTTGTGCCGGCAGGCCGAGATCACGGAGCACGCTGGCGAACCCGAAGCCGTGGACTAGACCAAAACCGAACACGATTTGCCAGCGCCATTGCAGGCGGGTGCTGCACAGATTGGCGATCGCGGCAAACACCACCGACCCGGCAATCACCGATTCGACGGCGCGCGAGGGCAGGCTGAGAATCCCCAGCGCGGCAAGCGCTAGGGTGATCGAATGCGCGAAGGTAAAGGCTGTCACCGTTTTGAGGATATCGACACACACGATCCGGCGGCTCGCTGCTGCGTGCCAGCCTTCGCGGCTACGCCAAGCCATCGTCGGTAAGAGCAGACTCACTAAAAATAAAGGGTCTTCCGGACTTAGTGTGGGTAAAACTTGATCATTTTTCGGTCAAAGCTTAGGCAACATGCAGGTGAGGGTCTTCAATCGAAGGTATTCTTCGTCACGCAGTCCGTAGGCGCGACGCTGCAACACACGGATTTTATTGTTCAA
>SHZM01000030.1 GCA_009692265.1 Gammaproteobacteria bacterium
TCAAGGCACTCCGGTAGCAGCGTGCTTTGATTCCGAGAATCCCCTTCGATAAATCGCTTCATCGCTAACTCGCTCCCCACCACGATGAAGCTATGATCTCATAGTCAAGATCCGTTGCCGATCGTTTTCACACACCCTCGGCCAGTAGGCAACGCCTACTGCACCGCAGCGAGGTACAGCGATTCGCCGACCAATGTCCAATAAATCGAGCCGTGGTGTTCTCGATTCAAATGCCTTGCGAGGCTTGCAGGAACCGTCTGCATCGCTGAGTGATAATGCACCCTCCCGCGTACGCGCGCGCGAGAAAACTGAAATTTGCAAAACGAACTATTGGAAAAATATATGGCTAACGGCTGGACCGCAGAACGACGAGCCCGTCAAGCGATGCTGATACACCGGTGGAAACCTTGGGACCAATCCAGCGGCCCGACCACGCCACAAGGTAAAACTAAAGCTCGTCGCAACGCCTACAAAGGCGAAACACGTGGAATTCTTCGGTCACTCGCGGCAGCACTTCGTCAAGAAAGGAAGATGACTGACCCTTCGCCCGCGCGCCGCCACCCGCATTGCCGGGCCTGAAGGAACCAGGCTGACGGCGGCCCCCTCTCCGACGCATGGAGGCGAAGCTGGCCTGACACCACCCGGCACGGTGTCACTCACGCCGGCGGGCCCGCGACGACGCGATGCCCCCGGACGAACCGCTCACTCCACGCCGCTTGACCTATTCGTTCCCCAAAACCTTGCTGGAAACCCAACATCAGCGGCGGTCATGAGCGCCATTCGTTCCAAGGCGCCAGCGTGAAACGTCGCACTTTCAACCGCGATTTCGAGGTGGACTGCGTTTATGCTGCCTATACTCACCGAAGCACCGGCACCGTTATACCTAGTGGGTATGCACCGCCAATGGTTCGGGAAAATCGGTACGCTCCAAACCCACCGGTATGGAGCCACTGTCTCGTAGCGTCGCGCGCGGTCGCGATGAGTTCGGCGCCGTGGGAATAATCGTAAGCAGAGCATGACATCGGGCACAGCGGCGGCACCACATAGATTTGCGCCGTCTTCGAATGATGCGCAAAGTCTTGGCGTAGTTGGCGTGCGCCGATCAGGGTGATTGCATGCATGGCGCGCCCAATCGGATGCGTGGGGATTGCTTGCTGCACGCAGGTGAAACCACAGGGTAGTACGATGAGGCGTGTTGCACCCAAGCGGCACGCGGCTTCTATTGGCGATCCGACGGCGACGGCACCGTCAACTAAGATTTGTTGATTGATCGTTACTGGTGGAAATACACCGGGGATCGCAGCGCTTGCCAGTATGGCATCAATCACTTTGCCCTCTGCAAACAATACGTCCTCGCCGGTGTATTGGTCGGCGGCCACGATACTCAGCGGGACGCGCGTCGCGCTGATTTCGCGATAGGGCAACTCGCGACTCAGCAGTGCGCGCAAACGATGTGGTTCAACCAAGTAGTTGCGCAGCCCCACTAAACCTAACACGGTCGACCACGAAATCCCCAGTACATCACGGGTCCGCAGTTGGCTCCACAGCGTCGCCATCGCGCGTACCATGGTTAGTGAAGGGTCAAAGGCAAAAAACGCACTGTTAATAGCGCCCGCCGACACGCCAACGACCAAGTCAGGAGAGATACCGGCCTCCATCAACTCCCACAGCATGCCGACTTGTATAGCGCCCAAGCTGCCGCCACCGGAGAGTACGAAAGCAGTTTTTGGAGTCGAAATTTTTATTCTCCGTCGTTTCTTATGAACTCGCTCAGCCTGCAAACAGCTAATCGATTTTCGGGAAGTTTAGCTCTCGACCCAATTTCACACCCGCGATGCGACCTTGGTGCCGAGCGGTCTTGTAGGCATGGTAAGCAACGATCGCTGTGCGCAGGAAGTTTCCTTAAGGATTTGCGCGATTTCGTGCTTGCACGAAACCGATGCACGTTATTTTGTAGAATTGAAAGGCGATGGTTGTGTCGCGCACGCCCCAACCCCACAACCAATCAACCATTGCTCGTGCAACCACGTTCGCAACAATTCCGCGGCGCGCATACCCACGGCATCTTCCGCGTGCTGCCGCGAGAGGCCCTCGCATAGCGTGCCGAAGTCTGCGCCATTTTGTGCTACGCAAATAGCGCTTCGTTCGTCCTCGGGTAGCGCGCGATAAAACACGCGGAGATCTCGCCGCCATACCGCAACGTGTTGCGGCGCTGGTAAAACCTCAGCGGGCGGCATGGGTTCCCCGCGCTCGTCTGCGCGCTTCATGTCTAGTACGTTGGAGGAAATCGCAAATACCTGCAGTGCAGGATGAAACTTGAATACAAGTTCGGACCAACGCTCAGGTAAAATCTGACTGAAATAACCTTCATCGATTGGCGCTGCATCAACTGCGTCGAAAGCTAAGGTAATGGCCCAATCTAATTTCGCCATGTCAACGGCGTGGGGCAGTTCACGGTAAGCCGCGATCCCCGCCATGAATTTCGGCAACTCCTGCCCCACCCAGCGCGCGTTGTAATGGATAGAGGGGTAGGCTGCGATGTACTGTCGTCCTAAGGTTTCAAATGCGTCCTCGCCTAACAAGGCGGCGAGACCAATATAGTCCTTACCTAACACTTCCAGCAGCCGGGAATAATATCCGTGGCTGTATACCGCGATCCGGCGCGCCGCGCTCTGAGCAGTATCCGCACGGACCAAGGCATGAACCCCTGGTGCGCCGGTGAGGATAAAATGTTGCAGATCACGCTGAAGAATTGCGAGGTTCATGCTTAGCGGCACACCTGGTGTGCAATCTCTCGTGCAGTACCGAGTTCCGACAAAAGTGTCGCCAGCGGAGGCACATTCGCATCGCGCTCAATCATCGTCGCCACCATCCCGCAGTGTTGATAGGTTAGTTTAAGCAGACTCCACACCGCGTTGGCGACCGAGGCATCGTGGGTATCAACTATCAAATCACCTTGATCGTCATGTCCTGCAATATGGAGTTGCTTCACGCGCTGCGGGTTTATCGCCTCAATGTAGCGCGCAGGGTCGAAGCCGTGGTTGCGGCTACTGACATAGACGTTATTGACATCGAGCAAAATAAAACAATCGGCTTGCTCGGCGACCGCATTCAAAAATTCCCATTCGGACATTTGCGAACAGCGGTAATCGATATAGCTGGAGACGTTCTCCAATAAGATTGGTCGCTGCAGGTAGTCTTGCACTTGTTTCACACGCGCAACGACGTGCGTTAAAGCTTCTTCCGTATAGGGCAACGGCATTAAATCGTGCAGGTTAATGCCTTCAACGCCGGTCCAACAAAGATGATCGGAGATCCATTCCGGCTCGACGTTTTGTGCGAGGTCGCGCAGCGCGCAGAGATAATTAGTATTTAACGGGTCCGTGCTGCCGATCGATAGCGATACCCCGTGCATGACCATCGGGAACTGTTCGCGCAAGCGCGTTAAATAATGCCTAGGCTTGCCGCCAGGCACTAAGTAATTCTCGGACAGGATTTCTAACCATTCGACCTCTGAGGTTGTGGCCAGCAAATCGTCGTAATGCTCAACCCTTGCTCCGAGTCCAAAGCCTAGCGTGTGAACAGACATGCAGGATAAAAGGCGCGCAACAATTGCCAACCGCTCGCCAGTAAGGCGGCGGTTGGCAATTGATCGTGACTAGCCTTTGACGGTAGCTTGCGCTGCGGTGCAGTCTTCAGCTGATTGTTGCATCGTGAAGCCCTGACCTTTGCAGCCGTTTTGCCCCTTGCACGCATTGCTGGCTTGTTTGCACGCGCCGTGCCCCTTACACGCTGAGGAGCTATCGCATTTAACCGTGCCTGCCTCGTCCGCGAACGCGGGGGTTACTGTGGCTAGCGAGAAAAAGCCGGCAGCTGCAGTGGCCAACGCCACGCCAAGAATTTTTGATCGATTCATGAGGACCATCCTTTAAAGAAGAAATTGTTGACCTAAACATAGTGTCGCGAATTCAAATCCGCCGAATGCATTAGGCGTCCGCATGCCTAACTGGTAGATGAATCGGAAGCCGTGACCTATGTTAGAACCCAATACGATCCAGCAGCGAATTTGGATGCACAAATAGCGAAAATAAATTTTTGCGCGGCAGCCTATACAGCCGCGCGCATTTCCGCGATGTTAAGCGGCAAGCGTTCTCTAGATTCATTGGAAGGTCGCTGGTTGAAAGCCTGACGTTTTCCGTATGGATCCGAGACCTGCCACGACGACACCGCCTTTGGCTCGGACACCGATTGTGCTGCGCACGGTTCCACTTGCTTATTCCACCGACATTACGTTTGGGGCCTAGCGGCGGAATTCTAAGCAGCGATTTTTTACAAGATTTGGGGGTATTTCGTCGTGTTTCCCACTGCCCGCGCACTACTGGAATGGTTTTTCGCCACTTGCCGCCGCCTCGAGTGGGCCGGGCCGCTGCTGATGCGACTGTTCTTCGGTTATTTCTGGTTAGAGACCGGTTGGGCAAAACTTCACAATTTGGATGGCTTTACGGAACGTTTTGTAGGTTGGGGCATTCCGTTTCCGGCCTTTAGCGCCACCTTGTCCGCGTGGACTGAGCTGGTCGGCGGTGGCCTAATCATGCTCGGTCTATTCACCCGGCTCACCACGGTACCCATGATCATTAACATGGTCGTCGCGATTGCCCTCGTGGTAATTAACGATGTTCACTCGTTCGATGAATTCATCGAGTTGATCGAGTTTTCGTACATCCTGATCTTCTTTTGGTTAATGGTTGCGGGCCCGGGGCGTATCAGCGTAGATGCATGGCTCACACGTCTGTTCGCACATAAACCGTAAAATACGACTTCGAGCGACAGGTCTCTGGATTTGCCAAAGGCGTTTAACCCGAATCAAGATCGGGTTAAACGATAGGCTTTATGTCACGAAAAAGGTAAGCACCCAGGCAAATGGTTGGTTTGAAGAAGATATCAGAGCCGGTTTTTTGCAGGTGCACCCCTTTCGCGGACGAGTATTTGCTAGGCGCGCTGGACTTGCTCACGCACTTGACCGGGCATCCGCTGCGGATTTCAGACGCCATCCATGCACTTGGCGATTGCGCATATGCTTGAATTTGGAGTGTTCCTAGTAACTTTTGAAATTACGCTTCACGCGAATTTCTTCACGCCGGCTTTCTTTGCGGCCTTCTGGAGATCTTCGTCAAGCGTGGCAAGCGACATACCAGATCGCAACGCTAACTCAAGGTAAGAGGCGTCATAAGCGGACAGCTTGTAACGCCACGCCAGTTGAAGCGTATCGGATAATGCATGTGCGAATGTAACCGGATCCACTTCGATATCTAAATCTTCCAGCATCTCAAGAAATTCGCCGCTCCGTGCTTCGGTCACCAACGCTTTTAACTCAGCCTTCGCGATGACGTTTGCTACCTCTAATCCCCACGTCATAGGCACAAGTGCGTTGGCAACTTTCATCGCATCAAGCACTGTGCCGGCATAAGCAAGCTCTTATGGCTTTCCGTCGCCGAAAAACCAACTCATCGTCACTGAATTATCGAGGACAAGGTGTTGAAATCGTACTCAGGTACAGTGCCAAAATTCTGCGCTTTGCTTGAAACTTCTCTAACCTATTGGATTAGCATGCTTTCAGCTGATTTACCCTAATTTTCCCAACTCCAGGGTAATCAATAACTTAATGATTTCATTGGCTCTGAAAATCCGCGTGTCGGCAGTTCGATTCTGCCCCTGGCCACCAAATACCTACGTGATTCTAAAAATCTCTGTGTAGCCATCATGTAGTCAATCGGCGCGATTTCGCCCCCATACATTGTCACCGCACACAGGCTCGTTTTCGTCGAAAAGGGTGGTTTTCCTTCCTAAACTTCTACGGGTGGGCCGGCAGCAAAACCGCGCGATCCGTTCAATTCCTGCGCGCGAGGTAAAGTGCTCGATTCCACCGAGTCGAGTGGTTATCCTTCCAGGACCCAGAGGATCCCGCGTATGGCAACCGTCGCATCATCCCGCCGTCATGCATCCGAAGCGTTCGTCGGAGCCATCGAGCGCGCAATTGGCGAATGCGGCGAGGTGGGGCTGCAGGTTGCGGTCTACCATCACGACGAACTGGTCGTCGACGCATGGGGCGGCATAGCCGACGAGACCACTGGGAGGAAAGTCGACGGCGACACGCTTTTCCCGGTGTTCTCGGTAGTGAAGGCGGTCACGGCGACCGCGCTGCATATTCAAGCGGAACGCGGACTAATCGAGTACGACCAGCCGATCGCGCGCTACTGGCCGGAGTTTGCCGCAGCGGGCAAGGAGCGCGCGACGATACGCGATGCCTTGAGCCATCGTCTGGGTATTCCGCAGATGCCGGCCGCCGTAACACCGGAATTGATGAGTGATTACGGCTGGATGGTCGAACAGCTGGCAGCGATGACGCCGCGTTTCGCGCCAGGAACCGACAACGGCTACATGTGCTATACCTTCGGCTGGGTCATTGCGGAATGTGTGCGCCGGACCGATCCACAGCACAGACCCTTCGGGACCTTCGTGCAGGAAGAGATCTGCGGGCCCCTCGGCATCACCGATTTGTGGATCGGAATTCCGGACCGCGTGGAATCGCGGATCGCGCGCATCAAGAATTCCGTACCGCGCCCGTTGGCACCAGATCTGCCGATTTTTGCGGCGATTCCGCCTGCAGTCGCGACGGTTGAAGAAGTTTTCGGGCGCGCCGACGTGAGGCGCTCTTGTCATCCGGGTGCGAACGGCATCATGAATGCTCGCAGTGCTGCGCGGTTTTTCGCCATGCTCGCGGGTGGTGGTGCACTGAACGGAGTTCGGCTGATATCCGAGCAGCGCGTGCGCGGGTTCTGCACCCCGCGACCGGATACTGATCGCGCCGACAGCATTCTCGGTATTCCGATACGGGTGGGCACGGCCGGCTTTTGGCTGGGAGGAAATGTAAGCGCGGACTATCCTTATCGCCTGGTCGGGCGCAATCCCCGCATTTTGTTCCATCCGGGAGCGGGGGGCTCGATCGGCTGGGCGGATCCGGATGCGCGCCTCGCAATCGCCATCTGCCACAACCGGATGACCCACGCACCGAGCGAAGCCTTCGCGCCGATCCGCGAAGCTTTGGTCGAAATATTCGGCGTGGCATGAAACGTGTGCAACGACCTGCGCGAGGGCCTCGGCAATGCGGCTGTTAGTCTGCGGGATATGGTGCCTGAAGCGGCCACGGTGATTGCGGCAGCCGGCGGCTGCCGGTGTCGCCAGGTGCGTTACCTCTGTCGCGCGGCGCCCGTGGCAGTGACGCTGTGCTACTGCCGTGATTGTCAGAGCTGGTCTGGCGGACCGTGCGGCAACTTCGCCATCATTCCCGCAGATGCAATGACGTTAACGGGCGCGACCAAGGTCTTCACGGCGCCGTGTGACAGCGGACGCATCATGCACCGCGAGTTTTGTCCCAGCTGCGGCTCGCCGCTGTTCGCCCGCACCCCGCACCTGCTCGCCGTCGCGGTGGCAAGCTTTGATGATCCCTCGCCGTTCAGACCGACCATGGCGATCTGGATGGATCGCGCACCGACGTGGGTACTGTTGCCCGACGATGTGGCGCGGTACCCTGGCAATCCCCCATTGTCATCCGGCGCATAGCGATGTCGCGTGCGTCTCCAACCAGGATTCGGAAGGAGCGAGCATGAACGTCAGTAGCGACGCACAAGTACCCACCGCCGCGGCTGATCTGCCCGCAATGATCAGTTACATGCTGCCCATGGCCCACAAACCCTCGCGCTATCTGTGCACGCCACCGCCGGGCGCACCGGAGTTGAACTGGAAGCTGGGCGAGGCCAGGGTGACCATGCACGACGGGCGAGCGCGGCTCGCTGGCTTATCGCTGGACCGGCACGGCTTCGTCATGATGCAGGCGCCGACCGCGGTTACGGACTTCTACGACCAAAACCAGGTAGAAAGAAATTACTACCCCGAGGCCGAGCAGTTGGTCCGGAACGTGACCAGCGCGCAGAAAGTGGTGGTGTTCGACTACAACTGCCGGAGCGGCTCGAAAGAAGACCGCCAGAGAACGGGTGTTTTCCCGCCGGCCCGGTTCGTACACGCGGACTACACACCGCGGTCCGCGCCGCAGCGCGTGCGCGATCTGCTGCCGGCCGCAGAAGCCGACGCGCGGCTCGACGGCCGTTACGCATTCGTCAACGTATGGCGCCCGATCAAGGGGCCGATCGAGAACGACACGCTGTCCTTGTGCGATGCGCAGTCGGTCGCAACGGACGACCTGGTGGCGACCGATTTGATCTACAGCGACCGACAGGGTGAGTTCTACAATGTCACCTTCAATGCAAATCATCGCTGGTACTATTTTCGCCATCTGCAGACCGACGAAGTGCTGGTATTCATGAACTTCGACTCGCGCCAGAAGAAGGTGGTGCCGCACGTGGCGTTCGAGGATGCGACGGCGGCGCCGAACGCACCGCCGCGCGAAAGCATCGAAGTGCGCGCCATCGCTTTCTTTTAGAAAAGTGATGGGGCGACTACGTTGACCCACACCCGGCGTTGCGAGCGTTAAATCGCGGAGGGTATCCTAGTGTCCACATTGATCGGCGGTTGTCGGTGCGGGTCGATCCGCTACGAATGTCTGGCCGAGCCTTCGGCGGTTTCCTTCTGCTACTGCCGCGACTGCCAGAAGGCATCGGGCGGACCGTTCTGCAATTACGCCGTGGTCCCTGCGGAAGCAGTCCGCGTCACCCAGGGGCAGACCAGGAGTCATACCGTGCAGGCCGCCAGCGGCAGTGCGGTTAAACGCGAATTCTGCGCGGACTGCGGCAGTCCGCTCTTCGCCAGCAACGGCCACGTATTCGTGCTCGCAGTCGGCTGCCTCGACGATGCGCGCACAATATCACCGACGATCGCAATCTGGCTCGACAGCGCGCAGCCGTGGGCACCTGTGCCTTCGAATGTGGAATGCTTCGCGCAGAATCCGCCCTTGACGCTAGGCGGCGACTGACCCGGGCGGCGGGCGGGACGCGGACAGTCATATTCCAATTCAACCCGGACACCACTGCCGGACGGAGCGCGTGCGATGGTCAACGAGCGATGGGTAACATTCTTCAGCGAAGGGTCGCGCGTGGTAGGTAATCTGTTCCTGCCAACCGGAATGCAGGCGGGTGAAAGGCGGGCGGGAATCGTACTGTGCCACGGCTTCACCGGCGTGCGAGAACTCACCCTGCGCGACTACGCGCAGCGGTTCGCGGCAGTCGGGTTCATTGCACTGATCTTCGATTACCGTGGATTCGGCGAGAGCGAAGGTCCGAAGTGGCGCTTGATCCCGCTCGAGCAGATCGACGATATTCGCAATGCATTGACTTGGCTGGCCGCGCAGCCCGAGGTCGACGCGACCCGCGTTGGTCTGTGGGGCACGAGTTTCGGTGGTGCCCACGTGCCCTACGTGGCAGGGATCGACACGCGGGTCAAGGCGGCGGTCGCCCAGGTTGGTTTCGACACCGGCGAGAGTTTTCTCATTGACGTACGCAATGAGCGCGAGCGCGCGGAATTGCGGCATCACATTGAGGAAGACCGGCGCTTGCGGGTCCTGACTGGCCGTGGCCGCGATATCGATCCGTTTGAGCGCGCACTGGCGAATCCGCACGCCAGCGGATTTATCGCCGACGCGCTGCGCCGCCACCCGCACATGCGTTGCCTGTTGTCGTGGGAGACCTGGGAGAAAACCCTGGAATATCGGCCGCTCGACGTCGTCGCGAAAATCTCACCGCGCGCACTGCTCTTGATCGCCGCAGAGCAGGACACGGTATGTCTCCCGGCCGGTTACCGCCGACTTTACGACACCGCAGGCGAACCGAAGAAGCTGCTGACGTGGCCGATCTCGCACTACGATATCTACGCTGGCGAGTGGTTCGACAAGTCGGCGAACGAGGCGATAGCATGGTTCGATAGGCATTTGAAGACCTGACCGTAGTATTTCCCAGTCACCACGCGGAGTTGTGCCATGTTTAAATCTGAGTTCGCCAGGCTCGTCCTGCTTTTTACCTTGGCTCTTCCAGCTTATGCGAAAGACGAGTCGACGCGCGTTATCGATCGCTTACTCGCGCCACCAACGATCGAGCCCGCCGCGGGCTTCTCTGCACAAGTGCTGGTACCGCCGGGACGGCTCTACGATCCGTTATCGATGCTGCACCATCAAGGCAAGGTATGGGTCATTGATGACGGCGGCGAGGAACAGGATAAAGGCAGTCGTTTACTGGAAATCGATCCTACCGGAAAGGTTTCGCCCATCGTTGGGCTCGGCAAGATCCTGCCCACTGTCGGGTTTGATCTCGCACCCCCAGAGTTTGGCAAGTTTGGCGGCCAATTCTTTTTGTTGAGCCAGCCCGAAGTCGCTATGCCTGGGGCACAGGCCAACCACCTCATCCTGCGGCTCGACCCCAAAACAAACTACACGACAACCACACATTGCACATTGCCCGAAGCAGGCGAGGTCAGAACAGCCGGTTATGGACTCGATGCGCACTTCGGACCCAAGGGCAGTCCGTTTGAAGGCAGACTCTTCGTCGTGACCATCATGAACAACGCGGTGTACGAAGCGACACCTGATGGTCAATGCAAACCTTTCGTGGTGTTCGATGGCAAGCACTACAGTGCGCCGATGGTGAACGCGTTTGCCGCGGATGGAAAATCGATGTTGGTATCGGTCAGTACCGAACCCTACAATTTTGCGAGCAAGCCGCCGCTCAACGGCGCGATTCTGCGCATTCTTCCCGATGGTTCGGTTGATCCCAAACCAGTGTACGTGGGCGCGACCCGCCCAACCGGCTTCGACTATGCGCCGACGGGATTTGGCGAATTCGGTGGACAACTCTTCTTTGCCGACATGGGTGCAATCCAAATACCGGTCCCGATGACACAGACAGTGAATGCTGATGCGGCAATTTATCGCGTCGACAACGCTGGCAAGGCGCAACTCGTCGCGCGCGGCTTTCACAATCCACTCGCCATTCGCTTCATTGGAGACGAATTATGGGTTACCGATATAAATGGCGACTTCATCGCCGGCAAGCGTGAATTGCCAGATGGCTTTGTAGTGCGGATTAAAGTGAATTAAGCCAGGTCTTTACGAAGCCTTAGGCACCGAGCCGATAAGCGAGGAGGAGATCGTTGCCGAAGTGAAGGCTGCTGGCACGGCACGCCCTACCAGCGAGTCGGGGACAGTCACAAGAATAGGGGTTGAATTCAGAATCGAAAATGTGAGGAATCGCGATTCGCCTCCTAGCTAAGGACGCGCGATGAATCGGTCACCTTTTGTCTATATCTTCCTTTCTACACTCGTAGGAGACAAAAACCCCGTAACTTCGAAGCGATCTGGTCAAAGGTATAGGTGAGTTCGCAGCCCGCATCCGAATTGATCTGCGCAATTAAACTGTCACTAAAATCCGCCTTCGAAGCCGCGAAGGCGCGGAGTGCATTCCGAACAAGTCTTTTGTTTTCAATGCTGATAGTCGACGCGGCGAGGAGTCCTTCGATTGCTTCAACGATTTCCTCGCGCTTGCCTGCGTACAAGCGCTTCAGCACCCACGCGAACTCAATCAGCACGATAACAGTAATGTAACCTGGGTTTTCGCGAGTTAGTTTATTGTCGATCAGGTTGCGCGCCGCCGCGGACTGTCGCGGTTCGTCCTACGCGAAATACCGCACCAGAATATTGGTGCCGAGGCCAATCACTTTCGTGATCCCAACTCCTCGATAACGTCGTTAATCTGGTTGAGCGTCGCAGGTTTATTCCGCCGCCCCTTAAACATTCCGCGAAGTGCCTTTAGATCGCGTTTGGCGGGAACCATGAGCACGCCCCTCTCCGCATCGACGAAATCTATCCGGTCGCCAACCGACAAACCCAGTGCGTCGCGTACTCGTTTGGGTATCGTAATCTGCCCTTTAGTGTGGATTTCGCGGTCGCCCCTGACGAGCGCTACGCCTTCATCGCCCGGACCGTGTGCCGCTTGTATGTCATCGATAAGATCCGAAAAGGGCAGGAAGCGGTCAATCAGGGGCACCTCACGACCAGCGAGGAACTCAGGCGCGGAATCGATAAATGGTGATCTGGTCGGCTCCAGCTAAAGCTGATTTGCGCGCCATCCACGAATTCATTGCTCACGATTCCCGGTTCTACGCCAAGAAAATCCTTCAAGACATCGTCGAGAAATCCCAGGTTCTCCGTGCATTGCCGCGCGCGGGTCGGGTAGTCCCAGAACTTAGCGAACCCGATATTCGAAAAATCGCCGCATGTGTACCGCATCATTTATGAGATCCGACACGCAGATTGTTATGTGCTCGCAGTGCTCCACAAGCGGCGTGAGTTTCCGCCAGAATTGATACACCGATAAACGAGTTTTCGTCACCGCGCCACTGCAAGCGTTGCGGTCTCAAGAGCTAGCTCATCGTGACCTCGGCGCCAGAGCGCAACTTGAGCCAAGCGCCAACGGCGAGACCGGTCTTGCCCTGTGCGCAAGTCAAAATGCATTGCCAGCGTGTCGAGCCACTTAACTCGAATTGTGGCGGCGCGCGGGCAAATGGTCTGAAGCTTAAGGGCGCGGCCTGCGCTCGTCGGTCGAGGCGTTCAAGGATCTTCTTGATCGCGGCCGGATCTTCAATGCTCGCGAGCGTCATGCAACGCGGCTAAAAATTGGAGCTTCGTCAGGTTCATCGTTGAGTAATTCGGTAAAATAACCAGCGTTGCGGTCAATGGGCGCCGATCTTGACATTGCGGTACGGCTTGATCGTTTCGAACCGGACCACATACCCAACGGAGAGTGCCCTATGTCGCAATCTGATCGCGAACAGATACAGAATCATCTCGCCAAGTATTGTTTTGCGGTGGATGGGGGTACGGCGGAGGAGATTACCGCGTTGTTCTGGGACGACGCCCGCCTGGAATTTAACGGCACGCATAATGGCTGCGAGGCAATTTGTCTGTGCTACGCGGAGTGGATACGCAAAATGCGCGATCCGGTCGAAGGTCTCCGACATCTTATCTACGTCCCCCTCATCGAAATCGACGGCGATCACGCGGTAGCCAAAACTTATGTCGACGCAGACGCCCACGTTCGAAAGAGCGGCCGCACCATCCTGCTGCGCTCGCTCTATCGCGACCGCCTAACGAAGCGAAACGGTGAGTGGCGCTTCTTCGAAAGGCACATCGTCGGAATGCGGAGCCTGTACGACGCAGAGCGCCGGTGATTCAATTCACCGAAACTGCGGCATCACTTCCTGCGCGAAGCGCTCCAAGCTTTCGCTAAAGATTTCTGGCGCGACTCCTGGTGAGGTGCCCCAGGTGATGAGATCGGTTATGCCAAAGCGCGTGACGAACGCTTCAATCTCGTCACCTATTTCGTCCGGCCCGCCAATGATGAGGTTTTGCGGAATGGCGTCCGGTGCAGGTGAGCTATGCAGAATTTCTTGATCGCCCGCCTCGCTTAACCAATCCGCATAAATTGATAAACGATAGCGTTCGCCTTTGTTTACTTCCGCCGCGACCGCTTTGCGCTCGGTAGTCACAATAAAGGGGCGCAAGATCCCAACGCGAAAATCTCCCACACGCGCGCCACGCGCGGCGAGCTCTTCGTACCAGGGTTCGAGCACCACGTGGCGACGCCCTTGCGGCAGAATATGCGCGCCAAGTCGAGCGGCACGCCGTGCGCCCGCTTCGCTCATTGCCGCAATCCACAGCGGTGGCCCACCGGCCTGCACCGGCTGCGGCCGAACCGCGACATCTTCGAAGGCGTAGCGTTTGCCGGAGAATGTAAAGCGCTCTTCATTCCACGCATGTCGCAAAATTTGTATGCCCTCTTCCGTCAGCGATACGCGATGCCGACGTTCCACACCGAAGGCACGAAATTCGTGATGCGCATAACCTAAGCCGACTCCAAGCATCATGCGTCCGTTGCTTAGGTTATCGAGCACGGACAAATCTTCCGCGAGCCGGATCGGATGGTGGAACGGCATTAACAGTACATTTGATGAGATCGAAACCCGCTGCGTGATAGCGGCAACTGCGCCCGCCGCAGCTACGAAGGAAGGCACATAACCATCTTCAACAAAATGATGTTCGGTGATCCATACGCTGTCATAACCCAAGCGATCGACCGCACGGATCTGTTGCAAACACTGCGCATAGATCTGCGGTAAGCTGACACCGCTGCCGGGTGGATTACGAAAATCGAAAGCGACCCCAAAACGGAGATAAGTCATGGGCGCTCCTGGATGACACCGAAATTGTGCCGACATGGCGATGTCGCACATTTTAGAGTCATCGTCTCGGCAAGTCGTCCATTGTCAAAGGCAGCTTCTCCATGAAAACAGTGACAAATCAAAAATGTTCGTGTCTTCACGGGGTTCAGAGTTGTTGAAAGTCTCTCCGGGAAATCGGGAACGCACGAATCGCTGTGTCGGACGGTTATTTTTTAGTAACCCTGGCCCCTTGGAGAGATTCGTGAAGTTGCCGATAGCTAGCGCGCTGTTAATTTCGACACTGTTGTGTTCGGGGTATACCGACGCACTTACGTCCCGCGAGAATTCGAGTAGCAAACCCACTGTAATTCTTCTACACGGTTTGGCGCGTACCGTATCCTCAATGCAGCGGATGGAGCTTGCGCTACAAGGGGCGGGCTACCGCGTCTGCAATATTGCGTATCCTTCTCGCGAGCACCCCATTGCTGAACTTGCCGCGAAGTTCATAGCACCCCGCATTTCCCAGTGCATGGCAGATGCGGCCGAGCCGATTAATTTTGTGACGCATTCCTTGGGTGGAATCATCGTCCGGGAACTGGCCCACACGGGGAAGGTTCGATTCTTCGGTCGTGTCGTCATGCTCGGGCCGCCCAACCACGGAAGCGAGGTGGTTGACGCACTGGGCGACTGGTCTCTATTCAATGCGGTGAATGGTCCGGCAGGTGGCGAGCTGGGTACTACAACGGATTCTGTGCCTCAACGGCTTGGGCCCGTTGCGTTCGAGACGGGCGTCATTGCAGGAAGCCGTTCGATCAACTGGATAAACTCGCTCATCATTCCGGGCGCGGACGACGGCAAGGTGTCGGTAGAGAGCGCGAAGCTTGAGGGCATGCGAGACTTCATCGTAATCGCGGTCGCTCACCCGTTCCTGACGAACGATGGTGACGTCATCAAGCAGACCATCCGATTCCTGACCGATGGCTGCTTCGCACATGACGGGCAAGGGGAGTCGTTGACCGGAGCCAAATCGAGTAAGAGTCCGTGTCTCGCCAGCTCTTCCCACAGTACCCGGCATGCGGCTCCGCACTAGGCGTTGACGAGCACGCAGGCGGTCCGGCGTTCCACCAGAGCGGTCCTTTCGCCTACCGTGGCTGGGCCTGAGGCCGGTTGCTGGAGAGCTGTACGCGTGGCACATGCGCCGCGCTGAAAGCCCGCCTGACGACCCCGGCATCCGTGCTGCCGCCAGCTGCGGGTGCGCGGCCTAGCGCGACTGCGTCAGCATTGGCGGAGGCGGATCGGCCGTAACAGTCCTGCCGGGCACAAAGCCGAGCAGGGATAAAGTCGTCGATTTCGGCACGGACGCGGCAGGCGGCAGTAGCTTCACGCTGTCTAGTAATTTCGTCACCGTAATCAGGAAACCAGAGCCATGCCCGTGCGGCAGACGCCACTTCGCCGGGTATGACGAACGTGGAAGATCGCGGCTGGCTTAGCCGCTGGGTTTCGTTACGGGCTGACCTGCCGCCTCCCAGGCTTTGAAACCACCCTCAAGATGCGCGACGTTGGTGTACCCCATGTGCTGTAACGTACCGGCCGCAAGTGCTGAACGCCCGCCCGATGCGCAATGCAGAATAACGCGGCGGGTGGGAGCCAATTCCGGACGGTGATACGCGCTAGTGGGATCGGCATAAAATTCAAGCATTCCACGCGGCGCATGTAGCGCGCCTGGGATGGTACCGGCTTGCAATTCGGCCGGCTCGCGAAGATCGACCAGAGTGACTGTACCTGTCGCGAGTTCCGCGGCAACTTGCGCGACCGTCAAGTTTTGCACTCGCTGTTTCGCCTCTTGCACGAGTTGAGTTGCAGTTTTAGCTTCCACGTCATACCCCTGTGTTTAGTATCGTGTAGCGTAGCGTGTGGCCGGACATCTGGCGAGAGTGTCCCCAGGCATGCGGGCCGCTGCCACGTTTTTGGCGCTTCAGCCGGGCAGAACTGAGGTTTTTTGGTCATACCCAAGAGCGCGGTTTTAAGTAACGCGAATAGAGCGCAGCCTCTGGCGTGCCCGGGATCGGCTGCCAGTTATATCGAAAGCGCACGGCGGGCGGCAGCGACATCAGAATCGATTCGGTCCGTCCGCCGGTTTGAAGCCCAAACAGGGTGCCGCGATCGTAGACTAAATTAAATTCTACATACCGACCACGTCGATAGAGCTGGAAATCACGTTCGGCTTCACCATAGGGCATCGCCGCTCGTCGCGCGACGATTGGGGCGTAGGCTTGTAAGTAGTGATCTCCGACGCTTTGCGCGAAAGCGAAACTCCGGGCGAAGCCCCTGTCGTTTAAGTCATCGAAAAACAGTCCGCCGACCCCACGCTGCTCGTCGCGGTGCTTGAGGTAAAAATACTCGTCACACCACTGCTTGTAACGCGCATAAACGTCCGGCCCAAACGGCGCGCACGCCGCCTGCGCGGTGCGGTGCCAATGCACAACGTCTTCGTCAAAGCCGTAATAGGGAGTGAGATCAAAACCGCCGCCGAACCAGAATACCGGCAAGGCGTCGGGCTTGGTCGCGACAAAGAACCGCACGTTTGCATGAGAAGTTGGTACATACGGATTGCGCGGGTGGACGACCAGCGAGACCCCCATTGCGCGATACTCGCAACCCGTGAGTTCAGGTCGCTTGGCGGTTGCGGCTGGCGGCAGCGCGTCACCGCTGACATTCGAAAAATTCACTCCGGCTTGTTCGAATACGGCGCCTTCGGTAAGGACACGGGTCGAACCACCACCGCCAGCCGGGCGCTCCCAGAGGTCTTGCGCGAAGTGAGCGGTGCCGTCGAGTTCTTCCAAACCGGCGCAGATCCGATTTTGCAATTCGCGCAAATAGGTTTCGACGGCAGTGAGGTCAATTTCGTCGCTGTGAGCGGTGCCCGACATGAAGTTTTGATCCGCGCCCGGCGCGCCTCCGTGGTATCGTGTGACCAATGTTAACTAAATCTCGCGAAACGCCAACCCGCCATGAGTGACCGCCGCGCGCGCATCGAGCGCAAGACTAAAGAAACCCAGATCACCGTGGAGGTCAATCTCGACGGCACCGGGGCGAGCCGCTTCAATACCGGCCTACCGTTTCTCGAACACATGCTTGATCAAATCTGCCGGCATGGCTTGATCGATCTCTCGGTGGAAGCAGCCGGCGATCTCGCGATCGATGCACATCACACGGTGGAAGATATCGGGATCACCTTAGGCCAGGCGCTGACTCAGGCGTGGGGTGATAAAGCCGGTCTGCGGCGTTACGGTCACGCCTATGTGCCGCTCGATGAAGCCTTGTCGCGAGTGGTGATCGATCTCTCGGGCAGACCGAGCCTCGAGTATCACGTGCAATTTCCGCGCGCGCAGGTCGGCGCTTTTGACGTCGATTTATTCTACGAGTTCTTCCAAGGGCTGGTGAATCACGCGCTCGTGACCTTGCACATAGACAGTCTGCGCGGGCGCAATGCGCACCACATCATCGAAACTATTTTTAAGGCCTTCGGTCGCGCCCTGCGCATGGCCTGCGAAGTCGATGCGCGATCGGGCGGCGCGATGCCCTCGACCAAAGGCTCGCTGTAGGAGTTCCCCATGCAATTGGTCGCCGTCGTCGATTACGGCGGGAGCAATCTTCGTTCGGTCGCCAAAGCGGTGGAATTCGTCGCCGACGACCGCCATGAAGTTCGCATCACCGACAATCCGACCGACATCCTGAACGCGGATCGCGTGGTGTTTCCAGGCCAGGGCGCGATCGGTGATTGCATGGGGCGCTTGGTCGAGCGCGGGTTGATCACCACGCTCCAAGAATGTTTGCGAACGCGGCCCTTCTTTGGCATCTGTCTGGGCCTGCAATCGCTAATGCAGACCAGCGACGAAGACGGCGGCGTCGCTTGTTTAGCCGCGTATCCCGGCTTCGTCCGCCGTTTTCGTGCCGATGCGGGCCCGAACCCTGATGGTACGCCGCGCAAGATCCCGCACATGGGCTGGAACCAAGTCAAATGGAGCAAACCGCATCCGCTGGTGGCCGGGATCGCTAGTGGCAGCCGGTTTTACTTCGTGCACAGTTATTTCGTCGTACCTGATGACGACGCTGTGGTGATGGGACGGACCGAGTATATCGATTCGTTTGTTTCCGCACTCGCCACAGGCTTCGTGTTCGCGACGCAATTCCACCCGGAAAAAAGCGCCACCGCCGGTTTGCAGCTGCTGCGCAATTTTTTGCAGTGGGATGGGACCGTCTAGCCAACCCGGTGCGGGTCGCGCGGTTATTCCCGCCCCATTGGACCCGCCAGTTCGACGTGCTGGCGTAACGCCCGGATCCCGATGATCAGGAGTGCAAGCAGAATTAAACTCATCCCGGTCAGTTCTTCCGGACGTGGCCGTTCGCCAAAGTGCCAGGCGGCGGAAACGATCGCGATCACCGGCACGGCGAGCATGCTCATGCTCGCGATCCCAGCTTCAACATGCTTCAACGCATAGACCCACAACAACCAACCCGCCGCCGTTGAGACGATCGCGGTCCCCAGTAAAACGCTAATGAATTGACCAGACCACGCGACGGCCGGCTCACTACTGACGAGGGAAATCAGGAACAGCGGAATAGCGCCCAGCATCATCTGCCAGGCGGTGAGTGAGAGGAGATCGCGCGGTGCCGCGCGCTGCAGGCGTTTCACCATGATCGAGCCGATCGCCCACAACACCCCCGACACGAGCGCGAGCAGCTTACTCAAAATCAATCCATGAAAATCCCACGGGCGAAGGATAATCAGCAAGCCAATAGCGGCGAGCCCAACCGCCAGCCACTGGCTCCCTTGCACCCGTTCACCGAGTAACGGCCAAGCGAGAATCAAAGTCCAAAAGGGCATTGTGAACACGAGGATCGAGGTCGAACCAACCCCGCCTTGCACCAGTGCCCACATGCTAAGTCCGACGAACGCAGTGGTCTGGATAAGGCCAAGCAGCAATAACTCACCGATGCGATCGGGTTTGAGCGAGCGACCCGTGAGCGGCAACGCCAGCAATAAGCAAATCGAGGCGAGCAACGCACGGTACGCTGCATACGTGAACGGACCGGCATCCGTCAACGCCAGCTTATTCAAGATCCAGCTATACCCCCAGCACAACGAGAGGAGGATCAACGCCAACGCCGGCAGGAAACTCAACCGCGCCATTGCTAAATGCAGCCAGCGGTAAAAAAGTACAGGGCCGGGATCATGAGCGCATGCAAACTAGCAGGATCCGCTCGCATTAGCTGAGGCGCTCACCGGCACCACGTCATCCGGCGCTGCACGCTGCAACGCATATAACTTGGCATACAGTCCACGCTCCTGCAGTAGCTCTTCGTGTCTGCCGTGCTCGATGATCCTGCCATCTTCAAGCACGACAACCCGGTCGACCCCTTCAATCGTAGACAGCCGATGCGCGATGATGAGGCAGGTGCGACCTTTGCGCAGCACGCCCAGGGCTTGCTGAATACGGCGTTCGGATTCGGCATCGAGCGCGGAGGTCGCTTCGTCGAGAATCAGGATTGGCGCGTTTTTCAGGATCGCGCGCGCGATCGCAAGGCGTTGCCGCTGCCCACCCGAGAGCCGCACGCCGTTATCGCCGATCAAGGTGTTAAACCCCTCCGGCAGAGCCGCGACA
This sequence comes from Gammaproteobacteria bacterium, assembly GCA_009692265.1. Lineage (GTDB taxonomy): Bacteria > Pseudomonadota > Gammaproteobacteria > CAIKBL01. The sequence continues at coordinate 19,884 of SHZM01000030.1, forward strand.
AACTCCGTGACAAACGCGGCCTCTGCCGCGGCGAGTACATGGTCGCGCGGTTCATTCCGGAGCGAGCCATAGGCGATGTTGTTGAAAATCGTATCGTTGAACAGCACCACCTGCTGCCCCACATAGGCGATCTGCCGCCGCAGGCCACGCAGCTCGCAGTCGTTAAGTGGGATGTCGTCCAGCGACACCGTGCCGCGGCTTGGTTCATAGAAGCGCGGGATCAGATTCACCAAGGTGGTCTTGCCGCTGCCTGAGGGGCCGACCAGAGCGACGGACTCGCCAGCTTCGATCCGAAAATCGATATCGTTCAAGACCGGCTTCTCACCGTAGGCCGCGCTGACCTGCCTGAATTCAAGAGTGCCGCGCACCTTGCTGAGTTGGCGATTGCCGCTATTGGCTTCTGGCGGTTCATCGATTAACGCGAAAATGCTCTCGGCGGCCGCCAGCCCGCGCTGCAGATATTCATTCATGCTGGTCAACCGCTTGATCGGCGCGAGCAGCAGTGCGGTGGCGGCGACGAAGGAAATAAAATCGCCGCGGGTCATCTCACCGTGAGTCGCTTCGCGTAAGGCCAGCACCATCATCAACCCCACCCCCAGGGCGATCAGCGCCTGGATCACAGGTTCCATCGCGGCGTTAGTCCCGATCACTTTCATCTGAAATTGGCGGGCGGCTTTAATCGCCCGATCAAAGCGACTGGTCTCGTACTCCTGGCCGCCAAAAATCTTAATGTCGCGATGCCCCCCGAGGGTTTCTTCCATGACCACATTGATGTCGCCCATCGAACTCTGCAGGCGCTTGCTCATATCTCGCATCCGCGCCGAAACCCGATTGATGACCCAACCGATCGGAGGTGCTAGCACGACCAAAAATAGTGCTAGCCGCCAGTTAATGAACACCATGTAGCCGAGCAAGGCCGTGATGACGACCGAATCCTTGACCAATACCGTTAAGCAATGCGTGGCAGCCTGCGCGACCTGTGTCACATCAAAGGTGAACTTCGACAGCACCTGTCCGGCCGATTTCTGGTCGAAAAATCGGGTTGGCAGGGCGATCAGATTTCGGAACATCGCACCGCGCAGATCCATGACCACCCGGTGCGCGACCCAGCTTAACCCTACATTGGCGACATAACTCATAACCCCCCGCGCGAGGAATAGCGCGACTAAGGCGACGGGGATTAACAGCGAGTACTGCCTAGCCGTATTACCGAACTCCTCATCGACCAGGTAGCGCAGCAGCGCCGGCAGTATCCATTCGGTCGCTGCGAGCGCGACCATGCCGAGCAGGGAGCTTAAAAAGATCGCGCGGTGGGGACGTAGTGCGCGCAGTAGCCGCCGATAGATCTCGGCTGCGGGAGTCGGTTTCAGCATGCGCGCACTATGCCCGCCTAGTTGAGGTTTTGCACTCGCACAATCGGCTTGGAGCGGGAATTGGTCGCGTTTCGTGTCATTTAATTTTTAAACGCGAGGCGACCGCGGCGATTCGTTCTATACTTGGCGCGACACTTAAAACGAACCGGGGGGAAATGTGCGCACCATACTTGTCCTGAATTCCAAAGGCGGCAGCGGTAAAACCACCGTCGCGATAAATATCGCGGGCTTTTTCGCCGATCGCGGCCAAGCCGTCGCCTTGGCCGATTTCGATGTCCAACACAGCTCGCTCGACTGGCTTGCCTCCCGCGAAGCCGATCGCCCCGAGATTAAAGGCATCGACGCTGCGAACCATGGTTTGCGGGTGCCGAGCGGCACCGAAATTCTGGTCATGGACGCGCCGGCCGCAACCCACGGCGAGGAACTCGGTGCGCTGGTGAGACGCGCCCAAACCATCGTCATTCCGGTGATTCCCTCGCCCGTCGACCTGCGTGCGGCCGAGCGCTTTTTGAGCGACCTCGCAAAGGTGCGAGTAGTCGAGCGCCACGAGGTTAAAGTGGCGACTGTGGCCAATCGCGCGCGCGAAGGGACCCAAGCCACGGCGGAACTCGGGGAATACCTGGAGCAACTGAAATTACCGAATGGACGCAAACTACCGTTCCTGGCCAATTTACGTTCGAGCGTGAATTATCTGCGCGCGGCCGAGCGGGGCTTATCGATCTTTGAATTCGCGCCGATGGCGACCGCCCCCGATCGCGAATGCTGGTCGCCGTTGACGAAGTGGTTAACCAGCGCTCGGAGTGTGCCGGAATAGCGTTCAAGGGGTCCGGGTTGATGAAAAATCCGCTCGTGATTTGAGGTGCATCGCTTTTTTCATCAACTCTGACCCTTTGAACGAGTTGCAAAATCAAGCCCCAGTTGCCGTTGCCGCGTGGCGAGCGCCGGCTCGTTCAAGTGCTCCGCGGCATCGGCGAGCAGGCGGTAACCTAGGGCAGAGGGCGCGCGCGCAAGCGCGGCTTCGAGGTAGCCACGGGCCTTACCCCATAATTCGGCGGTCAGACACAGCCGTCCGAGCGCCAACAACAGGTCCGGATCTTCCCGATGCTGCGCCAGCCAGGATTCTGCCTGACGTATGGTGTCTGAGGGATCGGGTGCGCGTAATTCACCGTACACGGCTATGAGTCGCGGATCCCAAGTCGCGACCAGCGCTTTGCGCAACACTTTCTCCGCTTCGACCGTTTCCTGCAATTGCAACAAGACCGTGGCGTAGGCTGCCAACACGATCGGCACCGTCCGCGTGGTTTTCGGCAGGGTGTCCCACGCACTCGTCAGCTCTGAGCGCGAGGCGTAAGGCTTGGAGAGAAGCTGGGCGGCCCCTTCGGCTTCGAGTTCGGTTAAGCGCGCCGGTGGATAGACTTGGGCGCGCTTCAAGTGTGGGAGCAGGCCGGTGAATTCGTCCCATTTCCCACGTGCCGCCAAACTACGCTGTTGGAGATCAAGGACCCTCTTATGTTTTGGGTAGCGCGTCGCGACGTCAGCGAGGGCAGTTTCCGCTGCCGCCGCATTACCATCGGCCATCTGCATTTCGATCGTTTGCAGATCGATCGCCAGCGCGTGTTCCTGGGTGTTCGCGCGAGCCAACGCGAGCAAGCGGTCCCGGCGCTCGGTTGCCTGCTGCCCGTGGGCGGCTTGGGCTGCGGCGAGGAGATGACCGGCGGCCACCTCATCCCCCGCATCACGGGTTAACAAGCGCTCCGCTTGCTGGTATTCACCCGCCGCTAACGCGAGCAAGCCCCCATTTAAATTTTGATAACGGCGCTGCAAACGCCGCTCACGTCGCCAACGTCCCAGGCGGCGACGCAAGGTGACTAGTTGCCACAGCATGCGCAGCAAGACCACTGTCAACAAGGTCGCGCTGCCCACCACCACGACCGCGACAAACAAGCTCGTGCGCAGCACGGTCCCGCCGTAGGTCAATACCACCATGCCCGGATCATGGCTGAAGACCTGACCTAAGGTGACCGCCATCGCGAGCGCCAGTAAAACCGTCACCAACAAGTTCATAGTGGCAGATTAAAGCGCGGGATCCGCGGCGAGCGGTTCGCGACTCGGGGCACCGTCTGTCGCACCTCGTTGCGCATACTCAAGCGCAGTGTGAGTGGCGTCGAGTTCCGGCAAGGCAGGGTCGAGTTCCAAGGTCGCGATTTCTTTCAGCGCTTCCAGCAGCGGTGTCACCGTCGGATCGGTTGTCACGAAATAGGTCGTCAACAAGCTTGTTACCCGTGCCACGCTGGCCTGCGCGTTAGCGCTGTCGCGGCGATACAGCGCCAGGCGTAAACTCGCTATCTCGGTGCCTAAATGTGTTCTAACCACCGGCTCGCGACCGGGGTCGAGCAAGGCTTGGTCCGTCACGGTGAGTTCGCGCACCTCGATCAGGCTCTTCAAATCCCGCCAGATCGCGACAACCACGCCTTGCCAGCCGGCCAGCGGTTCGACTTCGGTGGTGCTAACCGCCGTGGTCGTGCGCCAAGCCAAGGCCTCAATTGCGCCAGCCTCCGCCCAGTAGCGAGCGAGCGCCGCTGTATCCGGCGCAGCGACAGCACTCAGGCGTTGATGATCGTCGCGCAACGCGGCTTCCAGCGCGCTGTACGCAATGTCGCCGCGTGCGGCCAGCAGTTCAGCACTTGCCGTGAGCGCCATAAGCGCGGTTGGCACATTGCGCTCGAAGCGCAGCGCGGCGTCCGCGATGGATACTAAATAGGCGATCCGCGCGATGACCAGGCTCGCCTCAAGGCTGGTATCCGGGTTGGCAATCTGAGCGGTGAGAGTCTCGAGATTCGTTTCGAGTTCGCGTAAGCGATCCTGGTCGTGCGCGGCGAGGGTCTGCGTTTCCGCCAACGTTTGGCGCAGGGTCTGCATTTCGGCACTGAGGCCGGTGTAGGCGCGATCGCTGCTGGCGAGGGCGTCGCGAATTCGCGCGCGTTCGGGTAGGTACACACGGTCGTGCCACAACCAAAGGGTGGCGGCGAAGGCGAGCAACAGGAACAGCAGAAGAGTCGCGAGCAAGCGGCCGCTGGTGTTGCGCGGCGGTGCCGCGGAAGTTGTCGCGCTTACAGGTACGGGGTGATCACTGCTCATTGTTGGCCCAGAGAATCAGCGCCTCGACGATACAGTGGTCGCCTGGGCTATCGACCAGTATCGGCTCCATTGTGAAGCCCAGGCGCTCGGCTTCGTGCGCGGTTCGTTCACCGGCGACCATCAAGGGCACGTCGTACATCATGTCCAGTCCTTCCTGGTCGATTTTCTCGGCAAGATTGGTCAAAGCTTCCGGGCTTGTAATGAGCGCGATATCCGGGGTGGTAACTTTGCACGCGAGCAAGACATCGGTGAGCCGCGCCGCCGGCACCACGCGCTCGTAAACTTCACAGTAGTCGACCGTGGCACCGCGATGCTGCAGGCTCTGCGCCAGTAATTCGCGTCCACCCGCGCCACGGATGATCAACACCTTCTTGCCTTCGATTTCATGCGCCGAGAGGCCAGGCATTTTCAGCAAGCCCTCGCTACTGAACTCACCCTTTGGCGTATGCACGTCGATCGCGCCAAGTTCGTGCAAACGTGAGCCGGTACCGACACCCACCGCATACACCGCGTGCTGGGCAATCGATTGTTTCGCGGCCTTTATCATCTGCATGCCGTGTTCGACGGCGTTCTTGCTGATGAAGATCACGATGTCGTAGTCGTTCAGTTGTTTGATCGCGTCCACGGCCTGTTGATTGCCGTGCCGAGGTTGGATCGCGATCATCGGCGCGAAAACTACCTGACCGCCGCATTTTTCGATTTCGCCAATTAGCGCCTGCGCCTGCTCCGCGGGGCGAGTAACCAGAACTGTACAACCCTTCAGTGGCCGATCCATAGCGAGGTACCTCTAACTTCCGCCGTCACCCTAGCGTGGCTAATTCCGCCAATATCCGATCCGCGCCCGCCGCCAACAACGCCTGACCCACCGCCGTGCCAAGCGCCGCGGCATCGCTCCGCTTACTGGTGCGCGAGGCGCGCACGATCGTTGCGCCATCAATACTCGCGACCAACCCTTCCAAGGTCAGCACCTCGCCATGCAAGGTGGCATGACCCGCGATCGGAACCTGGCAGCCGCCCTGTAACGTGGCATTGAGCGCACGTTCTGCCTCCAGCGCATCGCGCGCGTCACGATCTTCAAGTGCAGTTACCAGCGCCACCGTTCGGTGATCATCGCGTCGGCATTCGATACCAATGATCCCTTGCCCGACTGCTGGCAGCAACTCGCTGGGAGCGAAGTAATCGGTGATCTGATCGGCGAGGCCAAGTCGGATCAATCCAGCGGCCGCGAGCACGATACCATCGAACTCGCCGTTTGTGAGCTTAGCCAGTCGCGTTGTGACATTTCCGCGTAAATCATTAAACGCCAAATCACCGCGCCGCGCCGCGAGTTGACTGCGGCGACGCAAACTGGAGGTGCCAAGGCGTGCATTGACGGGGAGGGTCGCGAACTCATGGTAGCGCTGCGCGACCAGGCAGTCGCGAGGATCCTCGCGGGCAAGCACGGCGGCGATAGATAGGGTCGCCGGAATTTCAACCGGAACGTCTTTCATCGAGTGAACCGCTAAGTCGGCGGTGCCTTCGATTAGCGCGTGTTCAAGCTCCTTAATGAATAATCCCTTGCCACCGATCTTTGCTAGCGGTGTATCCAGGATTTTGTCACCGAGCGTTTTGATGATCACAAGTTCAACCCGCAGCGAGGGATCGTGCGCCAGCAACTGCGCGCGGACATGTTCGGCCTGCCATAAGGCGAGGCGACTGCCGCGGGTGGCGATGCGAAGAGCGGGGTGGCTGTTCAAGTGAAGTCGCGCGAAGACCTAAGGTTCTGAAGGAAGTCGGGCGTATGCTAAGGTGTCGCCTTATGCACGGCAACCCGGCAAGACCGCACCTATGACTATTAAACTCGGCGTCATCATGGACCCGATCGCGGCGATCAATCCGAAGAAGGATACGACGCTCGCCTTGCTTCTGGGTGCGCAGCGGCGCGCGTGGGATTTGCACTACATGGAGTTGGGCGATCTCAGTTTGCGCGACGGAAAAGCTTTCGCGACGACTCGCCAGCTGCGGGTCGCGGATAACTATAATGCCTGGCACGAGTTTATCAGCGCGCCCGAGAAGCGTGCGTTACACGAACTCGACGTGATCCTGATGCGCAAGGATCCACCGTTCGATACCGAATACATCTTCGCGACTTATTTATTAGAACGCGCGCAAAATGACGGCTGCCTGGTCGTCAACGATCCGCGTGCGCTGCGTGATGCGAACGAAAAGCTCTTCACCGCGTGGTTCGCGGATGTGTGCCCGCCGACCCTGGTCGCACGCAGCAACGTGGAAATACGACACTTCCTCGCCGAGTTTAAGGACATCGTCGTCAAACCCCTGGATGGCATGGGAGGTTCTTCGGTGTTTCGCGTGCAGGAAGGGGATCCGAACACCAGCGTGATCCTCGAAACCCTAACCGAACTGGGTGCCCGTTACTGCATGGCACAGAAGTACTTGCCAGAGATTGTTGACGGGGATAAGCGTGTGTTAATCATCGACGGCGAACCCGTGCCGTTTGCGCTCGCGCGGATCCCTCAAAAAGGAGAATTGCGCGGCAATCTCGCGGCTGGCGGGCGCGGAGAAGGCCGACCGTTGACCGCACGCGATCGCGAAATCTGCGCACGGGTTGGCCCTGAATTGAAAGCACGCGGGTTATTGTTCGTGGGGCTGGATGTGATCGGGGAATACTTAACCGAAATTAATGTGACGAGTCCGACCTGCGCGCGCGAACTCGAAGCACAATTCAGGGTACCGATCGCGGATCGTTTAATGGATGCTATCGCCACTAGACTGACCAGGCGCTAAATGCAGGCGGTGACTTTCGATTACGAGCCGCGCTCACCGGTGGTCACGGCGAATGACCGTATGGCGTTCACCATGTGTATCGCGGTGCTCGTCCACGCGATGATTGTGTTGGGGGTAAGCTTTGTTCCGGAGCCGCCGGCGCGAATGCGCGCGGAAGGACTTGAAGTGATCCTGGTAACGCAAAAATCCGAGCAGGCACCCGAAGATCCGGACATGCTCGCACAGGTCAGCGCCCAGGGCGGCGGCAGTGCGGACGGTGCAGCACGGCCGGCCACCCCGTTACTTGCACCATTGCCGTCCGTGACGCCAACGCTGGCCGCTAGTGCGGTGACCCCACAGACTGCGTCCAGCACGCAGCAGGCGTTGCCGCTGGAACCTCTCACTGTCAGTCCGGTGCCGCAAACGACCACTCAGGCAGCACCGACCCCGAGCGCGGCGCCCGCGCGTTTAGTTAAATCCGCGATTATCGCAAAACTGCCTGATCCCGCGCCGAGCACGACCCGTGCCACTGCTGACGCGAAACCCGCGCCAAACCCGGCGGAAGCGCCGAGCCCAGTGCTGACCTCGCCCGCGGCCTTGCCGACGGCCGCGCAACTGATTACCCGGTCCTTTGCGATGGCCAGTTTGCACGCCGAGTTGCAGCAAAAGCTGCAGGTCAAGGCGAAGCGCCCAAGAATGAAGTTCGTATCGGCCACCACGCAGGAATATAAGTACGCCGCGTATATGGAGGCTTGGCGGGTTAAAGTCGAACGGATTGGAAATTTGAATTATCCCGACGAAGCGCGCAAAAAAAAATTAGCGGGCAGTTTATTGCTAGATGTTTCGCTGAAGCCCGATGGTTCGGTGTTGGAAATCATCGTGCGGCGTTCCTCCGGTCACCGGGTACTCGACGATGCCGCAGTGCGGATCGTCGAATTGGCCGGCCCGTACGCACCATTTCCGGACGATATTCGAAGCGAAGTCGATGTCCTGCACGTGACCCGGACTTGGAAGTTTCTCAATAGCGAAAAGTTTCAGGCGCAATAGGGCTCACCCGGTCTCGCTACCTTGTAAGTCAGGCTATCCACAGCCAATACTAGGGTTATGTCTACCTTTGATTTGACTAACCAGTTCTTAATCGCGATGCCGAGTTTAGAAGACCCGAACTTCGCGCGCACGGTGACCTATGTCTGCGCCCACAATGAGGAAGGCGCGATGGGCATCGTGATCAACCGACCGCTCGGGATCGAACTCGGCGAGGTATTGGCGCAGATGCAGCTTGAGTCAGAGGATCGGGAAGTGAATACTCGCCAAGTGTTCCAGGGTGGCCCGGTCCATCAAGATCGCGGATTTATCATCCACCGGCCAACGCAAGATTGGGGCTCGACGATAAAAGTCACCGATCAGATCGCGGTGTCGACCTCGCGCGAGATCCTCGCCGCGATCTGCCAGGGAACTGGGCCGAAGGACGCGCTGATCGCCCTCGGCTATGCAGGTTGGGGCGCTGGCCAGCTTGAACGCGAGATGGCCGAAAATGCCTGGCTTTCGACGCCGGCAAATTTAGAGATCATTTTCCGTCTGCCGCCTGCCGCGCGCTGGGCACGGGCCGCAGCGGAGTTAGGCGTGGATATGGCGCTACTCTCCAACGATGTAGGGCATGCATGAACATCGTCACGGCTTTGGGGTTCGATTATGGCGTCAAGCGCATCGGAATCGCCGTTGGACAAACCTTGACCAAGACCGCAACCCCGCTGGTCACCTTGCCAGCTCGCGCGGGACAGCCCGACTGGCAGGTCCTGGGCCGTTTGTTAGCTGAATGGCGACCTGATTACCTGGTGGTGGGGATGCCTAGCGCTGCGGACGGTCAAGCGCACCCGCTTGAGGCTGCCATTAAGCGCTTTGGCGGGCGTCTACTGGGTCGCTTCGGCCTACCGGTGCTGTATGTCGACGAGCGCCTGTCCTCGCATGTAGCGTCGACCATGACGAACGGCTCTGCCATCGACGCAATGGCGGCGCGCCTCATCCTCGAAACGTGGCTAAACACCCACCACCACGCTGCTTCATCCGCATGAAACGAGAATTCGACCTCGATAACCTGGTGGATGAGCTTGCGGTTAACCTGCGGCGCGCCCTGGACGCTGACGAGATCCTCCACCCAACCCTTGTCGGCATCCGTACCGGGGGAGTGTGGATTGCGCAACGGTTACGGACTCTGCTGCAAGTTGCCGAACCCTTGGGCGAACTAAATATTGCGTTCTACCGCGATGATTTCAGCCGCATCGGCGTACATCCAACAGTCGAACCGTCAAATCTGCCGTTCGAAGTTGATAACCGTGATCTCATCCTGGTTGACGATATTCTCTATACCGGCCGCACCATTCGGGCGGCGATGAACGAAATCTTCGATTACGGCAGACCTCGTTCGATCCGGCTGGTCGTGCTGTTCGAACGCACCGGGCGGGAATTGCCGATTCAGGCGGATATCGTCGGCGCGCATTTGAAGTTAAAGCCGCGCGAGCACGCCAAGCTGACAGGGCCGGATCCGCTGGCATTAGAGATTCATCGGAAATAGCGCTCAAAAATCGCGAGGTGTCCCCTATAATGCCTGCCGATGCGCGCGGGCAACCTTCAACTCGATACTTACGGCCGCCTCAAACATTTTCTTGCAATTGAGGGTTTGTCGCGATCACTGCTGATCCAGATCCTCGATAACGCCGAGCGCTTTGCGCCGTTGGGCGATCGCGCGGTGAAGAAAGTCCCGCTGCTGCGCGGAAAGACCGTCGCGAATCTATTCTTCGAGCCGAGCACACGCACCCGCACGACCTTCGATCTCGCCGCCAAGCGGCTGTCCGCCGACGTGTTGAATCTGAATATTGAAGCGAGTTCGACTAAAAAAGGTGAATCGCTCGCCGACACCCTGCGCAATCTCGAAGCAATGCAGTGCGATATGTTTGTCGTACGCCACCAAACCAGCGGCGCGGCGGATTTCATCGCCCGCCAGGTAGCCCCCCATATCAGTGTGATTAACGGCGGCGATGGCCGCCACGAACATCCGACTCAAGCGATGCTCGATGTGTTCACCATTCGACGTTTGAAGCAGCGTTTCGATCGCTTGAAAGTCGCGATCGTCGGAGATGTTGCCCACTCGCGCGTCGCTCGCTCTGAGATACACGCGCTGCGTATCCTCGGGGTACCGGAAATTCGTGTGGTTGGACCGAAAACGTTAATCCCGCCAGCGATCGAAGCGATGGGGGTGCAGGCCTTTCACACCTTGGAAGCAGGAATAAAGGGAGTGGACGTGGTGATGATGCTGCGGCTTCAGCAGGAACGCATGCAGAGCGCCCTGCTGCCGAGCGCGCACGAATATTTTCGCGAATATGGGCTGACTCCGGCCCGCCTGAAGCTCGCACACAAATACGCGATCGTGATGCACCCCGGTCCAATCAACCGCGGGGTGGAAATCGACAGCGCGGTGGCCGACGGTGTGCAGTCCGTCATCCTGCAGCAGGTCACTTACGGAATCGCGGTACGCATGGCGGTGATGGCGATGGTGATGGGAACTCAAGCGTTAAGTGGGTCGGATGTCGATAGCCATTAAACTTAGTCAGGGCCGGGTACTTGATCCTGCCTCGGATCTCGACGAGATCACTGATGTGTATATTCAAGGGGGAAACATTGCCGCTATCGGGCGGGCCCCACGCGGTTTCAAAGCGCAACGTGAATATCGGCTTGAAGGTCTGATTCTGACACCAGGCTTCGTCGATCTCGGCTGCCACCTGCGTGAACCGGGATTCGAGCACAAGGCGACAATCGCCTCCGAAGCGCGCGCGGCGGTACGCGCGGGTTTTACCGCGCTGTGCTGTACGCCAGATACCGATCCCATCCTCGACAATCCTTCGGTAGTCCAACATATACAACAACGCGCCATGGCCGCGCGCGGCGCACAGGTACTGTGTTTAGGTGCGCTAACGGTGGGCCTAAAGGGCGAGGTCCTGACCGAAATGCACGCGCTGCGAGCTGCGGGGTGTGTGGGCGTGACGAATCTCGATCGCACGATCATGGACACGGCGGTGCTCAAACACGCACTAGCCTATGCGGCAAGCGCCGGCTTGACGGTGTTCCTGCACAGCGAAGACTACTGGCTGGGGCGTGGTCATCTGCATGAGGGCGCGACGAGCACGCGCTTAGGAGTGCCGGGGATCCCGAGCGCAGCGGAGATTATCGGTGTGCATCGCGATCTCACCTTGGTTGCTGATACCGGCGTGCGCGCGCATTTTTGTCGCTTGTCGTGCGGTGCTTCATTGCCGCCGATTGCGGCCGCCCGACGCGCGGGCATCGCCGTGACCGCCGATACCAGCATCTTGAATCTGCTGTACTCGATCGATGATATCGACGATTTCGACGCAAATTTTCATCTGCGCCCACCGCTGCGTTCGCACGGGGATCGGCGAGCGCTGCGGGCCGGGGTCAATAAGCGCGCGATCGACGCGTTTAGTGCCTATCACGAGCCACACGACGCCGATGCGAAGGCCGCGCCGTTTGCGCTCACCGAACCGGGTGCGTCGACTCTGGACACTTTTCTACCGGCACTGCTCGACTTAGTGGCCCAGAACGCGTTTGATTTAAAAACCGCTTTGATTGCCGCAAGCCTGGCCCCGAATCAAATCCTCGGCCGTGCGGGTGGTCGTATCGCGGTGGGCGCGCCGGCCGATCTGTGCGCATTCGATCAAAACCACTCTTGGCGGGTCGCGACAGCAAGTTTGGCCAGCGCCGGTAAAAATAATCCCGCGCTCGGATCCGAAGTCACGGGCCGTAATCGTCTGACCCTCGTAGGTGGCACCGTGATGTACGACGGTTGGCAGGAATGAACGGGGCTTTCGATCACTCCCATCGCGCTCGCCTAATCGATGAGAACGCCGAGATCCTTGCCGTCGGTGCCTACCCTGGCGCGCAGCACACCCTGCGAGTAAAAGCCCCGGAAATCGCTGCCCGCGCCGGACCAGGAACTTTCGTCCATCTGCGTTGTGAACCGGCAATGCTGATGCGACGCCCGATGTCGATCATGCGCGCGGATCCCGGCACAGGGATTATCGATATTTTATACAAGGCACAGGGCGCTGGGACCCGGGCGCTCGCCCAACGCCAAGTTGGCGAACATCTAAAAATGCTCGGACCGATCGGCCAATCATTCAAACTTGAGGGCTATCGGCGGCGACCGTTGTTAATCGGTGGCGGCGTTGGGATCCCGCCAATGATTTACCTCGCCGAGCACCTGAAGCGCGTCGCCGACGTTCGACCGCTGGTTTTAATGGGCTCCGAAGTTCCATTCCCGTTTTCGCCGCGACCCTCGCAACTCATGGTGCCAGGCATGCCGGCGGCCGTGATCGCCGCGCTGCCCTTGCTGGAAGACTGGGGCATCGCGTGCCGGCTCGCGAGCTTGCAGGGCTATGCTGGATGCTTCGAGGGGTACGTGACCGAGCTCGCCGCAACGTGGATCGAGGCGAGCGGGGTGCCGCGGGAAGACGTTGAAATCTTTGCCTGCGGCCCAACCCCTATGTTGAAGGCTGTCCAAGCACTGGCTGCACGCTTGACGCTACCCGCTGAACTATCATTGGAGGAAAATATGGCCTGCGCCGTCGGCGGTTGCGCCGGATGCACTGTGCGGATTGAAACCCCTCAGGGATCCGCCATGAAACGTGTCTGTGTCGATGGTCCGGTGTTTGCTGCCGCGACGATCATCTTTTAGGAAAAGTTATGGATCTAGGTTTATTCATCATGCCGTCGCATCCGCCAGAGCGAAAACTCTACGACGGCCACCAGTGGGATCTCCAGGTATTACGGTGGGCCGACCAATTCGGCTACAAGGAAGCCTGGATTGGGGAGCACCATACCTGTCCGTGGGAGCCCCATCCGGCTCCGGATCTCCTGATCGCCCAAAGCCTGCGCGAAACCGAACACATTCGTCTGGGCTCCGGTGGGTTTCTCCTGCCCTATCATCATCCTGCCGAACTCGCCAATCGCGCAGCCATGCTCGACCACCTGAGCCAGGGTCGTTTTAATTTCGGGATTGCGGCCAGTGGCCTACCGAGCGACTGGGCTATGTTCAATGTCGATGGGATGAAGGGTGAGCACCGCTCAATGCTGCAAGAAGCGTTGGAGATCATCTTACGTCTGTGGAGCGACGAAGCCGAATTCGAACATGTGGGCAAGTATTGGACCGTGCGCAAACCCGCGCCGAATTCACACGGCACGTTGCGGCCTCACCTCAAGCCCTTGCAGACGCCACACCCGCCGATCAGTTTGTCGGGTTTGAGTGCGAAGTCCGACACCCTAAAGCTCTGCGGGCAACGCGGCTTCATTCCAATGAGTCTGAATTTGAACACCGGTTACATCCGCGACCATTGGGCTTCCGTGGAAGCCGGCGCTGCAACAGCCGGCCGCCGTGCCGACCGCGCTCTGTGGCGAGTCAGCCGTGAAGTTTGCATCGCGGACACGGATAAGGCGGCGATGAAACTCGCGGTCCATGGTGGGCTTGGACGCCTATGGGGTGAACATTTGTTGCCCTTGTTCCGCGACTTCGGTTTCCTAAATTTCCTCAAACATGATCAGGGCGTTGCCGACAGCGACGTCACTGTCGAATACATCGCTCAACACAATTGGATCGTCGGCACTGCGGATACCGTGGCGGAAAAAATTGAGGGCATGTATCACGAACTCGGCGGTTTTGGTACGCTCGTGATGCTCGGCACTGATTATGTGGAGCAACCGGAGGCGTGGCGCGAATCCATGCACGTGTTAGCGCGTGATGTGATGCCGCGAGTGCGACACTTAGTGCCTGCGCTTTAGTGTTGATAGCTTGATAAATCCGAGCGGGCAGCTAATGCTTGTTTTATCGCATCCAGGCTAAAACCAAATTGCGCTATCCCGTCGATGACGATCACGGGCACACCCTGCGCGCCTGACTCGCGATGTCGCGCGGCACCGAGGGTGGATTTCTCAATATCGTATTCACAGTAGGCAATTTTTTCGTTGACGAAGAAATTTCGGGCGCGAGCGCAGTAACCGCACCAGCTCGCCGACAGCATGATCACCGTGTCGTCACCCGGCGGTACCTGTTCGTCACAGTAAACCGGCTCGGCATGGGGTGGCCGTAGCCAGTGCATGATGAGAGGGATTGCGATTACACACGCAAGTACCGGCCACAGAACGCGGCGCGGTGCCGCTGGGAGATCTTGCGTGGTGTTCATTTGGGGTCCTTGGGACGCCAACGGTAGCGCGCGAGGTCCACCTCGCCAGCGAGTCCGAATTCAATCCCTTCCGCTTCGAGCAGAATTCGTTGATATTCGGCCCGGTCGGGATCGCCACGCGGGCTGATTTGCCCCCGCGCATTGATCACCCGTTGCCGTGGGATCTTCGTGTCGTCCTGGAGTGCGGCCAGAGCGAAACCTGCTTGGCGCGCGGCGCTGGATCCTGCGAGGCCGGCCAGTTCGGCAATCTGACCGTAAGTCGCTACCCGTCCGCGTGGGATCCGCCCGACCACCGCCCACACACTTTTGTTGCGGTTAGGGATCGGCGTTACCGGTGACGCACTAGAAAATCGACCAAGGCCGCGTTGAATTCCCGCGGTTCCTCGACGTTAAACAGGTGCTGAGTATCACGGATGATCACCATCTCCGAGCCGTTGATTCGCTCATTCAGTAAGCGTGCCGAGTCGACCGTCGTGGCTGGATCGAGGGCACCGACCATGACCAAGGTAGGCGCGCTGATAGCACGAATCGACTCGCGCTGATCCATGTCACGGACTGCCGCCCCGCAACCGACATAACCCGCGGTTGGAGTGGCGAGAATCCCGGCTCTGATAGAGGCCACTTCAGTCTTCAGGCGCTGTTGATTAGCCTCCGTGAACCACCGTGACAGTGTCGTGTCGACCACTGCCTGCATCCCACCTTCCTCGACAGTCTTGATTCGCCCGGCCCATAAGTCTGGCGGCCCCATGTAGGCCGCTGTCGCGCAGAGCACCAGCGAGAACAATCGCTCGGGATAAAGCGTTGCGAATTTTTGACCCGTCATGCCGCCTAACGATAGACCACAGAAGTGTGCGCGTGCTTCGCCCAAGTGATCGAGGAGACCACAGGCATCAGCGGCGAGCGTCTCTACGGTGTAAGGGCCGGTAGGTACACTCGAGGCACCGTGACCCCGAGTGTCGTACCGCAGCACCCGGAAGCCGGCGGCGAGCAAGGCTGGAACCTGCAGATCCCACATCGATAAATTTGATGCCAGTGAATTCGACAACAGCACCAGCGGAGCGCCGGTGTCACCCTCAATCCGGTAGTGAATAGTCGCGCCGTTGCTTTCGAAGTGAGGCATGCTGAATCAACTTTTGGTTAGCGGGATTTCAATAAGTCACGAATTTCCGCGAGCAGCACTTCCTGCGCCGGCGGGGGGGCGGCAACCTCGGCTTTTTTCATCGAGTTCATCGCTTTCACCAACATGAAAATCGCAAACGCGATGATGATGAAATCAATGCAGGTCTGCACAAACGAACCGTAATTCAAGGTAACGGGTGGGATCTCACCGATGCCGTCTTTCAAGACAAATTTTAGATCCGAGAAAGTGACGCCACCCATTAGCAAGCCGATTGGCGGCATGATCACGTCGGCGACGACCGATGACACGATCTTGCCAAAAGCACCACCGATGACGACACCCACCGCTAGGTCGACGACGTTGCCACGCATGGCGAAGTGTTTGAATTCTTCCATCATGCTCATGAACATTCTCCCTACGATTTAATTTTTGTTTCTGATTGATTCCCTACTGGCTGATCAGAGCACAGGTTCTGAGCGATCGCAATTCAGGTCTTACCCACCTGGCTCCATCTGGGGCGTCTATTTCAGCGCTTTGGGAGATGAGCATATTGTCCCGACCAATCGCGGTAATTAAATACTTGGCCTTCGGCGCGGATCCGCGCGAGCTCGGCGAGTTTTAGATCGGCATACACCCATTGCGGCTTATTCAGTTCGCCGCGCGCGAGCAGACCGTTGGCAGGAAAGCCGTGGTCCACTGGCGTGTAGAACCCTGCGGCGCCAATGTTGGTATCGACCGCGGCCGACCATGGACAGTCACCGACCGTCGGCGATTGCACGACATAGCATTGATTCTCAAGCGCGCGCGCCTGACATCCGATCCGCACGCGATGGTAACCAGCAAGCGAATCGGTGCAGCTGGGGACTAAAATAATGCCGGCACCTTGTTCAATTTGATGACGCGCGAGCAGCGGGAACTCACTGTCGTAGCAGACGTTTATCGCGATCTTGCCGAATTCGGTAACAAACACCTTGAGTCCTTGCCCTGCGGTGACCCCCCACTGCTCTAATTCAAATCTCGTCATCTGCAACTTCTCTTGGAATTCGCAGTGCCCCGTTGGCCAGAAAAAATAAGATCGATTGGCATATCGACCGTCGCCGACTTGTACTGGGTAGCTTCCGGCACAAATATAAACATGGTGTGTTTGCGCAAGATCACGAAACAAGTTCAGAAAATCCGCGAGCGTGCGTTGCAATTTTTCGAGCGATAATGGCAATGATTGACACACCGCTTCTCCAAAGATCGCGGTGATCTCCAGACTAAAATATTCCGGAAAGACGAGAAGCTTCGCGCCGTTGGTTACGGCATCATGGACCCAACGTTCGAGCTTCGTGCGGATGTCACTCCAGGTGTGAAGGTTTTCAATCGGATACTGCGCGGCGGCAACGCGCAGGCTCGGTGACTCTAGCTCAGGGGTTTCATCCAAAACACCATCTCCTTATCACTCGCCGTGGGTTCGTCGAGATCCTTCCACAAGTAGTTCGTCGTGAGCTCAGGGTATTGGGTATAGCCGAATTTTCGCCAAATTGCATCGAGCGGCGCGTAATCGCGAGGCCGGCGGAGATCGTGTTTGGATCGAACGACACCACAGAAAGTCATTTGATTGAAGCCGCCGAGAGCACGTGCATGGGCTTCGCGCCGATGAAAGAACTCACGATACACACCGCGGCCACGATACGGTGGAAGGAGCACTGATTCGCCGCCGTAGAAAATTTCCCGTGGATCGAAACCCTTCGCGATGAACGGTCGCTGGCAGGCCGCTGTTTCGGCACCCAAGGGTAAACCGGTCGACGCACCCACCACTTTCGCGCCATCACACACGAGTACGATGACGCACTCGGGGCATTCGATGTAGGTTCGAAGATACTGTTCTTCGTAGACCAGAGAACCGTCGTAAAGATACGGATAGTCGCGAAAAACCGTGATGCGCAACCGCGCGAGGTCTGAAACGCGGCGGCTGAGATCGGGATCCCGGCCAGTCAACGTGTGGAGAGTTAGCGAGTTCGGCATTAAGCCCCGACTTGCGCGATCCAGTCCGGCAAGTTGTAGTAGTTTGAGATTCGCGCGACTTTGCCATCACGAAGTTCGAAAAATGCCCCTGCGGGTAAACGATAGGCTTGTCCGGTCGCTGGCGGGAGTCCTTCATCGGTAACCAGATAACTACCGCATACGACGAACTCCGCGGCACCGCGTCGTCCATCGTCGCAGGCCATGACGACGAGGTCGACCAATTCCTCGCGGTAACAACGATTCATATGTTGCATGAATTTCGTAAACGCGGCTTTGCCGATTTCGCGCTGCCCCTGATTAATGTCGTGCGCGACATCCTCCGTCAGCAGCGCGAGGAAGGTTGCCATATCGCCGGCATTGAAGGCGGCGTAATAGCGTTTGATTAGGGCAATCGTTTGTTCACGCATGGGAAATCTCTCGTTGATTTGGATTCTAATCGGTCGTAACGCTGGCTTTAAGTGCGCGGAGGGTGGTTCCATCGTGCGTGGCGCTACAACGATAAGATTCCTGCTCAATCCGATAGATCGTTTTACTCGCGACGATCGTCGCCGCGGTAGGTTCGCTGAGTTCGAGTTCAGCGGCGCTTGCCGCTTGCCGAAACGCCGATGAAGTGTCACCAGGATTGAATTGCGCGCACAGCGCCGTCACCGCATCCCGCGCCTGCTGCGCTTGCCAGTGCAGGTAACCAGCGGCCAGAATCAGGGCTGCGGCCGGTGGCAAGAACAGCGCGGCTTTCGTCGAGCGAGCCTCGCGTTCGGTCATAGACTCACGCCCAGGCGAGGCAGGCTCCAGCTCATTCCACCGTACGCCAGTGCCGTCGCTGCACACGCCAACCCCAACGCCGACCAAAACGGTACGCCGCGTTCGAGCAGCACCGGCAACACCAGAAACAACACCAGCGACGGCAATACTAACCAAAAGATGCTGCGGGTAAGCGCCGCGATCTCGGCCAAATCTCCGGTGTCGTGATACAGCCAGCCTAGTGCCAGAATTGAAGTGACAGGGAGCGACGCTAGAAGCGCGCCTAGCGCTGTACTGCGCTTCGCAACTTCGCTAATCGCGACGATCAGCATCGCGCTGATAACGAATTTCAGGATCAGCGGGAGCATCGCGGTCGTTGCATCGGCGTATTTCAGGCCGCGCGCGCCGAGAGCACCACGGCTTGCATTGGACTTTGAAATGGTGCGGCACCGCCAAGCGCGCTCAGCGCTGCCGCGACCTCGGTAATAACTTCGTCGAGCGCGAGACCGCGATCTTGCAACGCACTGACGACGGGCGAACCCTGGATCATCCCTGTAGCCAGATTAACCGCGCTAGGGCTGGTAGCCGTTTTTGCGAGAGTCGTGATCGAGATGTCATCAAATCCACTCCCCTGAAGTAGAGCACGTAGTTCGGCGTGATTACAAAACGCGAACGGCACTGTAAAGAACTGCGGCGGATTACTCGGAATCAGTGCGCTCAAGGTTTCATGGACCGTCAACGCAAAGGGATTGGTTTCCAATCGATCCCACACGTTGAACAAAAAGCGTCCGCCCGGCTTGAGCACACGCCGTACTTCGCGAAAAATCGCCGGTTTATCGGGCGGGAACATCACTCCAAACTGGCAGGCGACGGCACCGAAACTCGCAGGGGTAAATGGGAGTGCCATTAGATCCGCGAGTTGCCAGGTGGTGTTGGGCAAGGCGCCGAGGGTGGTTTGCGCGTAGGCCAGCATCGCTTGCGCTACTTCGCTCGCGATCAACTCGGTGTTCGCTGGTAACGCGGCGCGCAGCGCACGGGTCAGAATTCCGGTGCCGCAGGCAGCTTCAAGAACCGGCGCACCACCGCAGCGCGCGACCCGTTGCGCGAGATCGCGCGCGTAGTCCTCAAACATCACCGGCCCCATGTAGCGGTCGTAGAACTCCGGGATCGAGCCCGTAAAGCTCGTGCTGTCGTTCATTCCTTGCCCCTTACAGGTAGACCCGCGGCTTCAGCACTTAGCCGGGCGATTCCCGCCCAATCGAACTCTCCATACCCGCGTGCGATCGCCGTCATATACTGATCATGCAAGATACCGGCGAGCGGCATCGGCACCATCGCCGCGTCGGCCGCTGCCTGCGCGAGACGGACATCCTTGAGCCCGAGACTTAGCTTGAAGCCGGCGGGTTCGTAGTGATCGCTGGCGATCAGCCCTCCGTAAACCTTGTAGACTGGTGCTGGGAAAATTGAATTCGTAAGCATCTCGAGAAATTGCTCTGGTGCAATGTCATGCTTGCGAACCAGCGCAAACGCCTCACCCAGGGCTTCAATCATGGAGGCAAGCATGAAATTGCCCGAGACCTTCACGACATTAGCCTTCGAGGGTTCGCTTCCGACCACAAAGGTACGCTGTCCCAATACCTCGAAGACCGGGGTAAGTCGCGCCAGCGACGCGGAGTCTCCCGCCGCGACGATGAATAATTGCGCGGCCGCCGCCGCAGGTGGGCGACCGAAGACCGGCGCCGAAACGTAGTGAAGACCAGCGGCTGCGTGCGCGGCAGTGAGGCGTTGCGCGAGGCCAACACTGATTGTCGCCATGCAGACATGAATTACGCCGGGTTTAATCTCATCGATGAACTCTGGCGCAAAAATAATTTCCTCAGTCGCGCGATCATCCGCCAACATTGAAATAATCAGCTCCTGCGCGGCGCATTCACGTGCCTCAGTCGCGACGCGTGCACCGTCTCCGGCAAGTTCGGCGGCCCGTGCCGGAGTTCGATTCCACACCGTGACGGTGTGCCCAGCCTTCAAGAGATTGCGGACCATTTCGGTGCCCATTGCGCCAATACCGATAAAACCGATGCGCATGTTGCGCTCCTAGGAAAGTGTTTAGCGTCTACTGCGAGCCGATCGCGACGTGAACGCGATTCTCGATGATCAGCCGAAATTTATCCGGGCTTCCAGATTGGTGCGCGAATCGGCATTCGTGAGTGCTTCTTCGAGATCGATCCGTTCTTCCTTGAAAAGATTAAATAACGCCATGTCGAAGGTTTGCATTCCTTTCGCGCCGCTCTGCTCCATCGCCTCCTTCAGCATGCCAACATTGCCCTTCATGATTAAGTCGCCGATATGTGGGGTGTTGATCAGGATTTCGATCGCGGCTACCCGAAACCCATCAACTCCTTGTACAAGACGTTGAGAAATGACCGAACGTACATTCAAGGAGAGATCCAGAAATAACTGTTTGTGCAAATCTTGCGGGAATAAATTGATCACACGCTCCATCGCTTGATTCGAGTTGTTCGCGTGTAGCGTCGATAGACAAAGATGGCCGGTGTTGCAGAGTTCCAGCGCGGCCTCCATCGTTTCGCGATCGCGAATTTCGCCGATTAATATCACGTCAGGTGCTTCGCGCAACGACGAACGCAGGGCCGCGCGATAATTCAAGGTATCGACACCTACCTCGCGCTGATTGACGATGGATTTAATGTTGGGGTGTGAGAATTCAAT
Source organism: Gammaproteobacteria bacterium (assembly GCA_009692265.1). Taxonomy (GTDB): domain Bacteria; phylum Pseudomonadota; class Gammaproteobacteria; genus CAIKBL01. The sequence goes on from SHZM01000030.1 coordinate 41,003, forward strand.
CGGGTCTTCGATCGTGAGGATATGCCCCGCCATTTTCTGATTACGTTCATTCACCATCGCCGCCAAGGTAGTGGACTTACCTGAACCGGTGGCCCCTACCATCAGGATTAACCCTCGCTTATGCATCACCAGAGATTTTAGAATCTCCGGTAAGCCCATTTCATCGATGGTCGGGATATTCGACGGGATACGGCGTAAAACCATGCCTACTTCGCCGCGCTGACGAAACACATTGACCCGAAAACGCGCACTTTTATCGTCCAGCGAAATTGCGAAATCGCTTTCGAGCGTTTGTTCGAAACGTTCGATTTGCACAGTGCTCATCACGCCGTAGGCGGCAGCTTTAGTTAGATCGCCACTGAGAACCGTTCCCCCGACCGAATTGACCTGACCTTCGATCTTTATCTTGACCGGTGCGCCAACACTGAAAAAGAGGTCCGAACCCAGCTTGTCACGCAACAGTTTCAAATAAGGGGTGATGTCCATCAGGCGTCTCCGCGCAGTCAGTGGGGGTTCTAAATTTTAGGGTCTTCCGGACTTAGTGTGGGTAAAACTTGATCATTTTTCGGTCAAAGCTTAGGCAACATGCAGGTGAGGGTCTTCAATCGAAGGTATTCTTCGTCACGCAGTCCGTAGGCGCGACGCTGCAACACACGGATTTTATTGTTCAAC
>SHZM01000095.1 GCA_009692265.1 Gammaproteobacteria bacterium
AGGCGAACCTTCCGATGCTTAACACCGCCATGAAGTTGACGAACAAGCGCGCCGAATATGTCCTGCCCGCAACGACAGTCGAACTCGCCCGAGCATACCGGGATCGGCACGCGCAGAATCAAGCCAAGTTGAGCAAAATCTGCCGCGAGCATCAGATCCTATTCGCGACTCTGCCAACGACTGACGACGCGTTCTTTGGCGTGCAGCGCCTTCTCGCAGGCACGATATGATCGACCCGCTCGCGTTGCCGCTGCATGATATTCATCTCCCACCTCCGATCTCCTGGTGGCCACTCGCGACAGGCTGGTGGTTGCTACTCGCAGGGATTCTTGCCACAGCGACTATCGCGTCGACTACCCGGTATTGGTGGCAACGGGGAAAGCTGCGACGGGCGGCACAGCGGCGTCTACGTGAAATTGCAGTCGCATTTAAGGAGCACCAGGATTCTCACCGCTTGGCACGCGAACTGTCTGTGCTCTGCCGACAACTAGTCAGCCAGGTCTCCACGGATAGCGCGGTGATGTCGGAGGTCGGCGCGGCATGGCTGTTCCGTTTAAATCACAATTTCGGGACAGAATTCTTCACGGTGGGCCTTGGCCGAACGATTTTTCTTGCAGCGTATGATCGCAAAACCTTGCTTGAACCCAAACCATTACTAACCGGCATCGCGGACCTGCTTGTGCGTTTGCCCCCCGCGACAAGAACTACTCAACAGCATGTTTGAATTGGCTTGGCCATGGATGCTTGCGACGTTACCGATACCGTGGTTGGTGCATCGCTACTCGCGTTCGAATTTCTCCCCAACACGCGGTGCTCTTCGGGTGCCGGATTTAGACGACTTTCGTGCTCTACCGAGTACCACCGGCCGTTCGCCAATGCGTGTTCAATCTTGGTGGCTGCCCTTTGCCTCATGGTGCCTGCTGGTATTCGCGGCAAGTAATCCCCAGTGGCTTGGCGAGCCGGTGGGCGTCCCCAGTAATGGCCGCGATCTGATGCTGGCAATCGATCTTTCAGAGAGCATGGAAGTGGAAGACTTTGTCCTGAACGGACGAACCGTCGACCGCTTGGTCGCGACCAAGGCGGTGGCGAGCGACTTTATCCGTCGACGCGTAGGCGATCGGATCGGGTTGCTGTTATTCGGCGAGCAAGCCTATCTGCACGTTCCGCTGACTTTCGATCGAGTAACAGTCGCGCAATTGCTCGACGAGACGGTGATTGGACTCGCTGGGCGTAGTACCGCAATCGGCGATGCCCTGGGTCTCGCGGTAAAGCGGCTCCGCGAGCAAAACGTTGATCGCAAAATCGTTATCCTGATGACCGATGGTGCTAATACTTCAGGGCAAGTCGAACCCCTTCGCGCAGCGAAACTCGCGGCTGCGGCAGGCCTTCGGGTTTACACTATCGGAATCGGTGCAGACGAAATGTTGGTTCGGCAAATTTTCGGTACCATTCGAGTCAATCCGTCGACCGATCTCGATGAAGACACCATGAAAGAGATCGCAAAAGCGACTGGTGGACGCTACTTTCGCGCGCGTGACGTCTCCGAACTAGAAGCGATTTACGCAGAGCTCGATAAACTCGAACCAACTGAGCGTGGGCAGCAGCATTTTCGCCCCGAACGAGCCCTATTTCATTGGCCTCTGGCGATCGCACTTTTAGGTGCCGGCTGCGTAGGTTGGCGCCATACACGAGGCGCGACATGACGTTCTCCGACTTTCACTTCCTGCGTCCGCTCTGGCTACTCTTGTTGTTGCCATGGGCGGTGTTGTTCTGGCGTCTGTGGCAACACAAAGTCGGGAGCGCGTTTTGGCAACAGATCTGCGACCCCGCGTTAATCCCGTACGTCGTTGCACAGGACGAACGGCAGCGTAACCGTCGACAACTTCTCCCTTATGCGCTAGGCGGCCTGTGCGGAATCTTGGCAATGTCCGGTCCAACCATTGAACGTCAACTACAGCCAGTATTCCGTGAGCAGGCGGCACTGGTAATCCTTCTTGATCTTTCGCGTTCGATGGACGCAACGGATATCGCACCCTCGCGCATCGCGCGAGCTCGTTTCAAGATAAAGGATCTATTAACAGCCCGGGTCGGTGGCCAAACGGCGCTGGCGGTGTTCTCGGATCAGCCTTATGTCGTATCCCCGCTCACGAATGACGCACGCACAGTTGAGGGGCAACTATCGATCCTAACTCCGGATTTGATGCCCAGTCAGGGCAGTGACATCCCTGGCGCGCTAAAACAGGGAATTGAACTTTTACATCAGGCTGGCTATTCGGCTGGGGAGCTGTTGCTGCTGACGGATGGGATTTCTCGCACCCAGCTCTCAAAGGCACGAAACGTACTCAAAGATTCGGGTGCGCGTCTATCAGTGCTCGGCGTGGGCACCACCGGAGGTGCGCCGATACCGCAGCCAGAGGGAGGTTTTATTACCGATAGCCGCGGTGGCATTGTAATCTCGAAACTTGAAGCTGGCGCGCTTACGGAGCTTGCGCAAATGACGCAAGGAATTTACCTCGCAACAACCACGAACGACCAGGACATCAATACCCTGGTTCAGTTCTTCGAGCGCGATCACCAGCGGCGCGAAGCATCTCAGACAGAATTCACAGCTTCGCAGTGGCGCGATCTCGGACCGTGGTTGCTCATTCCTCTGTTGGGTTACGCGACGTTGGCATTCAGACGTGGGATATCGCTGCTGCTCGCAATTGCCATATGCCTTACGGCGATTCGCCCGGCGCAAGCTGAATGGTGGCTGACGCCAGATCAATCGGCTCATCGCGCGTTTCAAGCGCAGGAATACGCGCGCGCCGCCGAACGATTCCTGGATCCACGCTGGCGCGCGGTGGCGAATTATCGTGCGGACCGATTCGACGAAGTTGTCGCTTCGCTGGACAACGCCAATGGGCCCGAAGATTTATATAACAAAGGTAATGCCCTCGCGCGACTTGGTCGTTTCGAAGAAGCAATCGCGGCCTATGACTCGGCCCTCAAGGAGGAGCCCGATCACGTTGATGCCCTACATAATCGACAACTTCTACAGGAAATTGTGAATCCACCTGAGAAGAACAGACAAGACGAAGAAAAGGAGCGAGCCCAAGCCGGGCGTGAGGAGCCTCCCGATGGAGGTGGCCAAAACGATCAAGGCAAAGACGGCGAGCAGCAAGGCGAAGAAGGAGGAAGCGAATCGGGTATGCGCCCACTGGCGACTTCCGATGATTCCGCCGCCTCCAACAGCGAACGATCTAATCAGCAAAACTCTCAGGATCGGAGCGCTAAAGCAAATAATGGCTCGAATGCCGCAGGCGCCGACAAGCCGGACCCACCGGAACGCGTAGACCAAGCAGAAAGCAATGCACCGGGCGACCAGGAACAGGCGTTGGCGACCGAGCAGTGGTTGCGTCAGATCCCCGATGATCCTGGTGGCCTGTTGCGCCGGAAGTTTCATTATCAGTACAACCGGCGCCAAGCGCCAACACCGAGTGAAACCCCATGGTAATTCGCTGCCTTTATTTCTTTTTTGCTTTAAGTTTCAGTGCCGGTTATGCCGAGGCAGCGGAAGTCGATATTCGAGTCGAACCGGAGCTACCCGCCGTGGGGGAATCGTTTCGAATCGCGTTTACGGTTCGCGGAGAGGTCAACACCGCACCCGAGTTCGCCGAGCTCGAACCGCTCGTCGAAATTTTAGGGCGTAATCGTCAAACCTCGATCCAATGGATTAATGGCAAGTACACGCGGGCAACGACGTGGGTATTAGAAGTGATCGCGAAAACCCAAAGTGACTTGGTAATCCCCGCGCTTACGATTGGAAAATCGACGTCGCCGCCGCAAACAATTCGAATGCGAAATTCGACTTCCACCGATCCAGACGAAGAAGGTTTATTCCTAGAAGTCGACGCAACCCCGCGAAATCCGTACGTTCAGCAGCAAGTAACCTACACCATCCGCCTTTGGCGTCGATTCGAATTGAGTAACGCCTCGTTGTCAGAGCCGCGACTGAACAAGGACGCAATCGTGCGTCCGCTAGGTGAAGATCGCCATCTCTCCATGGAGAAGAATGGCAAAGCGTATGAAGTAATCGAGCGTCGCTTCGTCATTTTCCCGCAAGTAAGCGGCGATACCGAAATAGCCCCTGCGACGGTTACCGCGCAGGTGGTGACTCGTGGTTTTTCGCTCTTTGACATGTTTGGACAGTCAGTCAAAACACGTCGGGTTACCTCAACTGCGATCGCGTTAGCGGTGCGACCTATTCCAGCGGCCTTTCCGTCACATGCCAACTGGCTCCCGGCGAGCAAGGTGCGCCTAAACGAAGTATGGGAACCGCCGACGCTAACTGCCTCGATTGGCGAACCGGTTACGCGCACCGTGACTATTTGGGCTGAAAGTATTACCTCCGCGCAACTACCGGACTTCGCGATGGAGTTCCCCTACACGTTAAAAACATATCCCGATCAGCCTCAGCTCAAGGACAGCACTTCGAACGGTACGCTAACGGCGATCCGCGAGAAAAAAATCGCATTGATTCCCACCCTTGCGGGACCGATCGAGCTCACACCGATTGAACTCCCATGGTGGAACACGACCACCGACACGCTGGAGATTGCCCGGCTCCCAGGGCAGACATTGAGCGCGGCACCCGGGGCAAACGAGCCAGCCACAATGCCTCAGACGCCTGCGCTGAGTAGCGTCCCAATCGCGTCGATCGAACTACCCAACAAGCCGCTCTTAGTAGATGAATCGGGCTCAGGCATCCTCCGCTGGCGCGGCTGGTTCTGGATTGCAGTAATCAGCGTGAGCGGCTGGGTGTGCACGGCATGGTGCCTGTGGCGTCGCTCTTCCGGGGCGGCGGCCAATTCGATCGAGGACAAAGTCCTGAATCCAGCGTCCATGCACCAGGCACAGTCGAGAGTTTCTGCCGCTTGTCGCGCCAACGACCCACGCTCGGCGCGAACTGCGGTGCTATCCTGGGCAGAACTCAAGTGGCCAACCGAAAGGCCTCACGGTTTGAACTCCATCGCAGCACGGGTAACGGAACCGTTAACGGGTGCGCTTTCCGATCTGAATAGGACCTTGTATCAACAAAAATCTCCAACCTGGAACGGAGAGATTCTTTCTAGCGCCTTCGCGCAACACCTAATTAATCGAGAGCACCGCGAGCCGCCGGCAGGGGAACTGCCACGCCTGTTTAGATTCGCTCCGGAATAGCGTGCCCTCGGTCACAAAAGGAATACGCTGTACTCCAATCGACCGGGATTAAGTAAAGTTTTCTTGATTCGGTACGATCCGACTGCCTACATTCTCCCTGCGCTGAATTTTTTTCGACATCAAGAAGACTGCTTGTACCAAGCGCTTCTTATCGCAATCGGACGTGCTGCGTACCTCGAATGCAAGGACTCAATTCGTATTCGAGTTACTCGCCCAGGAAGAGCTTAGAAATAACTTTCAAAACTATAGCCCTACAGCGCGCCCTTGGAGTGCAGTGTGTCAACAGCAAAGGCTTCTGTTCTGGCCGTGGACGACAACGCGACAATTCGCCGAGCGATCGCGATGCGATTAGGCGCGAAGGGTTACCACGTCGTTACAGCCGAAAGCGGTCGCAAAGCGCTTGCGGAACTTGATGCGCACGAATTCGACCTCATGTTGCTTGATCTCCAAATGCCAGAAATGAGTGGCAACGAAGTTTTAAAGCAAGTTCGCAATCGGTACTCCGACTCTCAGCTTCCTGTAATTGTGTTGGCTGCGAGCGATGACAAAAAAGATATCGCGAGAACGCTCGAACTTGGCGCCAATGACTATGTCGTGAAGCCCGGGGAACTTCCTATTTTGCTCGCACGAATCAATACCTTGTTATCGCTGAGGAAAACTACTCGACGACTGTGTGAACAAGAATCGACAATCAATCGCGTACTGAAAATTTTCCCGAACGGGACCCCGATCCGCTCTGCCGAGCCTGCAAACCCTCCCCGCATCGACGGGACTTGGCAATTTCAGGCAACTAACACACTTGATCGGCGGTTCAACGATTTATACGACAACACACCGATGATTTGTTTTACCTTGAACCGAAATTTAGAGGTGCTATTTGCAAATCGATTCGGCATTCAATATCTAGGCTATTTGCCGACTGAGATAAGATCCCGCTCCTTACTCGAATTCTACGCGGAGTCAGATCAAAACTTAGCCGAAGATTATCTAAATGGCGCGCTTAGTCAGCCCGATCGCCTGCACCGCTGGGAAATTCGTCGACTCAAGAGGAACGGCACCACGATATGGATGCGCGAAACAGCTCGCGTTATAAATTCTGGCGCCGACACGCTGATTCTCATGACCAGCGAAGATATCGATGATACGTACACACTTGCCGAAAAACTGACCTTCAATTCCACGCACGATGAACTAACCGGCCTTGCCAACCGCAAAACCCTTGAGGCTCGCCTAAGCCGCGTCATCGAAAGCGCCCACAGCGAACATACGCTTGCCATTATTGATATCGATCAGTTCAAAATAATCAACGATACCTGCGGGCACGCAGCCGGTGATGAACTTCTGAAGCAGACGGCCCGAATCCTGACCCAGGTAGTCCGCAAGCGCGACACCATTGCTCGGATCGGCGGCGACGAGTTCGGCGTGTTATTCGAGGATTGCCCACTGGCTCAAGCGACCGCAACAGCTGAGGCGATTCGCGAAGCATTGACCTCGTTTCAATTTGAATGGCAATCATCCGCGCACAGAATCTCCGCGAGCGTCGGATTGGTTTCAATTGATCAGCGGTGCGATGGCGTCGCTTCGGCACTCAGCATGGCGGATATGGCGTGTTATGCCGCCAAAGATGCCGGACGTAGTCGCACCCATGTGTACCATCCTGAGAACGTCTGCGTTCTCGCCAAACAAGGCGAAATGCGCTGGGCGATGCGCATAAATAATGCCTTGCGGGAAAATCGATTCGAGCTCTCTCCGCAATCCATCGCACCGATCACCAATTTCGAGCAAGCTGGAGACCATTACGAAATCTTGATTAGAATGCGCGACGAAGATGGCAAGCTCGTTCTCCCCGGAGAATTCTTGCAAGCGGCTGAGCGATATAACCTCGCGACAAATATCGATCGCTGGGTAATCAAGCACACGCTGGAATGGCTAAGCAGCAACGCCCGAATATTTGAACGGCTGCATTCGAGCGGAATTAATCTATCAGGACAGTCGTTTGGTGATACCGACATCTTACGTTTCATCACCGAGCAACTAGATCACTACGCGCCCGGCTTGGCGGATAAAATTTGCTTTGAGGTAACCGAGACAGCCGCGGTATCTGACATCGTCCAGGCCAAACGCTTTATTAGCGCCCTCAAGGACCGCGGCTGCAGCTTCGCGCTAGATGATTTCGGGAGCGGTTTTTCATCGTTTACTTACCTAAAGAACCTGCCGGTCGATTTTCTCAAAATTGATGGCAGCTTCGTGCGCGAAGTGGCCAGGGATTCAGTCGATCTCGCCATGGTTCGTTCGATCAATGAAATCGGGCATGTAATGGGTAAGCGCACGATCGCGGAGTTTGTAGAGGACGAAGCAATACTCGGCATCCTGGGACAGATCGGGGTAGACTATGCGCAGGGCTATGCGATCGGACGCCCCCAATCAATTGTTGAATTCACTCTCTGCTAGAACACATTCCGTCCGCAGGTAAGCAGCATCGTGTGCTCATCAGCCTTCTTATTAGCACTCCGGTGCTCCATGGCCGTGTATAGAGTCCCCACTCCGAAACGCGCGCGCCGTCACAACGTTCATTGCTTATCGTGAATGCGATCACAGAGAGTCGGGTGCGAACTCGTCCGGGGCACTTTTGTCGACTACCTTGAATTCGAAGCGAGAGTTTTTGCAGAGACAAGTAATTTAAATCTGGATTTAGTGCAGCCGACCGCTATAAAATCGAATATCGCCAAAGTTTCCAGACTAGTTCCGCCGCGTTCAGCACAATTGCTGGCTGAGTGCTATAAGCTGGTAAAGGAACGCCTTCCACTCCTTTTGAAGCTGCTATTCGACAAGGCCAACGACAGTTTCTTTGAACTTGCCAACAAGGCGGATAGCTCCCAACGCCAGCAGCTTTATTTCGACACAATGCGCGAGCTGAAGCTCAAACGGCAACGAATAGAAGGCGACTTCTTCAAGCGCTTGCAGGCTGGGTATGAGGCTTGCACGACTGTTTCACAAGCTGAGTTACGCGCGGTTCAAGTGTCCGAACAGTTCATGGAGCTTTCACTCGTAGAAGAGAACGAAGTTGAAGAATCCTTAGCTATTACCAATTTCACCGAAAGTCTAAAGACACGCGGCAAAAGCGAACTGTTCCCTTTGGATCAAAGAATAGGCCACTTAGTCAGCGATGCAGGGCTCGTCAATCATGCGAACCCGTTCGGACCAGAATCGGTTGGAATCGCGTTGAAAGCGGCGGCGCAACAGCTCGATGTACATATTTGTTGGCGCCGAGTTAAAACTGAGCCACCGCGCCGACTCAATAATGAGCCAGGGTTGGAAGCCGAACTGGTTAGGGCCGGCTGTGGATAAGTGTAGAGTTTTATCTGCGTCGTTGTCCTCCTCGGTGATGTTTTCAGTAGTTGGTGATC
>SHZM01000031.1 GCA_009692265.1 Gammaproteobacteria bacterium
ATTTGATCGTACGCTTTCACGTCACCGCCAAATTTCGACGCCATTACTTTCGTCAGCGCCGCTGTCAAAGTCGTCTTGCCGTGATCCACATGCCCTATCGTCCCTACGTTAACGTGTGGCTTCGTTCGTTCAAATTTCTCCTTGGACATCGTGCCGTTCTCCTACGAAAGTCTTGTCTAAACTTCAAGTCTGCTTTGATGTTGCGGGCCAGACTGTGGTCAGTGGAGCCCATAATCGGAATCGAACCGATGACCTCTTCCTTACCAAGGAAGTGCTCTACCGACTGAGCTATATGGGCTAAACGCCTACGCGCTACAATCTTCAAGAAAAACTACCAGCAACCTAAATTTAGCCCGCTTGCCGGGCAACCCATACCGGGTCGTACGCGAAACCAACTTTACCCCGTACCGGAGTTGAAAAGGGTATGGAGCGGGTGATGGGAATCGAACCCACACCATCAGCTTGGAAGGCTGAGGTTCTACCATTGAACTACACCCGCCAACTGTTTCGCCCCAACTGGTTCGACCACCGCCATCTCGTTTGGTGGAGGGGGTAGGATTCGAACCTACGAAGGCAGAGCCGGCAGATTTACAGTCTGCTCCCGTTGACCGCTTGGGTACCCCTCCAAAACGGTAGCCGGAAATTGTCGTAATTTAAGTAAGATGTGTCAATCGAAACAGGCGCTTTCGAACATGGACGGTCTGAGGCCTTCGACACACCGGCGCGCGCTTCGCGCCAGGACGCCCGATATTTGAGTCAGTTTCGGAAACGCTGTATCGGTGACGAAAAATTTGGATTGATTCTCACGTTACAAGAAAGAAATCAATTAGTTGCCTTCTTTTTTCCACGTGTTGACCGACCAAACGACCGCCGCGGTTTACTTTCTGCTAGCAATGCGACCGCTGTCTCCACCGTCAATGCGCTTGGTTCGGAATCTTTCGGAAGACGAGCATTACGACTACCGTCTGTGACATACGGACCGAACCGACCATTCAAAACCCGGATTTCGGTGTCCGGGAAAGTTTTAATTTCTCGATTTTTATCCGCTAATTGCTTTTCTTCAATAAGCGCCAATGCTCGATCAAGCTCGATGCTATAAGGATCATCTTCCTTCTTAAGCGAGACGTACTTTGCACCATACTTTATGTACGGGCCAAATCTCCCGATTCCAACCAGCACATTTAGATCATCTGCAGTAACTCCTAACTCGCGCGGGAGGCGAGCAAGTAGGATGGCGTCTTCGAGCGTGAGCGTGTCAAGTCTTTGTCCGGCCTTCAATCCAAAGAATTTAGGCTTTTCCACGTCTTCCGCGGTCCCAAATAACACGTAAGGCCCGTACCTACCCATCCGAACCGACACTGGTTTCCCCGATGTGGGGTCGAGGCCGAGTTCACGGGATTGTGTTGCTTCTTTGCGAGAAACATTAAGTTCTTTGTCTCGCACCGTTGCATGAAACTCGGCCCAGAAGGCACGCAATACCGGCACCCAGTCACGTTCTCCGCGAGAGACTGCGTCCAACTCATCCTCAAGATTCGCAGTGAAGCGGTAATCGACATACCTGCTGAAATGACCAGTTAAAAACGTGCTTACAACCCGGCCGATGTCGGTCGGACGGAAACGCTTTTTATCGAGTTCGACGTATTCTCGTTGCTGCAGCGTCGAAATAATTGAAGCGTAGGTGGATGGTCTTCCTATACCGTACTCTTCGAGCGTTTTTACTAGCGTGGCTTCAGAAAAGCGCGGGGGAGGTTCAGTGAAGTGCTGCTCGGCGCGTATCGCTGACAGCGGCACACGTTGATTTAGTTCAAGCGGAGGCAGGGCCCCGTCTTCTTCGACTTGATCGTCAGTACTTTCCGCATAAACATTCAAAAATCCGGGAAACGCGACGGTAGTACCCGTTGCTCGAAATATTGCGTCGGTACCGCAACTTAAGTCTACCGCGACAGAATCCAATACCGCCGACGCCATCTGGCATGCGACTGTCCGCTTCCAGATGAGTTCATACAACTTGTACTGATCACCCGAAAGATACGGTTTCACCTCACTCGGAGTCCGCGATACCGCCGTCGGTCGGATCGCTTCATGCGCTTCCTGAGCATTTTTTGAATTTGTTTTGAACGTGGTGGGACGCGTAGGAACGTTTTCCTTACCAAATCTATCAAGTACGTAAGCACGAATTTCGTCGATTGCTTCGCGAGCTAGGTTTAGTGAGTCTGTACGCATGTAGGTGATCAAACCCTCCATGCCAGTGCCTATATCTATTCCTTCATAGAGCTGCTGCGCCACTCGCATGGCTCGTTGTGCGGTGAATCCAAGCTTTCGAACGGCTTCTTGTTGAAGAGTCGAAGTAATAAACGGTGGTGCTGGATTTCGCTTGCGCTGCTTGCGATCAATATTAGTGACCATGAGTGCGCCGCCCGCGATTCGTAGCAAGTCGTCGCGAATTGTATGCGCCTGTCGCTCATTATCGATCGTGAACTGGCTGATTTTTTCACCGCTAAGCTGCGAAAGCTTAGCGACGAACGTTTGGCCAGCTTCTTTCAAATCTGATTCGACTGTCCAGTATTCGCGCGCGATGAACTTGTCAATTTCATCTTCTCGCTCGCAAATCATTCGTAAGGCGGGACTTTGAACACGCCCGGCAGAAAGACCTCGTTTGATCTTCTTCCACAATAATGGTGAAAGGTTAAACCCGACCAGGTAATCCAGCGCCCGACGTGCCTGCTGCGCGTTGACCAGCGCCATGGAAATTTCACGAGGATTAGCGACTGCTTCTTGAATTGCTCGCTGCGTGATTTCGTGGAAAACAACTCGATTAACGGTTCGTGTTCCGAGCACTCCACGTTCCTTTAATAATTCAACGAGGTGCCAAGAGATCGCCTCACCCTCTCGATCCAAGTCTGTCGCAAGATAAATAGTCTTAGCTTTCTTAGCAGCCTTCGTTATCGCGTCAACGTGCTTACTGTTCTTTTCGAGCACCTCATATTGCATCGCGAATTCGTTATCTGTATCAACCGCGCCTTCCTTAGGACGCAAGTCTCGCACGTGCCCGTAGGACGCAAGCACTTCAAAATCTTCGCCTAAATACTTCTTGATCGTCCCTGCTTTCGCCGGCGATTCGACCACCATTAAATTTTTTGCCATTTGATACTTGACCAGTGCTAAACTCGAGTTCGCGCTAACTTCATGAGCGACACGGTATCACCGTACCTCGCGGTTGAGATATGCCACCGGGATTACTAGGGACAGTGTCGGAGGGATACTGGGCGTTCGTAATAGCCACCTTCTAAGGTGCGGACGCGTCCAGCAAGCTCTAGCGCCAACAGGATGGAGGAAAGAATTTTATGCGTCAATCCAGTCCTCTCGAGCAAGATGTCGAGTCCAACTGGTTCGTGTCCAAGCGCCACTAATACCGCATCTGTGTTGGAATCGGTCGAAATTTCAGACCGTTCTGCTTCGGGGTGCTTCGGCGGCGGGAGAACGTTCAGATACTGTGGAAGGGCGTGAGCGGGAAGGCCGGCGATAACATCGGCCGCCGATTCTACGAGCTGGGCTCCCTGCTTAATCAACGCATGGCACCCTTTACTCATGGGGTTATTAGTCGAACCCGGGACGGCGAAAACTTCCCGCCCTTGTTCGAGGGCGCACTGTGCCGTAATCAATGACCCGCTTCGAAGATTTGCTTCTACAACCACCGTCCCGGCTGCGAGACCACTGATAATTCGGTTTCTCAATGGAAAATGATAGGCAATAGGCGGCGTACCGAGCGGGAATTCTGATATTAGTGCGCCTGATTCAGCAATCTCTGCAGCCAACCTAGCGTTTTGTCGCGGATAGATCCGATCAATGCCGCACCCGAATACCGCTAGCGTACCGCCGTGCTTGTCCATTGCGCCGCGATGAGCGGCGGAATCAATTCCGCGTGCCATTCCACTCGTAATCAGAAACTTCGCACCACTAAGCTCAGCGCTTAACTGATACGCGAAGTCACGGCCTCCAGGTGTCGAATTGCGACTTCCGATTACCGCGACTTGAGATGCCGACAGGTGTGCAGAGTTCCCCGCAACAAACAAAATTGGCGGCGCGAACGGAATCGTCCTTAACAACGGAGGATAGTCGGGGTGCAGCGGCGTCAGGACCTTTCTCGCTGGCCCGAGCCAAGCTAAGGTTGCCTCCGCTAGTCGCCAATTTGGTGGTGCCGCGCCTAGTTTGCGCGCAAGCGCTTCAGTCGTTTTTTTAAGCCTAAAGGCAGGGACACCGCTTTGCGCGCGTTGTCGAAGTAGTGCGACCGAATCAGTGAGAGAACTTGGACTCAGGAACAGGACTGCGTGCAGCGCCAAGGCGCAGATTGCCAGCTCGATGTCCATTCCTTTGTCCATCGCGCGCAATCATAGCCACATTCAATCCGTATTACACCCTGATCTTGATTTGCCAGTTATGGATTGCGTACCTTGTCGTGAAGGTGGACTGGACGCTGAGTATTCATCACCAATCCAAAGCTCACCGCATCGAAGGCTCTGAACACTAAGAGTTCCCCGGCGCGTTCCTCAGGTAACTCGACGGTTACTGGAGTACCCCCTATAGGCTCGCCGAGGGCTTTATCAACTGCTTGTTTAGATTCCCGAAAATCGTTAGCTACTTTGTCAAAAAAGCGCCCAACCGAAGACGTGTTTTCGGCTTCCGCCCGGCGAAAATCCTCTAGACGACGCTTAGCCGCCTGTTCAGTTCCGAGCTGATCTCTCACGACTTCCCCGGTCTGGAATATTGCCAAAACGTGACCAGGCGTAATGCCATCGGTGGCACCCTTATTGATAACCACCACGTTGTGTTGCCCGATTTGCGATACGCCATCGACAACCGAGATAATTCGACCGTCGATCGCGCCAGTTGGTGCATGCGGGACAAACTCTGGATATTCTTCGGCTTCTTGGACAAACAAGCGGTCGCCTTTAATTACCTCGCGATTCGACCACGTAATGGTAGCCGTAGAAACGTTATCGAATTTCGTGACCGAAGCGTCCGCAATATGTAACGCCTCATAGCCAAGTAAAGCTTGCGTGTCTGGGTCTCGATATTCGACTCCGGTTCTAAATATCGAAAAGCGATTGCTCGATGTGTCCTCGATTCCCCGAACGTAAATTTTGTAACCTGTCCCAGTCGCTAAATGTTCGTCCTGACTTCCAACGACATAGGCGGCGTGATCGATTTCGTATGCCGTAACTACGCGGGGGCGGCTAAGAAACTGGTGAATCGCGTCTAATGGGATCGGCGGGATAGCGTCATCACGTTGGTACTCCCTAACGGATGGGGATAGCTTGACCGAGCGGCTGCGGGCCAGACTCAAGATTGGTCTGCCGTCTCTGTACGATAGATGCACTTCGTCACCGGGATAAATTCGGTGCGGGTTTTCAATCTGTTGATTTGCTTCCCAAATATCAGGCCATTGCCATGGATACCGTAGGAAACGTCCAGCGATGTCCCATAAGGTGTCGCCTCTGACTACGGTATAACTTGTTGGATGCTGCGGGTTTAGCTCAACATCGGCGGCACCTACAGCCCAAGCGACGAATAAGCTCAATAACATCGCCGGGATTATTTTTCCAATCATATCAATACGCTTAACGAATACGCTTCATGTAGTTTAGCAGAATTAAACTGAAATTCGACAGATCCCTAAAATCGGGACTGTTCTAGCGGGAACAGTTTGATAAATCATGGCCTTAGACCTATTCTGTTGCGGCACCCAATCACGACAGGCACCATGCCAATTCTTGAGATTCTCCATTTCCCCGATCCCCGCTTGAGAACCAAGGCCCAAACCATCGCACACGTTAGCGACGAAGTTCGGGCGCTCGCCGCGTCGATGTTTGAAACAATGTACGCAGCTCCTGGGATCGGCCTCGCCGCTACTCAAGTTAATGTTCACAAGCGCCTGATAGTGCTTGATATTTCGGACGACAAACAGGATCCCTACTGTTTAATTAATCCTGAGTTGCGTGAAGTAAGCGGCGTGGCAAATTCGGAAGAAGGATGCCTGTCAGTACCAGACATCTTTGAAGAGGTAACGCGGTCGGAACGGATCCGCGTTCGCGCGCTTGATCTGGCTGGTAATAAGCAGGAATTTGAGGCGTCTGGTCGTCTTGCCATTTGCATTCAGCATGAAATGGATCACCTAGAAGGTAAGTTGTTCGTCGATCGACTTTCGTCGCTAAAACGTACGCGTATTCGAAAAAAGTTCGAAAAACAGCAACGAACGTCTAGCTGACCATCAAAACTGCGCTGCCGGTCGCCCGGTTATTTGATGAAAGAGAACCTGCCTCTGAAAACACCGTCATCGCCGCTTCGCGTGATATTCGCCGGAACCCCGAAATTCGCGATTCCAACGCTTCGAGCGCTCTCCGAATCACCCTCAACAATTGTTGTTACGGTGTACACCCAACCAGATCGCGGCGCAGGCCGCGGACGTGGCGCGCGAATGTCAGCAGTAAAGCAATTCGCGCTTGAAAATAATGTGAATATCGAGCAACCACTCTCGTGGCGCGATCCGGAGGTACTCGATAAGTTCGCCAATTACGCACCCGATTTATTGGTCGTGGCCGCCTATGGGTTAATTCTCCCAGCTCAGGCTTTAGACCTTCCGACACTAGGGGCCATCAATGTCCATGCATCGATTCTCCCGCGCTGGCGGGGCGCTGCTCCAATTCAGCGCGCGCTAATCGCTGGAGATGCCGAGACGGGAATCACGATCATGCGAGTAGTTCCCGAATTAGATGCCGGGCCTATGCTACTCACGAAAAACATCACTGTTACGGACCAAGATACTTGTGGAACAGTAGAGCAAAGCCTAGCCGAACTTGGAGCGTGCGCAACATTAGAGACCATTACACTCCTGGTGAACGGTCGAACTAATCCAGTAATCCAAGACCCCAGTAAGGTGACTTACGCTGCCAAACTTACTCGCGAAGAACGCCAAATCGACTGGACACTGCCGGCAGCCGACCTGGTTCGACGTATTCGTGCCTTCAACCCAGAACCGCTAGTAATCTGCGAGATTTTGGGCATCCCGATGAACGTATTAAGGGCCACGGCCGTCGATAGCAATTCATGTGCGCAGCCGGGAACTGTAATAGCTTTCGCCCCTCAAGGAATTGATATTGCGACGGCGCAAGGGGCGTTACGCCTCCTGCAAATTCAACCACAAGGCAAGCGCTCGATGTCGGTGCGAGATTTTGTTAATGGCTACAGGCAAAAAATTAATCGTGGTGATCCGTGAACAAGTCGCCACGGGCGCGAATTGCGGAAATCTTGATGGCCGTCATCGTCGAGGGTAATACACTAGACACCAGCCTCGACGGCATGCGCGCGAAGAATCCCAACCCTACAACGTCCGCCTATATTCAAAACTCCGTGTACACAGTTATTCGCCGGTACTATGAGCTTGACTCGCTCTTAACTCGACTTATGGCGCGCCCGCTACGCAGTCGGGATCGCGTGATAAGAATGCTACTCCTGGCTGGATTAAACGAACTCCTGTTCCTGAAAACACCCAATTACGCTGTCGTAGATGAATCGGTCTCCGCCTGCGCGGATCTCGACCGCGGTTGGGCTAAAGGCCTCGTCAATGGAATCTTGCGGTCAACCATAAGAAATCCTCCCTGCGAAAATTCATCGACAGCGGAGCCCGAATTGCGCTGGAACCATTCCGGCTGGTTAGTAAGCGCGATCAGCCAGGATTGGCCAGAGTTTACCGAGCAAATCTTTGCCGCAAATAATACGCACCCGCCTTTTATAGTGCGTGTGAATCAAGCTCGAACAACGCGGGAGTGCTACTTGGAACTCCTTGCAAACTGTGGGATTTCTGCTCGGGCAGTCCAATATGCGCCTCTTGGTGTACATGTCTTAACGCCGTGTCCAGTTGAAGCGCTGCCAGGGTTTTCGGACGGCCTACTCTCCGTCCAGGACGAGGCGGCGCAGCTCGCCGCCCCCTTGCTGAATTGCGCTCCGACAGACCGCGTCCTTGACGCGTGCGCGGCGCCGGGTGGGAAGGCGACGCATCTCCTAGAAATGAATCCAGACCTTGACTTAACCGCAATCGATATCAGCACGCAACGCCTGAAAGACATTGAGGAAAACCTTTCACGTCTTGGGCTTCATTGTCGGGTTCGGCGAATTGATGCCAACCAACTTAAGGAAGAACGTCCGCGGCGCACTTTTGAGCGGATACTTTTGGACGCGCCGTGCTCGGGTCTAGGAGTCATTCGGCGTCATCCGGACATCAAACTTCACCGAACTCCGGACGACCTGCCACGTGCAGCGGCTCAGCAATTACAATTGATCAAATCGTTATGGCCATTGCTGGTACCAGGCGGTGAACTGCTTTACGCCACGTGCTCACTGATGCGCGTCGAGAATGACGCGGTGATCGCGGCCTTTCTTGAAACCCAGAACAACTCCGCGGAAATCCGGGAAATCACCGAAAATTGGGGACGGGCAACAACTTTCGGCCGGCAAATCCTGCCTGGCGACCACAATATGGACGGGTTCTATTACGCCCGTATAGCCAAGCGTAGCGTGAGTAACTCACCGTGATGATCGTCCACGTTAAGGTTTTACGAGCGCTGGCGATTTGCTTGGTATCAGTCCGGCTAGCTGCGGGTGCGGACGATGTCACGATTCAACGTATAAGCGGAAACGTGGTTGACGGGTTTTATTACGTCGACGCGAGGATCTTGATCAATCTGAGCGCCGACGCGCGCGGAGCAGTCGAGAGTGGAGTGCCATTAACCTTTGCTTACGATTTTGTGATCGTGCATGAGCGACGCTTCCTCTGGGATGAGAACGTGCTATTACTACGAAGGACCTTTAATCTTGTGCGCCACGCACTAGCCGACAGCTACATAGTCACCGACACAGTTGCCGACAGCCATGTCGTGTCTCCGTCATTAGATGAAGCGCTCGAGGTGCTCGGTACCCTGTCAAGGATCGCAATTGGCAAGACAAGCGACTTCGGTCCCGCGCGAGCACTCGTTGGCCGCGCGCGCGCGCAACTAGACATTGAATCGTTACCGGCTCCATTGCGACCAATCGCCTACGTCTCTCCTAGCTGGCGACTAAAAAGTACCTGGCATGCCTGGGAACTTCTACGATGAACGCGCGGGTTGCTGTCATCGGCGGGATTTCGCTCCTAAGTTTGTCCTTGTTGGTGTCGCTTATCTTGATGAGCGCAGCGATCCAAAACTCGGAGCGCTTCGGGAAACTGTTTTCCGTTTTACTAGTAAGCAACTGTATCGGCCTCTTCGCTTTCGCCGTCCTACTCGTGATCATGGCGCGACAGCTGATTGGGCAATTGCGCCGTCGGCAACCAGGTGCTCGCTTAACGCTTCGAATGCTCGTGATCTTCACCGCCTTATCAGTGTTCCCTATTCTGGTTCTGTATGGCTTTTCTATCGATTTTCTGCGGCGAGGAGTTAATAGCTGGTTCGATGTTCGGATTTCACAAGCCTTGGAGGATTCCTTAGATCTTAGTAAAACATCGCTCGATTTTCGTATGCGCGAACTGCTCGTCCAAACTGAAAAACTTGCTGAAGAAATCGGGCAAGGAAGTAATTCCAATGCAATTCTAGACCTCCGTGCGCTAAGAAGTCCTGACAGCACAGTAGTCGCAAATTCGTGGGATAGGGCTCAGACAGATTTAGATTTAATGCGCCAGCGAAGCGCGGCGGAGGAGCTGACATTATCTACGGTGCAGGGGCACGTCATTGAGTCAAGTAGCAACGCCACCGACTTAGTGCCATCACTGTCTTCCGAAGCGATCCTTATAGAGCTACGACAAGGTCGAAATCATGTTGGTCTCGAACCGTTGGGGGCCAGAGGATTCTTTGTGCGAGTTGCTGCAATCGTTCCGGACGAAGCATTTGGCGGCGAACAGCGAATATTGCATGCTCTGTACCCGTTGACCGAAAAAATCTCGCGACTAGCCGCGAGCGTTGAATCAGCGTACGCGAAGTATCACGAGCTGGTGTATTTGCGCGATAAATTGACATTAAGTTTCGCTATGACTCTGACTCTAGTATTGCTCTCAAGTATCGCGGTTGCAGCGTGGGCAGCCTTTCTGTCAGCCCGCCGTCTCGCGGCCCCCATCAGTGATCTTGCAGCCGGTACAGCCGCGGTTGCGAGTGGGGACTACGCGAAAACGCTGCCCGTTACCAGCAGCGACGAAATGGGTTTCCTCGTCAGTTCATTTAATGCGATGACCCAGCGTATAGCGAACGCACGAACCGAGATCGAGAACCAACATCAGTACGTCAGGACCTTGCTTGGTCAGCTCTCCTCGGGCGTTCTCGCCCTAGACGAAAACCAAATCGTCACCACACTAAACGACAGTGGACGCGTTATTTTAGATCTCGGGAACACCGAAATCCTCGGACGAGTCTTCGCGGAACTCGCCCATGAACGGGAGCACGCTCGGCCGTTCGTAGAACTCGTTTCCAAGTATCTCGGCGGGCCTTCTTCACGTTGGGAACACGAAGTACAGATTTTCAGTCGAGACGGGCGACGTGTCCTCATCTGTCGAGGCACGCCGCTATCACTTAAAGCGGATGCGAGGCAAGGTCATGTTGTGGTTTTCGACGACATTACCGTTTTAATTAAGGGACAGCGCGACGCCGCCTGGTCCGAAGTTGCACGCCGGCTGGCCCATGAAATCAAGAATCCGCTGACCCCAATTCAATTATCGGCGGAACGTCTTCGGCAAAAGTATCTTGGCACACTGCCAGCCGCAGACGCCGAAACCCTCGACCGACTGACTAGTACCATCGTGCAGCAGGTCGACACAATGAAGCGGATGGTTAACACGTTTTCGGACTACGCCCGACCGCCAGCGATTAATCAAGAACAAACCGATCTCAATGAATTACTGCTCGGCGTAGTTGAGCTTTATCGCAGCGCACACCCCGAGGCCAATTTCGACCTGAATTTCAGCCCGCAGCTTCCTATGGTTTCGGTGGACGCCAGTCGCGTTCGACAAGTGTTCAATAATCTACTTAAGAATGCCTTGGAAGCGCATCCAGTCGGGGTTTCGGCGCATATCGATATTTCGTCCCAACTGCTCGCATCGGAGACCAGCGAGTACGTGGAGATTTGCATTTCCGATCGCGGTGAAGGAATTAAGGCCGAAATACTCGATACTGTATTCGAGCCCTATGTCACGAATAAGATGCGCGGTACTGGTCTCGGCCTTGCTATCGTGAAGAAAATAATAGAGGAGCACAGCGGTGTGGTCACCCTCAAGAACAATGCTGATTTACCGGGGTGCAGTGCCGTTATTCGTTTACCGCTGCAGAATTCAACATCACGTTTACTCTCAGAGATTAATAGGAATCACTCATGAGCGGCCAACAGATACTTGTTGTTGACGATGAGCCTGACATTCGAATCCTGCTTAAAGAGATCCTGGAAGACGAGGGTTTCGCTGTAACAGTTGCGGAAAATGCCGCGCAAGCTCGCGAGGCACGACGGCTGCGACGCCCGGACCTAGTGCTACTTGATATCTGGATGCCGGACACAGATGGAATCACGCTGCTCAAAGAGTGGTCAGAAACCCGACAACTCGGCGGTCCCGTGATCATGATGTCGGGGCATGGCACGGTGGAGACCGCGGTGGAAGCAACCCGCTTAGGTGCCTATGACTTTATCGAGAAGCCACTTTCGATCGCAAAGCTGCTGCTAACGATTCAGCGCGCCCTCGAAAGCGCGAATTTGCAGCGCGAATATTCGGGGCTACGTCGAAGCGCGGCAAATGTCGCCGAACCGGTCGGACGTAGCCATAGAATGGAACAGCTGCGAGCCAATTGTCGACGACTTGCACAACATAAGACTTCTATATTACTAACCGGGGAGTCTGGAGTAGGAAAGGAAGTAATAGCCCGCTACCTACATCAGCACGGCCCACGTGCATCCCGTCCTTTTATCTCCGTCAGCATCGCCGGTCTCGCGCGCGAAAACCCCGAGTCCGAGCTCTTCGGGTCGGAAGAAGGCGGTCGCATTAATTACGGCTCGTTAGAGCAGGCTAGCGGCGGAACTTTGTTTGTGAAAGATGTCGCCGATATGGATCTGAGTACACAGGCGCGTCTTCTCGGTGCACTCGAACAGCAGTCGATGCTACGGGTTGGCGGCCGCGACGCTACCTCTATTGATGTGAGAATCATTGCCGCGACCAAGCGGGATATCGCCGCCGACGTTGCCGCAGGGCGGTTTCGCGACGATCTTTATTACCATCTTAACGTCGTGCCTCTTCAGGTTCCCCCTTTAAGGGATCGACTCGAAGACTTGAATGATCTTCTCATCTATTATTTAGATCACTTCGTGTTAAACGAAGGCTTGCCACGGCGCGAGTTTTCAGTAGCTTCAAAGAATCGACTGCGTGACTATCGCTGGCCCGGGAATGTTCGTGAACTGAAAAATCTAGTGCAACGACTATTGATCCTGGGCACCACGGATACTATTGAAGCTACTGAAATAAGCGCGGCGACGGGCGTCAGGGCGCAGCGCGAAGATGCGAGCTCTCAACCCGAGTTTGAACTACCTTTGCGCGAAGCGAGGGAACGATTTGAGCGCGCATATCTTCAGTATCAATTGCAGATCTACGACGGTAGCGTAAGCAAAGTCGCGGAGCGAGTAGGTATTGAGCGAACGCATTTGTACCGCAAACTGCGCAGCCTTGGTATCGATCCGAAGCAGATTAAGGAAGCGACGAAAGAGTAAGGCGCACTTTTTCTTCAAGTTTCACTGCGACCTCGATACAGATGCCACGCGCGACAGAAGGATTAGAGCGATTACTCGTGTCAGGTCGCGACGACGCGGTTTTGAGATTTAGCTTGGGCAACGCGTACCTCTATGAAGATCCAGAGAAAGCGGTCGAACACTTCGAGCGCGCGCTTGAATTTGATCCCGGCTATTCCGCCGCGTGGAAATTGCTCGGGAAAGCGCTAGCGAGCAAGGGCGAAATCTCGCGAGCACGCGAAGTCTTTAGCAAAGGGATCGTGGTTGCGGAGTCAAGAGGTGACGTTCAGGCAGCGAAGGAAATGCGGGTATTCATGAAACGCTTGGAGCCGACGCATCCCACTGATTAACTGGCATTAAAGCGTAATCGGCCAGTCAGATCGCGCACGGAATTAAGCCCATGCCGATCGAGATAATCCACAATCCCCGCGTTGATTTCGGTACAGATTAAGGGCTCGTAGAACAACCCCGTACCGACTCCAACGGCGGTAGCGCCCGCGAGCAGGAACTCGACTGCATCGGCCGCGCTCAACACTCCACCCTGCCCGATTATAGGGATTTGATGCGCTTTGCAGACTTCATAGACCTGGAACACTTTAAGAATCGCGATCGGTTTAATTGCAGGGCCCGACAAGCCTCCCTGGCTATTACCGAGAACCGGCGTCTGACGCTCACTATCGATGGCCATTCCCATCAACGTGTTAATAACCGCGAACGCGTCGCTTCCAGCTTCGAGACAACGCCGTGCATTTTCTGCGATGTCCGTTTGGTTTGGAGATAGCTTAGTAATAAGTGGTTTACGAGTTACGCGGCGACAGGCGGCGACAACCCGCGCGGACATCTCGGGGCTATTTCCAAATGCCACACCGCCTTCCTTGACGTTCGGACAGGAGATATTGATTTCTATCGCATCGATCGGTGAATCATCGAAAATCCGCGTAACTTCCGCGTATTCCTCCACTGTAGACCCCGACACATTCGCGATGAAACGCGTCTCCGTGAAATCCAAATTCGGCAAGATATCGTTGACAACAGCATGCGCGCCTGGATTCTGTAAGCCGATGGCGTTCAACATGCCGGCCGGAGTTTCAAATACGCGATGCGGCGAGTTACCGAGACGGGGCGATAGCGTGGTCCCTTTTAGGCAAACCGCGCCGACCGCGCGATTGGAAAAGCCTTGAACACGGGTATATTCTTCGCCGAACCCAACACATCCAGACAGTAGTACCAGCGGGCTTGCGAACTGCATCCCACAAAATTCAAGCTGCAATTTTGAGTTTAGGTTAGTCGATTGCTCGTTCATTAATTTTGCGATTTCCCGATGTTCGAAGTAGTGCTATATGAGCCTGAAATTCCCCCGAATACCGGCAATATTATACGCCTGTGCGCCGCAACCGGCGCCCGCCTACACCTTATTGAACCGCTGGGATTTCGGCTTGACGATCGTGCGCTGCGTCGCGCAGGTCTGGATTATCACGAATTCGCGGTAATCAATCGACACGGCTCCTTTACTGAGTTTCGCGAGCATCACGTCATTGGGCGAGTATTCGCTTTTACGACCTCGGGTAGCTGTAGTTTATATTCGGCCCGGTTCGAACCCGGCGACGCATTGTTATTCGGCGCCGAAACGCGCGGCTTGCCCGCAGAAATTCGCAATTCGTTGCCAGTTGCACACCAACTCAGGATTCCGATGTTGCAAGAGCGCCGAAGTTTGAATCTAGCTAATGCAGTGGCAATTGGACTTTACGAAGCACTACGCCAGTGTGACTCCCTTGCGTGCTCGACCACACTTGGGGTGCCCGCTGCGCTGAACTCGATGGACACCGACCAACTGGAAAGTACGTTATCAAACCCGCTCTATCACAGGTAACGGAGTGTTAGCCGCTCGCAGCACGTGGCAGCTCGCGTCGCATCAAGGCGGCGACCGCCTGCTCTGGTGTACATTCTCCGCGCAGCGTGCTCGCGACTTGCGCGCAGATTGGCATCTCAATCTTCACGCTGGCCGCGCGCGCGATCACTGCCGCAGCGGTCGGGATCCCTTCGACTAAGCCGATATCTTGAACGGCAGTTCTAGGGTCGACCCCGCGCCCTAATGCTAGACCGAAGCGTCGGTTTCGCGATTGATCGTCGGTGCAGGTCAGGACTAGATCACCCAATCCGGCGAGCCCCATGAACGTCTCTGCTTTACCGCCAAGAGCAACTCCAAACCGCGTCATTTCGTTTAGCGCTCGCGTGATTAGGGCGGCTCGGCTGTTGGCACCTAGCGTCAAACCGTCGGCAATTCCAGCGGCGATCGCCATGACGTTTTTAACTGCACCGGCTACCGCGACACCGTTGAGGTCATCGGTCCGATACGGACGCAAACTCGGTCCGTGCAGGTATCGCACTACTGCATTACCGAGTGCGTCGTCGCGAGTTGCAACGGTGAGTGCCGCAGGTCGGCCTTCAGCGACCTCACGTGCAAAGTTAGGTCCTGACACCAAGGCCACGGGTGCCTCGCGTCCAGCCTCCTCAGCAATGATCTCGTGCACTAAAAGTTGGGTATCAAGTTCTATGCCTTTGGCAAGGCAGATGAACGACCGAAGGCCGTGCTCCAACGCTTGTCGTACCGTGACTCGAGTACTCTGTAGAGGGGTCGCGAGCACCGCGGCGTAAATCGACTTTGGTAGTGCGTCCAGCGTAACTAAGGGAACAAGAGTGGAGGGGAACTCGATGCCCGGCAAATAGCGCGCGTTCTCACGATCGCTGGCGAGCGCGGCTAGCTGGGTCGGATCGCGTCCCCATAGATAAACCTGATAACCAGAACGCGCGATCACGACCGCCAAAGCGGTACCCCAAGCCCCTGCACCCATGATTAGGAGAGGTCTACCACCCTGCACGGTCATTCCGCATCGCTATTCAAGCAACAAATAGAGCGCGCGAAATCAGTGGGCAATTTTCTCACCACTGCTCGCAGCTCGGCGGCGCTGCACTTCTTGGGCGTAGAGCATTTCGAAGTTCACCGGTGCGATCAGCAATTGCGGGAAACCACCCTTGGTAACCACGTCGCAGATCGCTTCCCGCGCAAATGGAAACAAGATATTCGGGCCTGCGGTAGCGAGTATCATCGGCATGTGCTGTGCGTGAAATCCGGTGATATTAAAGATGCCGGCCTGTTTCACTTCTATTAGGTAGATCACCTTCTCGCCGAGCTTCACGGTGGCCGTTACCGTCAACACTACTTCATGCACATCAGGCGCAAGTAGGCTCGTCGCATTGCCGAAATGCAAATCTAACGTCGGATTGAGTTGCTCGGCAAATACCGCAGGGGAGTTCGGAGCCTCAAAGGAAAGATCCTTAACGTATATTTTTTGTATTCCGAGCTGCCCCATCGGAGCTTGTGCGGTTTGTGGTTCGGTGTTTTCAGCAGCCATCAGTAGTATTCCGTTAAGTGGAGAAACAAGTTGGGCGCATCATTTGCTAACTTCTAGCGGAAGGTTTTCGCTCCGCCACGCCGATAACCCGCCCCGCAGTTGGTGGACCCTGGAGAATCCGGCGCGCGTCAAATGCTTCACGGCCTTCTGCGAGGAAACACCAGTATCGCAATATAGAAGCAGCGGTTGTGCTTTGTGCTTATCGAGTTTACTTGGCGACACGTTAAGTTCCGTCAGCTCGAAATTTAGTGCATTAATGATATGACCCGCGCGAAAGCTAGCGGCGTTTCGGATATCGACCGGAACCGCGCCTTCGCGGTTTAGAAGCATAATGCCTTGCTGTGGGCTAATTGCGTTGCTACCTAAATCCCTCAATAGCGCCCAGAGCAATGCCATCAAGACCGCACAAAACGCGCTGACCAGCATTAAATGATTCGTGACAAATTCAAGTATTTGCGCCATGCGTGATTCCCGGAAATTTTTCGAACACGGCCCGATAGCCGCTTCTTATGCAGGTATTCAGAGTACGTCATAGGTGTCCGACTCCCCACGCGTACGCATGAGTTTGTCGACCCACGGGTCAACGGACTCGGATCTGCTACGCCAAGGAGATTTCGGCCGTATGATACACTCCCGCCGCCTCATCAAGTAGCTCATCAGTACAGTCGATAGTGTTCAATATGGCGGTCGTCAAACATCCTTTGTTACTTATAGTCCTGGATGGGTGGGGCTATAGCGAGAACCGCACGTACAACGCGATTCGAATGGCACACACCCCACAGTGGGATAAGCTGTGGGACGAATGTCCGCACCAACTCATTCGATGTTCAGGACTCGCGGTAGGCTTGCCGGACGAGCAAATGGGAAATTCCGAAGTCGGCCATATGCATCTCGGCGCAGGCCGTCGTATCTATCAGGACTTCACTCGAATTTCCGAAGCCATAAAAAGTGGCGAGTTCTTTGAGAATCCGACTATTACCTCCGCCCTGTCGCGACTGCCGAGCGATCACTCACTACATATTATGGGGCTGCTGTCGCCAGGTGGCGTTCACAGCCACGAAACGCACATTCTCGCGCTCGTTGAGCTTGCGACCCGATACAGAATTTCGAGAGTCTATATACACGCCTTTCTGGATGGCCGTGACACCCCTCCGGCTAGCGCACTTGCTTCAATCGAGTGGTTAGAGCAAGGCTGTATAAAGTTGGGTGCGGGACGGATTACGAGCATTATCGGCCGTTATTTTGCGATGGACCGTAATAAAAATTGGGATCGCATCGAGCACGCTTACCGCTTATTAATCGACGGCGCTGCTTCTTACGTTGCGCCGAGCGCAGCAGTGGGTTTAGAGCAAGCCTACACTCGCGGTGAGACCGACGAATTTGTTAACGCCACCGCAATCCGCGTGGGAAAGGAACCTCCACTTCGCGTAGAAGACGGCGATCTTTTAGTGTTCGCAAACTTCCGTGCCGATCGTGCCCGCCAACTCACTACAGCGATCACCAGTACGGAATTTCGCGAGTTTGAGCGTAAGCGGATCCCGCGACTCACAGATTTCATCGCGATGACCGACTACGGCGCGCAATACACAGTCCCAGTCGCGTTCCCTACCGTCGATATCAAAGAGACCTTCGGCGAACTTGTTGCCCGCAAAGGGTTGCGACAACTGCGGATCGCCGAGACTGAAAAGTACGCCCATGTGACGTTTTTTTTCAACGGTGGCGAAGAGCAGCCATTCGCGGGCGAAGACCGGATCTTGGTGGAGTCCCCGCGGGTCGCGACCTACGACCTCAAACCAGAAATGAGTGCAGCGAAAGTGACCGATCGTTTAATCGCGGCAATCACCGACCGCGCGTATGATGTGATCATCTGCAATTTTGCCAATGCGGATATGGTGGGACACACTGGTGATTTTACGGCGACCGTAAAATGCATTGAAGTGCTCGATCACTGCCTCGGCCGCATTCGCGCCGCGTGCAGCGAATTCGGCACGGAAATATTGCTCACATCGGATCACGGTAACGCCGAACAAATGCGCGCGGCGAGCGAGGATAACCTGGAATCGGCTGAGCCACATACCGCACATACCAGTAACCTGGTGCCGTTGATTTACTGTGGGCGTTCGGCCGCGTTGGTTGGCGACGGGTGCTTGAGTGACGTCGCACCAACCATGCTCGAATTATTAGGTTTGAGTCAGCCAACAGAAATGACAGGTCGTTCATTAGTGCGCTTGCAGACGGACACCTACTCTTGGACGCCCGACGGCCTAGACACGAGGAAAACACGCTGATGATTAGTTTCCGTTCGAGCGTCGCTGGGTTGTTCGCAATCGCGTGTTCGTTTGCACCGTTCGCGCAAGAAGGGCCATCACCCGAACCCGCACCGCTTCCCGAAGCCACACCGAGTTCGCTACCGACTAGCCCGACAAGCGCGCCAACTGCCGAAGACCTGCCGCTTGAGGACATTCGCGTATTCGTAGAAATCTTCCATAAGGTAAAGAAGGACTATGTGGAGGAAATTAGCGATAAGCAGCTTCTCGAAGACGCGATCAAGGGCATGCTAGCTGGTCTCGATCCACATTCGAGTTACCTCGACGCCGAAGCCTACGACGAGTTGCAGCAGGGTACGATTGGAGAATTCGGGGGACTGGGTATCGAAGTAGGAACCGACGATGGCTTGATCAAAGTCATCGCGCCTATCGATGACACACCCGCCAGTCGCGGTGGAATCCTGGCCGGTGACACGATTATCCGCATCGACGACAGCCCGGTGCGCGGCATGGCCTCGAACGATGCGATAAAAAAAATGCGCGGCAAGGTTGGCAGCAAAATCAAACTCACGCTTGTACGCGAAGGTAGCGCCAAGCCCTTGGAGATAACCCTCGTTCGCGACCTCATTAAGATAAAGAGCGTCCGTAGCCGGATGCTAGAGCCGGGCTTCGGGTACGTCCGCATCTCCGCTTTCCAGGGCCATACTGGTGAAGACCTTATCAGCGAGCTGGCAAAACTCAAGGCCGATGCCGGCATGCTTAAAGGTCTAGTGTTAGATCTCCGAAATAACCCGGGTGGACTCCTAGGCGCAGCGGTGTCGGTCTCCGACGCCTTTTTGGACACGGGTAAAATTGTCTACACCGAAGGTCGAGTCAATGACGCTAAACTCCAGTTTGATGCCAAGCCACCGGATTTGATTGATGGTGCACCGTTGATTGTGCTGGTTAATGAAGGCTCAGCTTCAGCTTCCGAAATTGTCGCCGGCGCGCTGCAAGATCGACAACGGGCTGTCATCATGGGACGGCAGACCTTTGGCAAAGGGTCAGTACAGACAATTCTGCCAATGAACAATAAAGCTGCAATAAAAATCACGACTGCGCGTTACTTCACCCCGAGCGGCCGTTCGATTCAAGCCGAAGGTATCAAGCCTGACATCCTGATCGAAAAAGTAAGAATCGAAGCAACCGAAAACGCCGAGGATAGTGCCGTCACCGAAGCTCTACTCAGTCGCCATCTGGATAACCCCACTAAAGGGTCGGACAAGTCTGCGTCGCCGACGCCGCCACCTGCCGCCGAGTTGGTCGCGACCGATTACGAAGTTTATGAAGCGCTGAATATGCTCAAAGGCATGGTACTACTCCATGCTCGGAGCTCCGCGTCGAAGTAGCCCCGAGAGGCTAGCCGGGAGGTGCAAACCAGCGCGCGCACTCAGACCTCGCGTCGTCGAATCATTGCGCCGAGCAAAGCGCCAACCCCGAAGCCGGCAATAACCCAACGCACGAAGGGCATGGAGATCCCAGGTAAGACGCTCTCGCTGCCACCGCTCAACCCCGCAGCAAGCAGGAGGCCGACTCCAATCACGGCGAGCACCAGGCGATGGTGTACCTCACGAATCTCACGTCTGATTTCCTGGAGCGCATGATCGCGGGTGCCGACTTCGATCCGTCCTTCTTTTAGCCGATCGAGTACCTCAAAGGCGAGGTTCGGCAACTGCGGTAGGCGTTCAATCCAACGCGGAATGTGGTGCCGAGCTTCTCGCCACGCGTTGCCGAGGCCCGCCCGCTCCTTCATCCAGCGAGTCAGCGATGGACGTGCCGTCCGCCAGAGGTCTAAATCTGGATCGAGTTGGCGCGCAATACCTTCAACGTTCACCAAGGTTTTTTGCAGCAGCAGGAGTTGCGGCAATATTTCCATGTGAAACCGCTGTGCCGTCTGAAACAAGCGCACCAGTAATTGCCCTACCGAAATATCACCCACAGGTCGGTCGAAGATCGGCTCGCACACAGTGCGGATCGCGAATTCAAAATCGTCTACCCGAGTCTCGCGCGGAACCCACCCGGATTCGACGTGGAGTTCCGCGACTCGTCGATAATCGCGGTCAAGGAACGCCGAAAAATTCTCCACTAGGTAGCGCTGATCGAATTCGCTCAACGACCCCATGATCCCGAAATCCACTGGCACAACTACCGCCGGTTGCCCTGGGGTACCCGGACGAATAAATAGGTTGCCCGGATGCACGTCGGCGTGAAAGAAATGATCCCGAAATACTTGCGTAAAAAAAATCTCGACCCCACTTGCCGCCAACGCATGCAAATCGACGCCTGCCGCCCTCAAACCTTCAATATCGCTGATTGATATTCCGTCTACCCGCTCCATTACCAACACATTCTGTCGGGTGTATGCCCAAAAGATCTCAGGCACATACATCGCCGTCGAACTCGCGAAATTCCGGCGCAATTGCGAAGCATTCGCGGCCTCTCGGAGCATATCCAGTTCGTCCAGAATTATTTTTTCTATCTCCGCCACGACGCGCGTTGGCTTCAACTGTCGGCCCTGCGACGTATACCGTTCCGCGGTACTCGCCAGCACACGCATCAAGCTGATGTCACGTTCAATCACCCGTCGAATATTGGGACGAACCACTTTAACGATCACTTCCTCCCCGGAAGTCAGGCGTGCCGCATGCACCTGCGCAATCGACGCCGATGCGAGTGGCCTCTCATCGAACGCCGCGAACATTGTCGCCAAGGACTGTCCATAAGCGCGCTCGACGATTTCGCGTGCCTGAGTTCCTGGAAATGCCGGTACATGATCTTGAAGTTTCGCGAACTCATCGGCGATATCGTCTGGAAGTAAATCGCGCCGGGTTGATAGAACTTGCCCGAACTTCACGAACACCGGCCCTAGTTCTTCGAGAACCTGACGCATTCTCTCCGGGCGCGAGGCGTAGTCATGGCGAACCCAGTTCCAGGGAAACAAAATTCGCACGAAGGACAGTGGTTTTAGCCATGGTGTCGCAAACAACATTTCGTCGAAACCATGTCGAATCAGCACGCGCTGGATCGCAAGTACGCGAAAGAATCGCGCAACATTAACTAGCACGGTTGTCCCCGCCGAGAAAGTAGCCGCTCCACGCGCGCGGCAAGGCGTTCGATATCGGAAACGAGGTTCATGCCTTCGCGGGTCAGATGCGTAACCTCGAGCGAGGTTGGTACCAGCCGCTTCTCATCCAACAGATAGGCAGCAAGATCTTCCGTCCAAGCCCGACGCGCTTCGGAAAACCATCGCAAACCATGGCGGATCCCACGACCAAGCTGATGGGCTGCGACATCGCCTAGAGCTTGCGCGAGCAACTCTTCCCAATCGATGGCGAGATCGTCGAGTAATGATTGTACGAGCTGCGCTGTCGCGAGATCGCCTTGAATCTTTAATTTTCCGGCAGGGGCTGCTTGCGCACGCTGGCGAGCGCGCGCAAAAGCAATGAAATCCGACCCGCTTCCTTCGAGGCTCACATCCGGATCGCGCGGTGCCGAGGTCGCGAACAACAAACCACCGGCGTCTACCGTCGCGTATAACGAGACATCCTGTCCTGCTAGACGCAACGCGATAATTTGGCCTTCGATATCGCGTAAACGGGCGGCCGCCAGCGCATCGGTCGCAACCACACGCGTCGCCACCGCGGCGACTCGCTCCAGAATCCATGCCACCCGCGCCTCCAAGGTCATAATCGATACCCGACGTGCAGCGCAACGATTCCTGCCATCAGGTTATGAAATCGGCAGCGTTCGAAACCGGCGCTCGTCAGCATGCCTAAGAGCTCGTGTTGCGGCGGATGCATTCGGATCGATTCCGCAAGGTAACGATAGCTCGCGGCGTCGTTAGCAATCCAAGCGCCCAATTTCGGCAAAACCTTTAGTGAGTACGCGTCGTACACACGCGCGAGTAATGGATTCTGAACTTGCGAAAACTCCAGGATTAGCGCTTTACCACCCGGTCGCAGGACGCGATAAATTTCGCTTAAAGCCCGATCTTTGGCGGTAACATTGCGTAAGCCGAATGCCATCGTGATTAGATCAAACCGACGGTCTTGGAAAGGCAGGCTCTCCGCATTCGCCTGCAAGATTCGCACGTTGTCGACGACACCCGCGTTAATCAGCCGGTCGCGCCCGACTTCGAGCATACGGTAATTAATGTCGGCGAGAACAAGTTCGCCATTTGCGCCAATGCTGGGAGCTAAAAGGCGAGCGACGTCTCCTGAGCCACCTGCGAGATCGAGAACGCGTTGCCCTGACCTGGCACTCGCGATACTCACTGCAAAGCGCTTCCACCAGCGATGCAATCCTAACGACATCAGGTCATTCATCACATCGTAGCGGTCTGCAACTGACTCAAAAACCTTCTTCACCCGCGCGGTTTTCTCAGCAGGAGTGACCTGCTCGTAACCAAAATGAGTGACGGGGTCGCCGGTCATCGATCGTCAGCGGTGAGTTAAGCGTCGCGCCGCGGATGACCAGCGTCAACAAGTGCAGCTAAGTAGTCCCGCCATTTTACGTCGAAGGTTTGGCCCAATTGATATAGATAGTCCCAGGTGTACAGCCCAGTACTATGGCCATCGTCGAACAATAAACGCACTGCGTAGTTTCCGACTGCCTCGATGTCGTTGATGTTCACGTCCTCTTTGCCGAGTTGCAGAGTGCCCTGCCCAGGGCCGTGACCGCGTACATCAGCGGAGGGCGAATAAACTCGCAGGTACTCGCACGGCAAGCGAAAGGTCGCGCCGTCATCGAAGCTGACCTCTAGCGCGCGCGAATGCTGGTGAAGAAGGATATTGGTTGGTTGATGCGTGGCCATGGATCATTCACTACAGGATATAACGCGCCCAATCTTCGTCCTTGAATAACTCGCCCAGATGCGTCTCGACGTAGGCATTGTCCACAGTTACCTCAATGCCCGGTTGCTCGGGTGCGGTAAACGACAGGGCCTCAAGTAAACGCTCGATCACGGTGTGGAGACGCCGAGCGCCGATATTTTCGCTGCGTTCATTGACGTGATGCGCAATCTCCGCGATCCGGCGCACGCCGTCTTCACTAAACTTCAAGGTGACCCCTTCAGTGGCTAACAGCGCCTGATACTGTTCCGTGAGCGAAGCATTCGGCTCGGTTAGTATCCGGACAAAATCTTCTACTCCCAGTGATGTTAGCTCCACCCGATTCGGCAAGCGTCCCTGTAACTCGGGAATCAAATCCGAAGGTTTGGCCAAATGAAACGCGCCCGAAGCGATGAACAGCACATGATCGGTACGCACAATTCCGTACTTGGTCGTCACCGCACAACCTTCCACGAGCGGTAGCAGATCGCGTTGCACACCCTCGCGCGAGACATCGGGCCCGCTGACTTCCGAGCGTCGTGCGATTTTATCGATTTCATCGAGAAACACGATTCCATTTTGCTCGACGTTTTC
Source organism: Gammaproteobacteria bacterium (assembly GCA_009692265.1). Classification (GTDB taxonomy): domain Bacteria; phylum Pseudomonadota; class Gammaproteobacteria; genus CAIKBL01. The sequence goes on from SHZM01000031.1 coordinate 23,923, forward strand.
GATCGCCCGAGTCTTGATGTCTTCGTCATTGACGAGCTTCGTCGCCTCTTCCTCGACCAGGAGCTTCAGCGCCAGGGCGATTTTCAGCCGCCGCGGCTTCTTGCGGCTGGAACCGAGCGACTGGAACATACCCTGCAACTGGCTCGTCATTTCTTCCATGCCTGGTGGAGCCATGATTTCGATCCCAATTGGCGATTGCGCCAATTCGATTTCGATTTCCTTGTCGTCCAGTTGGTGTTCACGCAGCATTTTGCGGAAGCGCTGACGAGTCGAAGATTCATCGTCCGCGGAGGTCTCGCCGAAAGCGCGCGGCGGAGGCAGCAGCACGTCCAGCACACGATCTTCGGCGGCGTCTTCTGCCTTGATTCGCACAGCGTCCATCGCCTCACTACGCGTCATATTCAGCGCGACCTCGACCAAATCCCGTACGATAGACTCAACATCGCGGCCGACGTATCCCACTTCCGTAAACTTCGTCGCTTCAATCTTAATGAACGGTGCGCCAGCGAGCTTGGCGAGACGTCGGGCAATTTCAGTTTTCCCGACTCCTGTCGGGCCGATCATCAAAATATTTTTCGGGGTGATCTCGTTACGCAATTCGGGCGCCACGCGCATCCGCCGCCAACGATTTCGCAGCGCAATCGCGACCGCGCGTTTTGCCGCGTCCTGGCCTACGATGTGCTTATCCAATTGCGCGACGATTTCTTGCGGCGTCAGGGTCATGGAAAGAGTCGGCGCCTGCACGTCAAAACCTCAATTCTTCGATAACGAGGTTGGCGTTCGTATACACACAGATTTCGGAGGCGATTTCGAGACTCTTGCGGACAATCACCGCAGCATCTAATTCGGTGTTGTTCACCAGCGCACGCGCGGCAGCTTTCGCAAAGGATCCCCCTGAACCGATCGCCATTACCGCGTCTTCAGGTTCGATCACATCGCCAGTTCCGGAAATAATCAGCGAAAATTCAGAATCCGCGACAGTTAGCAGCGCTTCTAGACGTCGCAGCATGCGATCTGTTCGCCAGTCCTTCGCCAACTCCACGGCCGAGCGGATCAAGTTGCCTTGATGCTTATCGAGCTTCGCTTCGAAACGTTCGAACAAGGTAAACGCATCCGCCGTACCACCCGCGAAACCAGCGATGACTCGTTCGTGGTAGAGGCGCCGCACTTTGCGTGCGTTGCCTTTTAAAATTTGATCGCCCATCGAAACCTGGCCGTCGCCGCCAATGACGACATGCCCTGGCCGTCGGACCGACAGGATGGTTGTGGCGTGAAATGAACTCATGGAAAAACTGCTATGGTGACTTGCGGATTGTACATCACTCGACGCGTTGTCGATGACACTGACTGCGGTCAATTAAGGGCTGATGGGGCTTAGTCGCGGCGAGCCTCCGCACCTGGTGACGCCAACTTATAGCTACTCGGGTTTGCGACGTGCACGAGGATGCGCGGCATCGTAAACCTTGGCGAGATGCTGAAAATCGAGATGGGTATACACCTGAGTCGTGCGAATACTGCTATGGCCGAGCAGCTCTTGTACCGCGCGTAGATCACCCGAGGATTCCAACAGGTGACTCGCGAATGAGTGCCGAAGCATGTGTGGATACAAATTTTGTTGGAGCCCCTGCTTCACGCCCCATGCCTTGAGCCGCAGTTGCACCTGCCGCGGACTTAACCGATGCCCGAGTCGATTCACAAACAACGCTTGCTCGTCGCCGTCGACCAACTTACTGCGCGCCCTGAGCCACGTTCTCAATGCTGTGTTCGCCATCGCACCGATCGGCACGAGCCGCTGTTTACGACCCTTGCCAAAAATTCGCGCCTCGCCGCCAACCAGATCGATGGCATCGAGATCTAGCCCGACTACTTCGGACACTCGCAAGCCGCAGGAATACGCGAGTTCCCAAATAGCGAGATCGCGTGTCTCTAACTCATTTTCCGGCACGCGTGCCAAAAGCTGGATCGTTTGATCGACATCAAGCACGGCTGGTAGCCGGCGCGCCACTTTCGGCGCACGTACATCATGCGTTGGGTTCGAATCGGCCCGACCGCGCAGGCATAAAAAATCGAAATAGGCGCGTAACGCGGACAGCGCCCGCGCAATACTGCGGCCGGCCCGTCCACCTCGATGCAGCCTCGCGATGTAACCGCGCACAAAGTGATTATCGAGCACAAATCCAGGTGCCGGCGGACGGACCTTCAAGTACCCTAAAAATTGAAGCAGGTCGCGCCGATAAGCTTTTTGCGTATGGATCGACGAACCGCTCAAACTCGCTATAAAGTCCGCGATCGAGGTGCTATCAACAGCGTCCAGCAAGGTGATCACGTGGAATTCGATTTAGCAACCCACGGATCAATAACCAACGCCACCACATCGCGCAGATACGCCAGAAACTCAGTGCCCATATTGACGTCGAACCGCGAGGGATCCGTACTGGTTATTACGATCAAACCATCCCACTGTGACGTCGCCAGCGGCAATACCACGTGCGAACCGCTCACCTCCGTGCGTCCGAAAAGCGCTTCGCCCTGCGCATAAGTCAAACGTCCGCAAAGAGTCTGGCGGCTTTTCAAGACATTCGCAAAGGCTTCGCGCCTTGGCGACTTCGCACCGACAAATTGCGGCACCGACACGCTATCCACAAACGCTGGGTCGGCGAATAAAAGCACGGTGATCTGGTCGGCATTAAAGTCATCGGCAAGGCGTTGCTGCAATACCGTGAATACCGCTTGCGGGCCGGCCGCTTCCATCAAGGTCAGCGCCAGACGATGAATACGCAGGATCAGCGCCTCGTTACTGCGCGCGGAGACGATGAATTCATCGAATTTTGCTTTTAGTCGGTCGTGCTCCTCGCGTAGTGAACTCAGCTGTCGGTCCCACAATGACACCGCGGCACCCGATAAATGCGGCAGCTCAAGTTCGCGCAGAACATTGGGATAGTTGTTGAAGAACAAAGGATTTTCACGCAGATAGGTGGCTATCGCGTCTGGATTGAGATTATCCGTATTGGCAGTAAGGTTCTCGCTCATAAATGGCCTGTCATATCTCTATTGACCCCTCGAATACTTCGCTTGCGGGTCCGCTCATGATGAGAGTGGAATCCGCGGCCCCTGACCACTCAATGATAAGTTCTCCGCCAGGTAGTTCCACTCGCGTGCTATCATTTATCCTGCCCCACAAACGCCCGACTGCCGCAGCGGCACAGGCACCGGTGCCACACGCTAAGGTTTCGCCGACACCGCGCTCAAATACCCGCAAGCGCAGTCGTTCACGCGAGACGATCTGCATGAAGCCCACGTTGACCCGTTGCGGAAACAACGGATGCGCTTGCAAGAGCGTGCCTAAGGCTTCGACCGGCGCGTGTGAAACGTCTGCCACCTCAAACACAGCATGCGGATTCGGGATCGCGACTGCACCGAAGTGCCACAGCACCCCCTTGAACTCCACTGAATAACTCGCCGCTTCAACCTTGACTGCCAGCGGGATCTCCGCGGGAACGAAGCGCGGCACTCCCATCTCAACCCGCGCCCCCTCGGGGGTCAATATAATTTCGTAAACACCCTCGCCTACTTCAACCTGCAAACGCTGATCGCGTACCGCGCCGCGTTTGTTCAAGTACTGCGCGACGCAGCGTACACCGTTGCCACAATGCTCAGCCGAGGAACCATCGGCGTTGACGACCCGGTAGCGGATATCAGCATGGGATCTGGTCGGTGCCTCAATGAATAGGATCTGGTCGCAGCCCACCCCGTAGCGACGGTCGGCGAGTCGTGCGTATACCGAGGACTCCAAGGAGAGAGGAATGACGCGCGCATCCAGGACGACAAAGTCGTTTCCTAGTCCCTGCATTTTAGTGAAAGCAAGCCGCACGCGACGCTCCTCCGGATCCCCCGACCGGCCCGCATCGTACTAGAGCTTTACCTAAAAATCCCTCAACCGACTCGATAGTGCTTAGATGCCGCACGCCTAGTCTGCCACCGCCCGCACGCGATACCCGTGCGCAACTAAATGCGCCAGTACGCCTTCCGTTCCTGGCAGGTGAAGCGCGCCGATTGCGATAAACGCGCCGCCCGCTGCGAGGTGTCGCTGCATCCGCTGAGCCAGGCGAAGGTTACGCGCGACTAGCAGCTCTTCAGTAAGTAGGTCTTGCGCAGGAGACTGAAAACGCTCGGCATGCCGGTAGACTGCGCGGAGATCGCGGCGTCGGTAGTCATCGATCAAGTCAGCTGTAATCTGATTCAATACCTCGTAGTGGCACACTGTTTCGGCGACGAGCGTCACTTGGTGTTGCATCTCGATCGATTCAAAAATCGTCGTTTGCTCAGCTAAGGTTTCCAGGCCGAAAATCGTCTTGCGGGTACGCTGCGCGGTGCTCATCAGAACCATATCCAGCGGTGCCGATCGCGTACCAGGCGGCAGACTTAAGGTCGTAAATACAGCCCACGGCTTGAGCTGAGCGGCGTCGCTTTCACTAATCCCGTAGCCAGACAGCAAGGTGATCGCGCGCATGAATAACTCGTCCCCGAGCACTGCGCGCAAAGTTTTTCGGTCGGGGTAGCGCATGCGCTCTCCGATCTCCATCAGAGTCTCGAGATCCATTATGACTTCCATGCCAAACTGCGTGCTCGCCATCAACGCGGAGGTCACTGCCGGCGTCGGTTGACCCGTCATCTCCGCGGCCAGATGGATAGTGCCGAAGAGAAAATTCCGCTGTTCTTCCGGCCCCGTAACTTCCCACAATAAACTTTCCGTATAGCGTACCGGTGCCCCCGATGGGGGGACAACCGGCAACCTTGGACACTCGAAACCTGGTGACCTGAACGTCAGCAGAACTCCGAGGAGCAACACCGAAAAACGCACTACACGCACGCTCGGCTACGCCGGAGTGTCATCACGAAACGCTAAAGTTGGGGCTGGTTCCAGCGTTAGCAACGCAAAGCGTGCGGCGGCGTAGCGCGGGTGCGCAAGAACCTCAGGCATCGAAGTAGTGCCGCGCGCATGCATTCGCATCAACCGGACTTGCGCGAGCGGATTCGGTGCGACGACGATATGATCGAGCACGCGCGCGACCGCGCGGCGATCATTACAGATCAAGCACATGTCGCATCCCGCGGCGAGCGCCATGTGAGTTCTTTCAACATGGCTCGCCATCACGGCTGCGCCAGACATGCTTAAATCATCGGAGAAAACCGCACCCATGAACCCAAGCTCTGCGCGTAAGATTTCATCGATCCAAACCTTGGAATATCCCACCGGCACGCCATCCACCGCCGGAAATAAAATATGCGCCGGCATGATCCCTTCCAAGCCGGCTGATATCAGCAAGCGGAACGGCAGCAGGTCGCGGGTGCGGATCGCTTGCAGCCCGCGACGGTCTATCGGAAGCTCGTGGTGGCTATCGGCGTCGACCGTGCCGTGACCTGGAAAATGCTTGCCAACCGCGGCCATCCCCGCCGCATGCATCCCTCGCATGTACGCTTGCCCTAAGCGGGCGACAGTTTCCGGGAGAGGATGAAACGCACGATCGTTGATGACGCGGCTATGAGCGCTATAAAGATCGAGGATCGGTGCAAAGCTGAAGTCGATCTCCGCAGCGCGCAACTCCGCGGCCATCAACCATCCTAAATCGATTGCCATCGCCAAGGCTTCTCGTGGTTTCTGTGCATAGTGCCGCCCGAGGTGATTTAGCGGCGGCAGCGCGGTAAATTCCTCGCGAAAGCGCTGCACACGCCCACCCTCGTGATCGACGGCGATTAATAGCCGCGGACTTCTCAAACCGTGGATTGCTCTTGTTAACGCCGTAAGCTGCTCGCGCGATTCATAATTTCTCGAAAAAAGAATGACCCCGCCGACTAATGGATGTCGCAATAGCTCGCGCTCCTCGAACGATAACGCGAGACCGTCTAAGTCGATCATTAACGGACCAAGGCTCATAGCCCGATCTTATAGGGGACCGCGAGTGATTTCCCGCTTCGTGATCCGCGCGGGTAGGTCTAAGACGATGGGTTAGCGCGATCTTTCGCGCAGGCGTTCGCCGCCCGCCTGGATCGCAAGGACGAGCGAGACAATCGCAATGCTCGGGCCCAACAGCATATGCGGCGCGATCAGGAGATATTGCGCTGCTTCGCGCAGCATGTTGCCCCACGACGGCGTCGGCGCTTGCGCGCCTAGCCCAAGGAAACTCATGCCGGCTTCAGCAGCGATGGTCGTGCCAAAGGCGAAGACTGCCTCGACTACCAGAGGGCCCATTAGCAAAGGCACCACGTGTCGTCGCAGGAGTTGGAAATCCGGCGTCCCTAATACCCGCGCCGCCTGTACATGCTCCCGTTGTTTGAGGCTCAACACTTGAGCACGCGCCAGACGTGCAAACCCAACCCACCCCACGGTACAGAGCGCGAAGATCACGTTACCCATGCCCGCACCCAACAGCGCAGCCAACGCGATGGCGAGTAAGATTCCTGGAAAGGCGAGAAATACATCCATAATGCGAACCGCAATCAGATCCCAGAGTCCGCCTAACCACGCCGCGCTCACGCCTACGATCATGCCTACCGACAACGAGAGCGCGACAACGAGAGCCACTACTGGGCAGGAGATCGCCGCGCCCGCAAGCACGCGCGGCCCGATCGCGCGCCCGAGATCATCAGCGCCGAACCATAAGCCCGGCCGTGGTGGCGCAAACATCTGCGCCAACGCCACCTGATTCACCTCCGCTAACAACCAAATGCCGCAACCCGCGGCTACCGCCCAAGCCACCAGCACGAACATCCACCAACGGTGCATCATCGGCTCATCTTGCGAATACGCGGATCGCACCAGGCATACACCCCATCCGTGAGCATGTTGATGAGCACGTAGCTGACGCTGATACAGAGCACGCATCCCTGCACGACGGGGTAGTCTCGACGCTCAATGGCTTCGACCGTCAACGCGCCGAGCCCTGGCCAGGCGAACACCGTTTCGGTAATCACCGCACCACCGAACAGCGCCCCCAATTGCAATCCAAGAGTCGTCGTTACAGGCAGCGCAGCGTTACGGAGTGCATGGCGGAGCAATACTTGTAGTCGATCGAGGCCACGCGCGTAAGCCGCGCGCACGTAGTCTTCGCGATAAATCATCGTTAATGCGGCACTTAGTTGCTGCGAGATCACGGCAGACAAGCCGATACTCAGGCTTAGCGCGGGAAGCACCACCCCGTTCCAGACCTCCGCGCCACCGATCGGTGCCCATCCCAAGATCACCGCGAAAATCACGATAAAAATAGGACCAAGAACAAAGTTGGGAATCGCGGTGCCAACCATCGCAAACACCGTTACCCCGCGCGCAAATAGCGACCCGCGATAAAGCGCACTCAACGCCCCAAGCGGCACGGCGATGACCAACGCAAAGAGCATCGCCATCAATGCCAAGCCGACGGTGTAAGGGAGTCGATCTATCAACAGGCTTGCGATTGGCTCTTGAGAATACAGCGACACACCGAGATCGAAATGCGCTAGGTCGCGATAGTAATCCAGCAGTTGCGTTGGCCAGGGGACGTCAAGCCCAAGGGCCCGCCGCAGCACCTCGCGATCCGCAGTGCCCGCCTGCTCCCCCAACATTGCTTCGACGGGATCGCCTGGAATTACGTGCAAAAGAAAAAACACCACCAAGGATATTGCGAATAGTGAGCCCGCAGCCGCGATTAACCGAGTCAACACAGGCGATAATGTGGCGCTAGTAACCATCCGCCGAGATGATGCCCGAACATCTTCTACCTTGGCTATCAGGAACATCGACACTCACCTCTTAGATTGTTACCTCCAGCAGGTGGCGAAAGCCCCATGAGTTCATTAAAGTGCGCTTGCTTTATAGCGACAGGAAATTGAGCGTGGCCAGATATCAATTCGAACAAGAAACAGAAACCCCAGATCTCTTGGCGCGGGGTTCGCAACTTACGCAAATCATCGTGCGCGCGTCAGGGTTTGTATTGTTGATCGTCGGATTATGGATCGCGCTCGCCGTCATCGCCGAAGCCTGGTCGCTGTACCGCGATCCTTCGCAGATTGAACGTTTCGCGACTGCTATCGAGCAAGGGTCGCATTTAGATCAGACGCTCGCGAGCGCTAGTCGCGGAAGTAGCCTCGAAAGTGGCGCAGAGAGTCCGGCAGACATCATCGAAAATGCCCAAGCGACGCCTCCCGCTCTGGATGTCGGTCCAGCACCAAGTTTTCGCTTATCGTACTTCGTCGCCTGGCTAATTGAATTAATGCTGTTAATGCTAATCGGACGGCTTGCCCTCGCGGCCGTCAAAACCGGCGGCGAACTCGTGCTACACGATCGGCATATCAAGCGCTTCGTGCGCGAGTTATTACGCGAAGCCGGTGGGAAGGCCAGCGGGTAAAATAAATCGTTCGACGTGCTAAGTACGCGCGAACGAGATGCATTACAACGCCTTCCGCATTCGCACTAGAGGCACCGCGAACCCACCTCGATCGTCGCTCAAACGCTCAATCGGCTCATAGCCGCAAACTAGATAGAGCGGCTCACCGGCCAAGGTAGCCATCAATTCGACACTGCCAAAGCCCTCCTGCCGAGCTGCATCCTCGCACAACCCAAGGATCAGCCGGCCGACGCCCATTCGGACGTAGTCAGGGTGGGTGTACATCGCCCGCACTCGCGCTGAGTCGCGCGCGGGGTCCAGGAGCGCCGGGCTGCGCCCTGGGGCTTGATCTCCGCCATAGAGCGTGGCGCGACAACTCCAACCGCCACAACCCGCCAGGTTCCCGTCGGATTCAACGATAAAATACGTCGCGTCGGCGATAAGCTGAGTATCGAGTCCCATGATCATTCGACTCGCGGCAATCTGCTGTGCATCTAAAAATGGCTTCTGAAGCTCGGAAATAGCAGCGTCCATGAGTTCTCGGAGCGCCGCGAGATCCGCGAATTTGGCTAGCCTGTGTTTGAGTCTTGTGTTTTCCATTCTTAACTACAGTTAGCGGCGACGGTTATATCCGCCGGTAAGTTGCTCGGGCGCGAAATCACTAATCCAGAATCTCGGACTCAACTAGCATCGCAAGTTGTGCAAGCGATTCACCATGTTCAGTGGACTACACGCTCGCAGATAAATATCGGAATATCGCGCTGAGTTCGGCGTTGGTAGAGATCGAAATCCGGATATACCTGGCAACACAGTGGCCACACCACGGCTTTTCCTTCGACGTTCGCAATTCGCGCAACGAAATGGTGGATGCCACGCCCGACCGTAACCTCGAATTGCGGATACTTGATCAAATTGTGATACCACACCGGATGACGCGGGCCGCCGGCCAAGGAGGCGACCAAAACGATGCCATTTCGGTACGGGACATACATGAGTGGAAATTCTCTAGGTTGCCCCGTTTTTGCACCTCCCATCTTTACGATGCAAATCTCACCGCCGCCCATGCGGTTGAAATGCCGTCCGCCGGTCAATTTGTAGAAAAATACGTGGAGCCGGGTAAACAATCTCAGGCCCGGCTTTACGAGGCGTAGTTGGACTTCGGTAATAGGACGAGGGTTTCGCATCGAGATTTTCTCCACGCGCCGGGGCCGGCAAATGCCTAACGATTGAGCGCAGGCCCTGCGGCAGGCGGTCGGTTGCAACGAACTGTTAGGCCAGGATGCTGAAAATAAGTAAACGTAAGCGTGGTGCCGATGACCGCACAAGGGTGTTTATTGGTCAAAGTTGTACTCCGCCTTCTCTGCGGCAGCCTGCTCCAGCGTAGCCATACAGGTTCATCGCCCGATAGTTGGGGTTAAATTGCGTTTCAACGAGGAGTCTAACGATGGCGTCCACTTTTTCCAGCTTTCCTCACAATTGCGGGTGCTCGCACAAGATCTCGCCATGGAAGCCAAAGCGCATGACGATATTGCCTATCACCTGCTGCGCTCAGTCCCAGGCATCAGTCGGATCCTGTCACTCGTCATCAGATCCTCCGGAATCGGACCAACGCTCCAATCTCTGGCCACCTCGCCTACGCAGATCCGGTACCACTTGAGCAGCGAGTCCCGACCTCGCTTCATTGCGTGCCCATGGTCCGGGTCTGCCGTCCATCTGGCGAGCGCGGTCGCATCGCGCCAATACGAAATTTCATACATCCGCCCTTGATGCGAAAGACTCGCGGCGGGAGATGCGCCGAGGTACCCATCGATGGTTGCCAGTTTCGGTAACAGTTGCTCGATGAGCTGGCGAAACTCGACGTCCGCGCCATCATTCAGTTCGAATTCGATTATTGCCATCAGCATGATCGATCTCCTGGAAGGAAAGCCGTAAACATTCTCGTACAACTTCGATGCTGTTCCGCACTCACGGCTATCCTCCAATTCACTGCCTGCACCCGCAGCGGAAAACCCCCATGCCGCTCGACATAGGTGAGCAGGGCCATTGAAAGTTTGGTGCTCGCGTAATTAGTACCGCACACAGGTGTGGCTTCGCTCCCTGAGCACTGCTTCTTGTTCGAAGTCGCGCCGATAGACTGCGGAGATTTCCTGAATTTTACGACGGCTGCTTTCGTCCCCAGCATGAATCAGGATGACGACCAGCGATGGCTCGCGTTCAATCACGCCATTCATGGTTTGCCATTGCCCGCGCGCGTCCATAACCGTTACCCCGGTGGGAAAGCGCGGGGTAATAACTTCATCTAGGAACTGTCTCCACTCGTCGTCGCTGACTTCGCCGCCTGGACGGTAACGACCAAAAAACAGCACGTCGCGAATCATCACGCTGTCGCCGCTCTCACAACTCACTAGTGGCTGGGTGACAAATGGTGTCGCGCAGGCCACCGCCAACGCCGAGATGCTGATTAGAAGATATGGCGCGAATAGGCCCATGGAGTCCAGCGATTAGTGTGATGTAGCAACATCGACACTAGGTCGGTGTGGTCTAGAAGCGCTATCGCTCCGAATTCTTAGCATCGTAAGCGCCGGCGAACAGGTTTGGGTCCGATTTCAGACGATGCTTGGCGACTCGATACGACGGTGTGTGAGGCAATTCGTCGACAAACCGCCAGTAGCGGGGGCATTTAATCGCGGCGAGGTGCTGCGTGCACCACGCGGTGAGATCGGAAATACTCGGCGGAAGATTGCGCGCGACGAGTACCGCAAAAATATCCTCTTCACCCAGCGCGCTCGGCACGCCAATGGTGGCTGCTTCGGCGATTGCGGGGTGATTTCCCAACACCCGATCGAGTTCCGCGCCAGCGACATTTTCGCCGCGCACGCGGATGATGTCCTTCTTGCGGGCGATGAAATAGAAGTATCCGTCTTCATCTTCGCGAACTAAATCGCCAGTTAGAAACCAGCCATTTCGAAACGAGTTCGCCGTCTGCTCCGGGTCATGTAAATAACCTTTGAACAGAATCGGTGTCTTAACGACAAGCTCACCGACAACGCCTGTCGGGACAACGTTACCTGCATCGTCTTCGACCCGCATTTCGGCGAAAGTGCCAGCAATACGCGGGTGCCGTGCGGGCTTACCCATACTGCCGAGTTTATGTGGGCCGAAATACGGGTTGTTACAGGCACCCGGGATCTCGGACATCCCATAGCCCTCGATTAAATTCTGAATTCCGAAATCAGCGCGGAACACTGCATCGACGTCCGGGCTGATTGGGCCTCCATACACTTTCCGAATGCGATGGTTCGGGTTGTACTCCGCGCGCGGACGCTTACACAAAATCCCGCCGACGGCCGCGATCGTGTTAAACAAAGTCGCGCCAACCGCGGTCGCGTCGTCCCAGAACCGCGAGGCACTGAAGCTATCCGCCGTGATCAACTTGCCGCCAGCCGCGAGCGCGCCACCGAGGGAATAGAACAACGCGTTGATGTGGAAGAACGGCAAGACCGTGAGTAATCGCTCATCAGGTTGCAGCTGCATGCGTTCGACAAAGGCTTCCGCTGCCCACACAAAATTGCGGTGACTGTGCACGACGCCTTTCGGAAAGCCCGTGGTGCCGGAGGTGTAGACCACGACCAACGGTGAGTCCGCCGCAATCGCCGCGGTGCCCGCTTCCTCGCTCATCGCCGAAAGTTGCACGAGAACCTCCGTTGCCGCGCTTGAGTCAACGCCCATAGGCTCAAGCGCGAGTAACGTTGCGTGGATGCCGAGTGCAGTGACTAGACCACCCAGTCGCGTGAGGTCCCGCTCGCGCGCAAAGATCACCTGTGGTTTGGAGTGCCCAAGCACAAACGATAATTCGGGATCAGTGAGCGCGACATTCATCGGTACAAACATCGCGCCGAGCTGCGCGCAGGCGAGAAAGCTCAGCACCGTGAGGTCACTATTGGTGGCGACGAAAGCAACCGGCACGCCTGCCTCGATACCGTGTTTTTGCAGCAGACCCGCGATTAGGGCACTTCCGCGCGCGAGTTCCGCATACACGTACTCGCGCGGGCCGAAACGCAGTGCCGGCGCGTTCGGCACGATCGCGACCCGGCTGGCTACCAGGCTCGGTAGCGTATCCGCATGCGCTGGATACCGCGCGAGCACCTCGGCGGCGGTTAGCGCCGCTAGCTCGGTCATGAGGCTCGCAATAAGCGCATATCAAAGTTCACGGTATAGAACGGCACCGGCACTGGCTCGCCATTCGGCGCCGTTCCCGCAGGGTGTCGCGAGAACTGCCCTGCAAGCGATTGTTTGACGCCGAACACTGCATCGTCATGGAGATATTTACTATCGGCGACGAAGATTTGAGTCACCACCGGCGCAAAGCCAGGTGCCGAGACAATTAAATGCAAGTGACCTGGACGCTGTGGGCTCCGTTTTTGGTAACGCATCATTCGACCAACGGGACCATCGGTTGGCACCGGGTAGTCGGCGGGCTTGATCGAGCGAAAGTGATAACGCCCACTCGCGTCGGTTTTGATTTTCGCGCGACCGCGTTTAACTAGCGGCCCGGGAAACTGCACGTCATAGAAGCCAACACCATCCGAAGACCAGATGTCGAGCGTTGCGCCCGGGATCGGAACCCCACTCGCATCTCCAACCTGCCCTGAGTAAAACGTCGGCTCACCTGGCATGCCATCGGTTAAATCCGCGCCCAGCGGTCGCTCCGGCGAGCCTTCTAAATAGAACGGTCCGAGCACCGCCGCTTCCAATGTCCCCTCTAGCGGCGGGTGGTTAATCTCAAGCACCAGGCTGGAGAGGCCTAAGGTGTCGGACAATAAAATAAATTCCTGACGTGTTTCAGTGCAGGCCTTGCCGACCTCAGTGAGGAACTGTAGCCCACACATCCATTCGTCGTCGGTCAGGCGTACATCGCGCGCGAAGGCGTGAAGATGAGTGACCAGCGAATTCATAATCGACTTGAAGCGCGGGTCTTCGCAGTCCTTCAGGCGTTCAATAACGGACTGCGTGAAAGCTGCTTCTGCGGTTGGGTTCATGACATTCTTCTCCGTTACGAAAGGTGTGGATCAGGAGCGCGGCCTGGGAATTTCGGAAGATTTTACGCCTGCGCTATTTTCTAAATACAGCCGTCACCAATTCTGAATCGAGATATTCGCGTACCTGCGCGACCTTGCCGTTGCGCACGGTCACGACGATGCAGTAACTGTTGTCGTAGCGCTGGCCGGATTTCGTTTTAGCCTCACCGCGCGCTTCCAGTACCACGCGGTCGCCTTCGGCTGTCATTGACTCTATCTGCACTTTAATTCCGCCATCCAGCACTTCGCCGAGCGGCGCGAACAACTTGGCAACTAATTCTTCTTTGCCCTTAAACGTACCCGCGAAGCGATGTGATCCGAAGAAGGTCCAGGTCACATCGTCAGCCAGGTTATTCATGAAACCGGCGATGTCGCCGTTGCTCACGGCGCCCTACGTATCGGCAATGAGTTTTTTGTTGATGTCGGAGCTCATAATGGTTCACCTCGTTTGATTAACGCGACGCTAGCGATGTCGGAAAAGGCTGGTTACTCAGGCCAGCTGGCCCGTCTATTATAAGGTGCGTTGTGGCCAGACCAAGTCGCTTTGTTTGCAGGAGGCCAAGCGCAGGTTTATAGCCTTTCCGTTCACTTCGGTAACGCAAAACCGATCACCGCATCTCCCAGCGGAAAATTAAATAATGCGTGCCCACCGGCGGCGACCGCAACAAACTGTCGGCCATTCACCCGATACGTAACCGGCGGTGCGTTCACCCCAGCACCGGTCGCGAATCGCCACAGGCGCTTTCCATCGCTCGCATCGACTGCAATGAAATCGCCGTTCGATTCACCTGTGAACACAAGACCGCTGGCCGTAGCGAGTGCCCCGGAGACTAACGGGAGGTCGGTTTTGAGTTGCCATTTAAGCGTGCCGTCACTCGGACTAATCGCGGAAAGTGTCCCAGAGCGTTCGACCCCGTCGGGGAAACTCAATTCGATCGTCGAGTGGCCGGCAGCGTCTCGTTTGAGCAGGTAATGGGTCGGGTTGTGGGTGGCAGGAACATACACCAAACCTGTGATGGGATTGAACGCCGCCGGTGGCCAGTTCGCGCCGCCCGCGGCACCGGGGATGATATTGATCCCGTCTTGCGTCGGGCGTTGGAACATCGGCGCGCCTTGAGGCACGAAGGCTTGTGATCGACGTAGTACTTTGCCGGTACGGCGGTCGAGCACATAGACCCAGCCCGATTTCGAGGCTGCCGCGAGCGCAGGTACTGGCTGACCGGCGTCGCCGGTGAGTTCAATTAGCACCGGAGGTGATGCGACGTCATAACCCCAAATATCGTGCGGCACGAGCTGGTGATACCAGCGCAGTTTTCCGGTCGCGATCTCCAGGGCCACAATCGAGGAGGTGTAGAGATTGTCGCCCGGGCGTTGGTAATCGGCGTGACCCGGTGAGGCATTGCCGGTGCCGAAATAGATCATGCCGAGTTCTGGATCGATCGAGGGCGACGAATAGATTGAGCCACCTCCGGTCTTCCAGGCTTCACGGTACTTCGCTGCGTCCGCGCGTTCGCGGGTGAGATCACGCGGGAGCGGATCACCAAACGCAGTCGTCGCCGAGAACTCCCCTTCCCAGCCCGTCGCGGCAGTCGAATACCAACGCCACAGCAGCTGACCATCGCTCACGCTATAAGCGGTCAGAAAGGCCCGCAGACCTTCGCGCACGCCTGCCTTGCCGAGCACCGAAGCCGACTCTTGCTCGGCGTCGGCCAGTACCGCACTGTAGCCGGTGCCGCTAACGCCGATGAATACTTTGCCGTCGTGTACGACAGGCGCCATGTTGCCGGCAAAGCGGGTTGCGCGATCGAACGCCTCGCGATGTTTCGGGTCGAAGTGTTCAAGCGCGGCGAGATCCGCTGGATCACCGGTCATCGGATCGACCACCGGGATATCCCACACCACTCGCCCGGTACTGGCTTCAAGCGCGATCAGGCGCGCGTCCGCCGTAATCATGAACAGACGTCCCTCGGCCCACGCGAGCCCGCGACTATGCGAACCGCAGCAGAGTTTTTCCTCGACCAGCTTGTGCGCGTATCGCCAGAGGAGCGCACCGGTGCCAGCATCGAGCGCGATCACGTGGTTAAATGGGGTGGTTAGATACATCACGCCATCCACGACCAACGGATTAGTTGGGAAGGTGCCGACGATTCCCGTCTGAAAAATCCAGGCCGGGGCGAGGTTCTTGATGTTCGCCTTGTTAATGTCATCGAGCGCGCTGTAGCGTTGATTCGCGTAGCCGTGGCCGTAGGTCAGCCAGTTGTCGTGATCGCGGTGCGCCGCGAGTAGCCGGACGTCATCGGCGAGCAGTGGGCGAGCGACGTTTATCAACAGCATCAACGCCAGACATCCGAATTGCCGAGTACCGCATTGCATGCTCATCGTTGGATCACCACGCGGCTTCTAACAAGGCGAGCACTTGCGCGGATTCGGTCAGCGGACGTGGATTTGTCGGGATCCACATATCGCGCATTGACTCATCGGCAATGCGTGGTAGCAGATCGCGCGGCACGTTCGCATCGCGCAGTCGGCCCGGCAAACCCAGGCTCGCGACGAGTGCTTGCAAAATGTCCGCCGCTGCGATCTCGGGACTTCCCATCGCAGCCGCCAAACTCGCCTGGCGTTCCGCGTTGACTGCCGAGTTGTAACGCAAGACATGCGGCAACATCACGCACGAAGTTTCGCCGTGCGGCATGCCGGCGGTGCCACCGAGCATGTGGCCGATGCCATGGCTCGCGCCGAGATCAACGCCCGTCGCAACGCCTTGGATTGATAACCAAGCGCCGATGAGAGCTTCAAGGCGCGGTGCGAGCGCACTTTCGTCCTGCTGACACGCGCGCAAGGCGGGGACCAGGAGACGCAACGCATGCAATGAGGTCGCCTCGACCATCGGCGAAACATTGATCGAGCACCAGGTTTCCACTGCGTGATCGAGCGCTCGGATCCCGGTACCAAACCACAGCCGCGCAGGAGTCGCCACAGTCATCGCCGCGTCCAGGATCACGATGTCCGGCGCGGCTGCGGCATGCCAGAACAAT
Source organism: Gammaproteobacteria bacterium (assembly GCA_009692265.1). GTDB lineage: Bacteria > Pseudomonadota > Gammaproteobacteria > CAIKBL01. Next base: position 40,396 of record SHZM01000031.1, read on the forward strand.
TCCTTGCGCTGGATCCGCTCGTCGGTCACCCCCGCGTAACAGGTGAACTCACCGGCGGAGAGCGTGGTGGGAATGGCGACGAAGGGTACGACGGGTGCCTTCGTGTGCGGCGCCGGCGCGCGCAGCGACGTAATGCCATCAAGCGTGCTCACCGCATTTGCGAGCGCGAGACCGGCAACTTTCGTTGCGTCACACACCGAGCCCCCGCCAAAACCGACGACAGCATCGGCCCGGTGTTCGCGCAGCGCGTCGGCAATCCGAATGACATCTCGTCGCGGCGAATGCGCGCCGATCCCGATTACCCGCGAGACTGCCCTGGTGCCTAAGGCAGCAGTGACAGTGTCAGCGAGCCCACCGGACTGCGCCAGACTCGAATTGGTGACGAACACAATGCGCGCTGCGCCAAGTCGATTCAATTCTTGGTCGAGCGCCTCTGCCACCGGTACACCGTAGAGGACGACCTGCCTCGGTGGTGGGGTAAATCGTCCAAGGTGGGTCATGTCAAGGAGCTCCGCAATTTAAATCGGTGTGGAGAGAACTGTAACGCGCAGGCCACCTCTAGGTCACGTGGAAGCCTTGTCCAATGGGGTATGAGTCTGAACAAAGGGCGTGAATCCAACGGAGTATGAGTCTGAAGGGGTAGCTGGGTTCGGTCATGATGCGAGGCATGGTGATCGATATGAACGACAAACAATTAGTGACGCCGGCCCAGTTGCAGG
>SHZM01000032.1 GCA_009692265.1 Gammaproteobacteria bacterium
CACTGCTGGCAACAGCAGCACATTTCCGCGGCTTACTCAGGCCACGTGCTTCGTTGCCGCGTGATCGTCTTTGCGCCGAGTTCAACCTTCAGGCGGCGCACGAGTAGGCTATGAATTCCCCTCGATTTTAGCGACAGCACTAAAATTTGACCCTTTGGACGTTCTTACTCGATGCCTGTCCTAGATTTCTCCGTTGTTTTCTCCTCCGCTGTTCCAACATTCAAGCACGGATCCCAGCACGTTTACCGTGATCCGCGTATAGCGCGCTCCGTGCATAGAGAGCACGTAGCGACGCGGTTGAGACTTCGTGATGTCTCTAAGGATCAACCCACTAGCTACGGTGTGTGACCTGAATTGTTGCGGACCAAGATATGAGCCAGTTGCAGAGACAATCGTGTTAGCAGGGAAATGAGGTGTGTTGAGTTATGCAAGCGACGACGCGTGCACTTGAATAGAGCGACTCGGTGCGGCATCGCACACGAAGCGCGCGAGAATCAGCGTTCGATGAAATTTCGGGCGAGTGTTAAAAATTTTTCAAATTGATCGTGATGCACCCAATGTCCCGCACCCTCAATTGTGGCGACGGTTGCGTTTTGAAAATGTCGCTCGCGGCCATCCGCACTTGGATTCGATGCACTGCTTTCGCTGCCGTAGACGAGCAATGTCGGGCAGGTAATCGCTGCCCACAGTTGTTCGAGTTCTGTAACAGCCATGTCATAGGCCGGCCATGAACGCACGTAGTTGTCGAATTTCCAGGAAAAGGTGCCATCCTCGTTCTGGTTGACTCCATGTTCAGTCAGGTGCCGTGCCTGCACCGGCGAGATATGTTTGTTCTCCTCCTGCATGCGCTTAAACGCCTCCTCAATCGACGGATAGCGCCGCGGTAAGCGGCCCGCAAAATTACGTTGCTCTTCGATCCACGCCCGCAGGCGCTCAGCAAGCGTGAGTTTCGCGCGCTCCTGCGCGAGTTTCGGTGATGCACCAAGCCCTTCGATGGCGACTAGTCGGCGCACGTTAGCGGGATAGATCCCGGTGTAGCGTATGGCAATGTTTCCGCCTAACGAATGCGCGATGATCGTGACGGGCGAGAGGTGCCGCTGGTGTATGAGCTGCGCGAGGTCATAGACATAGCTGTCCATGCGATAGCTGCCTTCGCTCGACCATTGGCTATCCCCGTGCCCACGCAGATCCGGGGCGATGACATGCCAGTCCTCCCGCAACGCCAACGCGAGCCAATCCCAGTTACGGCAATGGTCGCGCCCGCCGTGTACCAGTAGCAACGGTGGCGCGCTCGGGTTGCCCCAGTCTACGTAGTGCAGGCGCAGGCGCTGGGAAAAATAAGTATGCGAGGTGGGGCCTGAAGTCATCGCGGTCATAAGGAACTCGAACTCAATTGGCGGTCGCTAAGCGTAGAGCACAGCGCGGTTGTGGCCAAGCGGGTTGCACACGGCAACTTTCGCCCTGCGGCGAGACATTCGTTGCCACCAGCACGGTGCAAGAGACGGTATTATCTAAACAATATTGATCACGGGGTGACATCACGATGCGTATAGGACTCTGCAGCCGCGGCTACACCAGGATTATGCAAGTACTCAGTGACGGACTACCCGAAGATGAAATACTCGAATGCAGCGCAAGTGAAGTCGTAGCACTCGCGAACGAGGTTGATGTGTTGATCCCCATTGTTGCGCCCATCCCGGCGGCCTCATTTATCGGGTCGCGACTCAAGCTCGTCCAACAGTATGGCGTTGGGCTAGATAGCGTCGACATTCCAGCGGCCACCCAGGCCGGTGTAATGGTTGCGAATGTCCCCAGCGCTGGCACGGGCAACGCGGAATCGGTGGCGGAACTTGCCATCACCCATCTGTTGATGCTTTCGCGCAATATCCCGCTGGCGCAGCAGAGGTTTCGCGAAAAGCGCTTCGGCTCCCCGTTAGGTGGGTGCCTGTGGGGACGCACCGTGCTTCTATTAGGGTACGGCGGGATCGGCCAGGAAATCGCGCGCCGCCTTGCGGGTTTCGGGGTGCGGATTATCGCGGTATCGCGCCAGGGGCCGTGCGGTGTTCGCGTGCGAGATCCTGCGGTGCGGGTCGATTTGCATGTCAGGACTGAATCCCTGTTAGGGGTGATCGGCGAAGCTGATTACGTGGTTATTGCCGCACCGGCGTCGCCCGAGAATATAGGGCTAGTCGATGCGCGGGTCTTCGCACGCATGAAGCCGGGGACCTATCTGGTGAATATCGCACGCGGCCCGGTGATCGATTACGCGGCGCTGCTCGCAGCGCTGCGCACGGGCAGGGTCGCTGGTGCGGGCCTTGATGTGTTCTGGCACGAACCGTTTGATCCCGACGACCCCCTGCTTAATGAGCATGTCATTGCGACCCCACATATTGGAGGAGCGACCGACGCGAGTCTGACCGGGATCGGACGGGCAGTAGTTGAGAATATCAATCGATTGCGTCGCGGCGAGGAGCCAGTTTGCTGGGCGAATCCGCCGGCGGGGCACGCGAGGCTCAAGTCATAGCGGAGCGGGACTTGGATTTAACCTCAGCGAACCTCCGGAATTCGACGCGCGCTAGTTGATCTCTGGCGGTAAGCTTTGGTCAAATCAGATACACGTCAACTCACGAGGAGCACCTAGATGGGCCATAGACAACTTACCGCGACAGACGGCTTTACTTTCGGTGCCTATGAAGCGTTACCCGCGCACAACGCGAAAGGTGGCATTGTCGTGATTCAGGAGATCTTTGGGGTCAACTCGCACATCCGCGCGGTAGTCGATAGCTACGCCGCGGCAGGCTATGCCGCTATCGCGCCACAGATCTTCGATCGGTCGGAGCCCAATGTTGAACTTGGCTACACCAACCAAGTGGAATTCGACAAGGGCTTACGGATCGCGTTCAAAGAACTTCAAATGCCGAATACATTGTTGGACGTGCAAGCAGCGATTAAGGCCATGACGGCGCACGGCAAAGTTGGGGTTGTCGGCTATTGCTTCGGTGGGTTGCTCACCTGGTTGTCAGCGTGTGAGCTGCGCAATGTCGCGGCGGCGTCGGCCTACTACGGCGGTGGGATCGCGACCCAAGCGACGCGCCTGCCGCGCTGTCCGGTGATGATGCATTTCGGCGAACGGGATGCACATATCCCGATGAGCGATGTAGAGACAATTCGCAAAGCCCAACCGACAGTGCAGATCTTCGTCTACGACGCTGATCACGGCTTTAATTGCGATGAGCGCGCGAGTTACGACTCGGCCAGCGCCTTGACGGCGAAAGAACGTACCCTGGCATTCTTCGACAAGGTGCTGAGTTTCGACGACGAAGCCACCATCGTGAGCAGCCCCAAGTAACCACGAACCTAGGTCGAGTCGATGCGAGCTGCAGTATTCCGCGCCGCTGGAGAACCACTTGCGATCGAACCTGTGGCGGGCCCGAGTCTAGGGATCGGAGAACTGTTAATCGCAGTGAAGTGCTGCGGGATTTGTGGCTCGGATCTTCATATGGCGGAATTGCACTCCCCCGCCGGCGGGATGTCCCCGTTACCGCGTGGGAGCGTGATGGGGCATGAATTTACCGGCGAAATCGTCGAGGTCAGCCCACAAGCCGCAGCTTCCTGGCGGGTTGGCGAGCGTGTTACGGCGCTGCCGTACATCGCCTGCGGAGGGTGTCACGCCTGTCTGGCGGGACAAGGCTATCGTTGCGCTCAGGTCCGTTACACCGGCATAGGCAATCTGCCCGGTGGCTATGCCGAATTCCTACGGATAGGGGCAGCTGAGACACTGCGTCTGCCCGACGGGGTTGATTGGCAACGTGGTGCACTGGTGGAACCCATGGCGGTGGGATTACATGCGGTCAATGCGGCACGCCTCGTGGCCGGCGACGCCGTGCTCGTTCTCGGTGCCGGCCCAATTGGCTTAGCGACCGCGCTGTGGTGCCGCTATTTCGGCGCACGCCACGTCATCGTGTGCGACAAAGTACCCGAGCGCCTCGGTGCGACTGCGACGATTGCGATCGATCGCGAAGAGGTCGTGGGACGGTTCAAGCGCATCGCAGGCACGCGCCCGGCCGTGGTCTTCGAATGTGTCGGGGTGCCCGGGATGCAGCAGTTGGCCATGGATTATGCGCCGGCCGGTGGCCGCATCATTATCGTTGGGGTCTGCATGGCGACCGACCACATCGAGCCGGTGAAGGCGATCAGCAAGGAACTCACCGTGAACTACGTCTTCATGTATCGCCGCCAAGACTTCGAACTCGCGATCGATCTACTCGATCGCGAGCGGATCGACCCGTCAGCAATGTTGACCGCGACGGTGGGCTTCGACGCGTTTCCCGGGGTGTTTGAGTCGCTCAAGACGGATAAGCGGGCGTGCAAGGTCATGTTGACGCCGTAAGAGGCGTGCCGATGAGGCCGATTCACCGAATTTCAGTCATGAAACCGCACATCCCCTAGTCCAATACCGAAATAAACGCGATTTTGCATCGCAGCAGCGCGTAAACACGGCTATGATTGCGCCCCGCGAGCCGCACGGCCCGCATCGATCGTTCACCCCTCAATTATTTTTGGAATTCCCACGTGCTGTCTGCCGCCAATGTCACCATTCAATTTGGTGCGAAACCGCTGTTCGAAAATGTCTCGGTCAAATTCGGTAACGGGTACCGTTACGGCTTGATCGGGGCCAATGGGTGTGGCAAGTCGACCTTGATGAAAATTCTCGGGAGTGATTTAAAGCCCACCGCCGGCAATGTCTCACTCGACCCGAACGAGCGGCTCGGCATTCTGCGCCAGGACCAATTCGCCTTCGAGGAATTCACGGTTCTGAACACCGTGATCATGGGGCACGCGACCTTGTGGCGGGTCAAGGAAGCACGCGAGCGCCTCTATTCGCAGGCCAGCATGAGTGAAGACGAAGGCATGCAGGTGGCTGAGCTTGAAATCCAGTTTGCCGAGCTCGACGGTTATACCTGCGAAGCGCGCGCTGGTGAATTGTTGATGGGACTGGGGATCCCAATCGAACTTCACACAGGCCCGATGAGTCAGGTGGCACCGGGTTGGAAACTGCGGGTACTGCTCGCCCAAGCACTGTTTGGCGAGCCGGATATCCTGTTACTCGATGAACCGACGAACAACCTGGATATCAACGCAATCCGCTGGCTCGAAGAAATTCTCAACGCCCGCGAATGCACTATGGTGATCGTCTCGCACGATCGCCATTTCCTGAACAGCGTATGTACCCACATGGCGGATTTGGATTACGGCGAATTGCGCCTCTATCCGGGAAACTATGACGACTACATGACGGCCTCGACCGAAGTGCGCGAGCGCATGCTGCATAACAATGCGAAAAAGCTCACGCAGATCGAAGACCTGAAGCATTTCGTCAGTCGCTTCTCGGCGAACGCCTCGAAGGCCAAACAGGCGACTTCGCGTGCCCGCCAAATCGAAAAAATCAAACTAGAAGACGTGAAGCCCTCAAGCCGGGTCAATCCGTATATTCGATTGGAGCAAGGCAAGAAGCTGCACCGTAATGCACTGGAAGTGGAAGGCTTGGCGAAAAGCTTCGATGGCCAAACTTTGTTCAAAGGCTTGAACTTGATAATCGTGGTGGGTGATCGGGTCGCAATCATCGGCCAGAACGGGATCGGCAAGACCACGTTGTTAAACTGTCTCGAAGGCAGCGTCGTGTGCGATCGAGGATTGGTGAAGTGGTCTGAGAATTCCGAAGTCAGTTACGTTCGGCAGAACCGTACCAATGACTTCGCCGACGATATGAATTTATTCGAGTGGATGAACCAGTGGCGGCAAAAAGGCGATGACGATCAGCGGGTGCGCGCGGTACTAGGGCAATTGTTATTTTCCAAGGACGACAGCCTTAAATCGGTGAAAGTTATTTCCGGCGGCGAGGAGGCACGGATGCTGTTCGGGAGACTTATCCTGACAAAGCCGAACATCCTTTTGCTCGACGAACCGACCAACCATTTGGACATAGAGTCGATCGAGTCACTGAATCTGGCGCTGGACAACTATGAGGGAACGCTGATTTTTGTGAGTCACGATCGAGAATTTGTGTCGTCGCTCGCAACGCGAGTTATCGAAATGACCGCGGAAGGCGTCGTCGACTTCCGCGGCACCTACGACGAGTATCTACAATCGCGCGGTTTGGAGAAGGCCGCCCCGCGCCGTGTCACTGCCTGAACTTCGCGGAGAGTCCCGCGACCGAAAGCCGCGCTATTCTTTGTAAGGCATCTCGCCCAGAAAGTCCTTTTTCCCGATCTCGACCCCATTGTGCCGCAGGATGGCGTAAGCAGTGATAACATGAAAATTCAGGTTCGGTATCGCGTGCTGCAACAGGAACTCCTCACCTGAAAGCCATTTTCCTTTCCAGCGCGGCGTGGTGATCCGCCGCTGCGCCGCGTCGGCGAAGTCCGCTTCGGAAAACGTGCCTAGATAAGCCATCACGTTGTTAATTCGCGATTTGAGTTCCGCCACCGTTTGTTCGGTATCGGCGTGGGGTGGCACCTCCTGCTCTTTGTCGGCGAGTCGCGCCGCCGCGACCTTGGCGGTGTCACAGGCAATCTGGATCTGACGAATGAAATTGAATTGATCTGGCGCGAGGCGCGCTTGTAAGAGTACTTCTACCTCGAATTTCTTCGCCTCCGCGTGCGCCGCGGCTTTGTCGAGGATCGGCACTAGGTTGCCTAGAAGCTTGCTGAACTGGACGACCATCTTGTGAATCATGCTTGGTATCTCGATCTGCTGATGAAAGGAGGACGAACTATACCCGTTTATCGAGGAGACCAAGCTGGGTAGACACGTCTAGCGGCGAGCCGTCACCGGCTGTAGAGTCGGTTCTCTGTGCTCAGGCGACCTAACGAGGCTTCGAAGATGAAAATCACGATCGAAATTGACTGTACTCCGGCCGAAGCCCGCGCTGGGATGGGATTACCGGATCTAGAACCGCTTCAAGCTGAAGTGATGGCCGAGATCCAACGCCGCCTGATGCAGGCGCTCGCGACGACCGATCCGCAGCAGCTTCTGAAAACCTGGGCGCCTTGGGGTGCCCAGGGGTTAGAGGCCTTTCAATCCTTCATGCGGGCGGCAACTGGTGGAGCGAAGAGTACCAGCAAGGACGACGCGGCTACAAAACCGCGACGTTGAGGGCGTTACTTGACTTCAATAGTCACATTCACGATGTTCAACGGCTCCGATGGAGGACCGTCGCCCGGGTTACCGGCGGCCTCGATTTTTTCGAGTACGTCCAAGCCCTCAATCACCTGTCCGAAGATCGAATAATTCATGTCAAGGCTCGGATAGGCGTTGAACATGATGAAGAACTGGCTGCCGTCTGTATTGGGGCCGGCGTTCGCGGTGGAGACGACCCCGGCTCGATCATGTTTCGTATTTGCTTCGAACTCACCCGCGAACTTGTAGCCCGGTCCGCCTGAGCCATTCCCAAGTGGATCGCCCCCCTGGGCCATGAAGCCCTGGATGACGCGATGGAACGGTAGGCCGTCGTAGAACCCGAGTCGCGCGAGGTACATGAAATTCGTCACGTGCTGGGGCGCAATCTTGGGTTTGAACTCAATCACGAGTTCACCTTTGTTCGTGACCATGTGCGCCAAATATTTTTTTGATGCGTCGAACGTGACGATTTTGGGAAGAGACAACGAGGTCTTCCAGTCGGTTGCCGTCTTATCCACTTGCGCGGCAGCGATCTGCGCATCTATCGCGACGAACGCCGCGTCCGTCACTAACGGCGCTGTTTGTGCGGAGGCTGGCGCCGTCACCGGCGCGGTGTCCGCCGCATACGCGGCGGTACCAAGCGTTACCGCTGCGGCTAACGAGGCCGATAACGAGATCAGTTGCGAATGGTTCATAGGTCAAAAATTTCCTGGTGCAATGCGTAAAGAACGAAAATCGGAACGTCGACCACAACAGCATGCCGCGCATTCCGTACCGTTGGCAAGTATGGACTACGAAGTCGGATAGTTGCCTCCCAGTTTGCACGAGGGCGCGTTATGCTGGCGGCGGGATCAATGACCATGATAGTGATTGCAACTGCTCGAATTAATGATGCGACCTGAAGCGTGGATTGCGTTTCTGACCCTAACTGCGCTCGAACTGGTACTGGGGATCGATAACGTCATTTTCATCTCGATCCTGGTCGACAAGCTCGCCTTGGCGAAGCGCGAGATCGCACGTCGTATCGGTCTTTTTCTGGCGATGTTCATGCGGATCGGGTTGTTGTTCTTGTTATCGTGGATAGTGGGTCTGACTCAACCGCTGTTTTCGCTTTTGACTGAGGAATTTTCGGGTCGGGATCTTATTCTGCTGAGCGGCGGGTTATTCCTGATCTGGAAGAGCACTATTGAAATCCACCAGCTCCTCGAGGGCGCCGAGGGACATGCTTCCACCGCCGTTCGTGCGACGTTCACCGCGGTGATCCTTCAGATCATCGTGATCGACATGGTGTTCTCGCTAGATTCGATTATCACCGCGGTGGACATCGTTGATGAACTCCCAATCATGGTAGCGGCTGTGGTAGTTTCGGTCGGCCTGATGATGGTCTTTGCGGGCGCGATCGGTCGCTTTGTGGCGGCCCACCCGACTATCAAAATGCTGGCATTGTCATTCCTTTTCGTGATTGGAATGGTGTTGGTTGCGGATGGCTTCGGGCATCATGTGCCAAAGGGATATATCTACTTCGCGATGGCGTTTTCGTTTGCGGTGGAAGCGCTCAATATCCGGTTGCGCCGACGCGGCGTCCCGGTTGATTTGCACGAACCCTATGCGCGAGACGAGGATCCCGCGCGCGCTACCGACAGCTGACGGCATGATTTTCACAATTGGCCCAAGTGTTCTTCAACTCGCGGCGAGGTATTCGCTTGACTACAACTCACAAGGCTGCCGATCTTGGCGTGGTGCTCCCAGTGCTGCCGGTCGATCGCGATTTTTCGTCGCCGTACGCTGCGGCCGTCGAGATTTCGCCCCTCATCCGCCGCGTGCTGGCGCGTAATCCAAGCCCGTTCACCTTTCACGGGACTGGCACTTATATCATCGGACGCGGCAAGGTCGCGGTCGTTGATCCAGGCCCCTTGCTTGACGAGCATGTCGAGGCGCTCAAGTCGACCTTAACAGGCGAGACGGTGACTCATATTTTAATCACGCATACCCACAGCGATCATTCCCCCGCAGCGGCACCTTTCAAATTGGCGACTGGCGCACGGACCTATGGCTTTGGCCCGCACGGTGCGGGGAAACGCAGTGAAGGTGTCGCGGTTGAGGAAGGCGGGGACATGGATTTTCGTCCAGATATCGAGCTCCACGACGGTGATGTGATCAAGGGCGAAGGCTGGACGGTCGAGTGCGTTTATACGCCCGGCCATACCTCGAATCATCTGTGTTTCGGCTTACGCGAAGAGCGTGCGCTCTTTAGCGGTGACCACGTGATGGGTTGGTCGACCACCGTGATCGTGCCGCCGGACGGCGACATGGCCCAGTACTTCGCGAGTCTTACGAAACTTCACCAACGTGACGACCAGGTGATGTATCCCACGCACGGTAATCCGATTCGCGCGCCGTCGAAATTTGTTGGCGCCTTGATCGAACATCGTCACGCGCGTGAGCGGCAAATCGAAGTGTGTTTACACCGAGGGCTGTGCCGAATTCCTGAAATGGTCGCCGTAATTTATTCGGAAATCGATCCTCGCATGCATCCGGCGGCCTCAATGTCCGTGCTCGCTCATTTACAGCACATGGTCTCGACGGGTCGAGCGATCACAGAGGGATCGGGGACCTCGAATAGTGTCTATCGCGCTGCGAACTAAACCTGGTTTTAGGCTTCCTTGCGCGTAGTGTCTTACGTGGGTTCATCGGTTTGCATCGAGTGTATTTTTTTTGAAAATTCTAGTCAGCGAAATCGCATGGTAGCGTACCCGCCGACTCGGTTTACCATTAAATGCGGAGTGCGCCATGGAAAATACAGCTGCAACTCACGACGAATCTAACGCCGCGAAAAAAAAATTGGCGACCGTGGTGTATGCGCTACAAGCTGCGGGTTTTATCGTCGGTATCACGATGATCGCCGCCGTGGTCATTAATTGCGTGAAGCGCGACGAGGTCCGTGGCACCTGGCTGGAAAGCCATTTTCGCTGGCAAACCCGGATCTTCTGGTTCGCCTTGCTCTGGGGAGTGGTCGGGATCGCAACAGCCTTCTTCTTTGTGGGTTATGTCGTATTGGTCGCCAATGCGATTTGGGTGATTTATCGAATCGTCAAGGGTTGGCTGTGTCTCAGCGAAAATAAAAAAAATGTACGAATGAGCGATTTTTGTACTGGGAGAATGCAACCGTTAGGAGCTACCCGCTTCGCGTTCTGTAGGGGCGAGGAGCGGCAACCGTGTCGGTGATCGAACCCGGCCTGCCGCGCGAAAAATTTTACGGTTGGACCGTTGTCGCGGCCGCATTTTCAGTGCTCTTTCTCGCCTACGGTTTGCAGTTCAGCTATGGCGTGTTTGTCCTTGGTATGACCGCGGATCTTGGTTGGAGTCGCGCCGATACCGTCTTGCCCTATTCGATTTATGTCTTTCTCTATAGCGTCCTGAGCGCAGTCACAGGCCGGGCCACCGATCGCTTTGGACCTTCGGTTGTCATTCGCATTGGCGCGGTCTTAATCGGCGCGGGTTGGGGATTGAGCGCGCTAGTCACGCAACCCTGGCACCTAAGCGTCACCCTCGGTGTGATTGCGGCGCTCGGGATGAGTGTCGCTTGGGTGCCGTGTAACGCCACTGTCGCGCGCTGGTTCACCCGGCGCCGCGGGACAGCGGTTGCCATTGCCTCAACGGGCGGAAGCCTCGGGAATCTGCTGGTTCCAGCGTTGTGCGCCGTGCTCGTCAGTCAATGGGGATGGCGATTAACACTTGGCGCGCTCGCGATGGTCACGGCGCTTTGTATATTTTTCGCGGCACGGTATTTAGTGCGCGATCCCGAAATGCTTGGCCAATGGCCAGACGGAGAGGTGCCAAGCGCCGCCAGCGCCGAAGTAGTGTCGGGCTACACAGTCCGCGAAATCCTGTGGACCGAACCGTTCCTGTTCATTATCGGGATTTACCTGTTGACGTGGCTCGTCATTTTCGTGCCGTTTGTGCATGCGCCCGCCTATGCGCAAGATCTCGGCCTCTCGAGCTTAATGGGAGCCTCAGTCTTAAGTGCGATTGGGGTCGGCGGGGTGCTAGGCCGCTTGGCCTCCGGCGTCGTATCGGATGCCCTAGGGCGGATCCCAACGTTGCTGGTGGTCTGCGGGATGCAGGCGCTTAGTTTCGGCTTATTCGCAGTTGCACAGGAAGCGTCCGCGCTCTTAATCGCCGCGGTGATATTCGGCATGTCCTACGGCGGCGGGGTAACGGTGCTCCCACCGTTGTGCAGCGACTTGTTTGGACGTGCGCATGTCGCCAGCGTAGTCGGCGCCATTTTCGCGATCGCCGGGGCACCGGCAGCCGCAGGTCCCTACCTCGCTGGCTGGTTGTACGACACGACCGGTAGTTACGAAAGCGCGTTTATCTACGCAGCCGGATTGAACGCCCTAGCGCTGCTGCTGACCGTATTACTCGCCTGGCGTACTTCCGCACGCGAAAAATAGACGACGTCCCGAATTTCTCTTTCCCTAGTGCAGAGGTACTAGGGTTGACGGGAATTCCGGTTTGGTGATCGACTGGCACATTCTCAGAGCTTTGCCGCGTTCGATGAGGGAGACCACGAGTTCGCGGCCACTGCGCCGAGGCGGGAGCTGCTTCGCAACGAGCGGGCGATCGAATTATAAAACGCCGACTAAAGTCGGTTAGCTGGGGCGAATTTCTAGGAGTCCAGAATTGGAAACGCGCATCAATGCGATGTGTCCCCGAGATCGTGCCTGGGTAATTTTCATTGTGACCCTGCTTTGGGTGGTCGTTGGCGTGGTCTTTTTCGGGATCGCGAGCCTTATCACCATCCCTGCCGTCAACTCTGCCTTAATCGTTTCTGGATTGCTGGTATTGATCTTTAATACAGCGTCGTCGCGAACAATGGCGCTCGCGACAGGACGTCTATACGCAGTGCGCGGGGCCTTATTAGCGACGCGACTTTGGATGGCGATACCGCCTAATCGCGCGCCTGACATCGGTTATCGATGAGTTTAAGGACGAGCGAATGAAGAAACTGGCAGTTAGCCCGCGCGGTGTGCGGCTAGTCTACCTCGCCGACGAAGGACAACGTCTGCGTTACGGGGTACTGCGTCGCGCGCATTTCGAGCGCCTGCCGCTGTCGCGCGCATTAGACGAGCGATTACGCAGCAGTGCGTGCGAGTTGTATCGGGGTTGCGCTGACCCGGCCAACGTTGCTGCATGACGCCCGAACTTCCGCATCACCCATATCGGATACTCGCGGTGTCCTTGCTCTTGCCCGGCGTAGGGCAGTTCCTGCTCGGTCAGCCGCGTCGCGGTCTCGCGTTTGTATTTCTTATCGTCATGCTCGGATCGGTCACGTTTCATCTGACCACGCCGGCGCATTCCCTGGTCGGGCGCTACACCGGTGGTATTTTCATTTACGGGATCGCGGTACTCGACGCGTAACAGTCAGCGCGTTTTCGCTTTGAAGTCTGGCGCGCCGAATCGCGCAGCAGCTAGCTGAGTTTTAGCCCGCTTCCGGTTTCAAATTGACGAATATCGAAGTAGTCACGCCAGGCGCATATTTTATCGCCGCGGACTTCGAAGACCCCAACCACCGGAAGGCCGTAGTTCTTGCCGGCGGGAGGTGTGACATGATCGATCCGCTCGTTCATGACCACGTTGCCGGTGGCGACTTGATGCTGGATCTCGAAGCGGATACTTCCGAGTAAACTCAAGAAGCCCTGTAGCGTATCGCGCACCCCTTGCGGACCGACGATCGCGGGTTCCATCGGAACATTTAAGTAAACGCAGTCGTCGCTCAACAACGCGACGGCTTCGTCCCAGGCGCTGCGGTTAATCGCTGAACAAAATGCGGTCACGGTCTGATCTGAAGTCATGCTTTAACCCTCGTTTGAAATGAATGAGGGCACACGCTACCACCGGGTCGCTTTCTTAGCTACCCGGTGGTGGCGAACTGCTTATGCGGCCGCCGATGTGTATTCCTCGTCGAGATTCTCCATGAGGGAATCGAGATCCGTCGGGGACAGCAGCGGTGTTGATACCGATCCGTGAACGGGGCGAATGGTCTCGTCCAAATCCATATCAAGGGCGATGACTTCCCCGGCTGGCTCCCGTATCGGTGGCACCGGCACCGGTTGGCTCACGGGTGACGGAACCTCAATTTTCGCCCGGAGAGCTGCACTCCCACCACCGCTTGGTGCTTGGGTACGAGTCGGTTCGGTCACGGCGTTTGTTGGTGGTGCCACCGGCTGCTCATCAATGAAATCCGCTGGTTGCAGCGTCGACTCCTCAAGCACACCCTCGCTGCTGGCAGGACTTTGAATAGGGGTATTTTCCAATGTCGTTGCGGCTCCGGCAATCGCGCCCGTGTTTTTCGGCAGCAACCGTAGCCATGGAGAAACGACCATCGTGAGTTCAGTCGGGATGTCGGTGAGTGATTTCCCACCGCGACCCAGATGAATGTCGAGCATCGTGTTATAAAAAGCCCGTTCTCGTTCAATAAAGTCGCTGACCGTTTGCTCGGCTTCTTCCGCGCCGAAGTCGTAGGTTTCGGTGAAAATCATCAGCAGCGCTGCGCGCCGCCCGTCGTTTGCGCCTGCGACTTTTGCCACGAGCGCGCTGGCGTCGCGAGTCTGGCTTCGTTCGCGTTGTCGAGCGCCGCGCCACAGACAGAATCCGAGCGCACCGGCGATTAGCACGAGTTGTGCCACTAACACCAGAAGTCCAAATTCCAGCGAATTTTGAGGCATCAAAGCGTAGTCCCCCTGACCGGGATCCCGCGTCGACGCAAACTGAACCACAGGCCCGCGACCACGGAGCCCACACCTAGATTCCCGAGTGCCACGACCTGCGCAAACCGCGGCCATTCAAAGGCCGGTACCGGGGCCGAAATCTCTGAAATGGCGGGGGCATCGACCCCCGTGGATTTTGGTGCCGACCCATCTCCGAAGAAAATGCTGATCGGTTCGGGTTGTATTCGAATCGTTCGGGCTGCCCGGGTGTCTGCAAATATCCAGGGTCTTAGAGTGTAATCACCGCGAGTGGCGGCCCCGAGCTCGAGCGTGATTTCATTGCCGTCGAGTGACGGCAATTCCAAAACGCGCGCGGGCGCATCCGGGGTGACGAGTTCGAGCAAGCCGGCGAAACTTTCGGGCGCAATCTCTTCGGCATTGGCCGTGATCGTAAAATGGATTACTCGCGCGTTGTCGCTGGTCGCAGGTTCTGCGCTAAAAGTGAATGGCGGTTCGATGACCTTCAGTAGTTGATGTCGCTCGCGCTGAAACGTGCCGCCATTGAGGCGGACGACGACCTGATAGTCGCCAGGAGTTTCGCTCACGACGGGGGTGCCGGTGAACCTAGCGGCGGCAAGATCGAGGGATAACGCCGACACCACATCGCCCGCTTCGCCGGTGATCGCCACGTCGGCTTTAACGATCTGAAGGAACTCGGGTCTATTCAGAACGATACCTTGCTCCAGGAGTTGGACGACGACGGCTACTGGCTCACCGGGTAGCGCACGGAGTGGGAAGTCGTTCACGCTTAAAGCGAGATCGCTGGCGATGAACGCACGATTGTCGGGATCGGCCGCCGCGTTGAATGACCAGGTCCCGGCCTTCGGCGCCGTGATGCTGACCAGGTCGTAATCAGCCTCGCGAATCCACGCAAACGGCGTTGGAGAATCGATCGTCCACACGGTGCCGTCTGGGCTGGTAAGGGCAAGCGCGGGCACGTCGGCCTCGCGAAAGAGCAGCAAGGTCAATTCTCTGACACTGGTATCGACCGTGAATTGATTGCCGACTATGGGCAGCGCATCGGGGCGCGCCGCTTCTTCGAATACTTTTAAAAACACGGGCTGCAACGCCGAGCTGCTAGTCACCTGTTCGAACCAACCCTCCGTACCGGTGACCAAGACGCTCAGCATCGCGCGATCGGTGAGGTCAGCGAGCGCCACGATCTCTACCTTGGCACTTTGCGCTTGCAGAGCCCTCAAGCCGGCTCCCAGAATTCGTGCCTCTGACGCCCCGTTCGCGGCAGGATCTTGCCCGATGAGACGACCGCTAGTCAGAATAATGACGTGGCGGTCGGTCGATTCGGTCGTCGACGACCAGTCCCTGGTTGCTGCCTGCAGCGCTGCTTCGAGATCAGTGTGTAGGCCCTGCGTTCGGGTGCGGCCTGCCGCAGTGCGCTCGGTAGCTTTCCAGGCTAGATTCACCATTGACGGTGCCATCATCTCGGTCGGGGTCTCGGCAAATAACCAGACGCCGGCCGTAACGCCTAGAGGGAGTACCTCGATCAATAATTTCAGTGCTGGGATCAGAGGAACGCTTGCCGCGTCTGTGCTTGAATTACCTGATATATCGATCAAGACCCGAATGTCGGGCGTGGCGGCGGAGGCGACACTGGTCACTACGAACAGTACGATTCCGGCGCCCATCTTATTCAAGTGAGATGTCAAAAGAAGCCCCAGTGCGCTAAAACCAATACCGTTGCTAGCGGCGAAAGCGTCAAAATCTTTACGCGGCGTGGACCTAACCGCGCCGTCATAAAGATGCGCATCGCCCGTCGCCGTGGGACACTGTCGCCGTCAAATTGTAGGTTCACTAATAATGAGACCGTTATGATCACAGCGTATTGCGTGGGCAATGAGCATCTTTCCAGTCACCACGGCTTCGTCACCGCGGAGCATTTTCAAAAAGCGACCTGGATAGATTTATTCGAACCTAGCATGGAAGAGGAGCACCATCTTGAGGGGCTCCTGGCGCTGGAACTCCCCACGCGCGAAGAAATGCGCGCGATCGAGGATTCGATCAGACTTTATGAGAGCAACGGCGCGGTCTATTTGACAGCGAAGGTTATGGTCAACTCGGAATCGGAGTATCCGAGGTTGGACGACCTGACGTTCGTGCTGACCGCGAGGTGTTTAGTCACGGTGCGTTATGCCGAGCCTAAAGCGGTACGCTTATTCGCCAGTCGGGCCGAGCACCAACCCTCGGCGTGTGTAAATAGTGAAAACGTCTTGTTGGGTCTGCTTGGGGCCTTGCTGGAACGGATCGCCGATAGCATCGGGCGGGTGGGGAGCGATCTTGATGACCTGGTGCATCAAGTCCTGGCCCCGGATGAGACGCGTCGCAGGCTCGATTACACCGCGTTGCTGCGCCAGTTGGAATGCAAGCAGATTCTGATTGCGCGCGCCCGCGGCAGCCTAGCGAGCCTTAATCGGCTGGTCAGTTTCGTGAGTAAACCGGCGCTGGAATACCAATTGTCGAAAAGCTTCAAGCCACGCGCAACGACCCTCCTGCACGACATCCAATCGTTAGTCGACCACACCGCTTTCCTCGCCAATAACATCAGCTTCGAACTCGCCGCGATCCTCGGCATGATCAATGTTGAACAGAACGGGATCATTAAGATCTTCTCGGTCGCCGCGGTTGTGTTTATGCCGCCGACGCTGGTCGCCAGCATCTACGGCATGAATTTCGACGTCATGCCAGAGCTTAAACTTGGTTTCGGTTATCCACTTGCGTTGGGCTTGATGGTGGCCTCGGCGATCGTGACTTACTGGATGTTTAAGCGCAGAGGGTGGTTGTAGCGACGTGAGGAATACTGGCGTGGCACCCACCGCAAAATCGACAGCCGCCAGAGTTGTTCTGGCGCTGTGCTGCCTACTCGCGGCCACCGGCTGCGGTGAGGGTGTGCCGCGGCTAGCACCGCTGGGTGAGGAGGAGGTGGTCGTTGCGTTCGGCGACAGTCTGTTTGGCACCGGTGCGACCGCCGCTGAAAGTTATCCGGCTGTGCTTGAACGGTTGATCGGACGTACGGTAGTCAAAGCGGGTGTCCCCGGCGAAGTGACAGAAGCCGGCCTCGCGCGCCTTGAATCGATCATCGACGAGCACGAACCGAAATTAATGATCGTTTGCCTGGGTGGTAACGACATGCTGCGCAAACTCAATGCGGCTGCGACTAAATCAAACTTGCGTGCAATAGTCACGGCGATCCAGGCGCGAGGGATCGGGGTGGTGCTTGTTGGCGTGCCAACGCCCGCGCTATTCACCGGCACTGCGCCATTCTACGAAGAAATTGCGGAGGAACTTGGGATTCCGTACGAAGGCGAAATCATCGACGATGTGTTAAGTCAGGCCGATCAGAAATCCGATCCGATCCATCCCAATGCGCAAGGCTATCGGCGGATCGCCGAAGCGATAGCGGCGCTGCTGAAAAAGACGGGCGCGTTGTAGAACGCGTTTTCGTTTTCCCGCATCGGCGACGCTAGTCCTCTGAGGACCCGGACGGAAATAATCTTGTCACACCGAGGGTGATTCTGAGCGGTTGCTGCAAGGCGCGTTTCGCCGGGAATGGCGGGCCCATTGCCAAGAAACGCAACACCGCAGCAACCCTTCAGAAGCAGCCGAGTGTAAAGATTATTTCCGCCCGGGTTCTAAGAACTGCACGACAGCATCGAACACCCCGCTCGCTGACGCGCCCAGTCCGGTCGCTTCTGCGCGTATTGCGTGCGTGCGGGTTGTTCGTCGTAAGGTCGGCGCAGCACGTCTAAAAGCTCGAGGACCAAGCTGTTTTCACCTTGCTCGCACTTATCGATCGCGAGCTGGGCGAGGTAATTGCGCAGGACATATTTCGGATTCACGCGGTTCATTGCGAGCTGGCGTTCCAAGTCTTCGCGGCCATCTTGCGCGAGTCGAGCGAGATAGCGCCGTAGCCAGGCGATGGTCTGCGTTGTGATCTCCGGAGTAACGGTTTCCGGCCGGTAGTAGGCTCCGGCGACGGCAGCGGTGAGGGCCTGATCACCGGCCGAGGCATGGATGGCCGGATCGGCCAGGGCGCGAAAGAAGATCGGCATGTCAGTCTCGGTTAATTGCAAGACTGCGAGCAACTCCGCGACAAGATTCGCATCAGCTTCGCCGTTAAATTCAATTAAGCCCAGTTTACCGGCCATCATTTTGCGCCACTCCGCCTCGAAGGTGGCGCTGTAGATGGTCAACGCCGCTTGTAGCGGCGGTACTTCGCCGATGAGGGGATAAATCGCATTCGCGAGTTGGACCAGGTTCCACAACGCAATCTCCGGTTGCGCGCCGTAGCGATAGCGCCGGCCCTGGGCATCGGTCGTATTTGGAGTCCAGTCGGGATCGTAATTTTCTAACCAGCCGTAGGGGCCGTAATCGATGGTCAAGCCGAGGATCGACATGTTGTCGGTATTCATCACGCCATGGACAAAGCCGACCCGCATCCAGTGCACGATCATTATGGCGGTACGGCGGCAAACTTCTTCGAACCAGGCAAGGTAGGTCGCTTGGTTCGGCGCTCCGAGTTCTGGAAAGGCGGTGGTAATCGTGTAGTCAACAAACCGCCGCAGCAGCTCGACATCGCCGCGCGCGGCGAGGATCTCAAAATTCCCGAACCGGATGAAACTGGGTGCGACCCGGCAGACGATCGCGCCGGGTTCCGGACGGGGATTTCCGTTGTAGAACATGTCGCGAACGACCTCTTCCCCAGTCGTCACGAGACTCAGTGCGCGCGTGGTCGGTACGCCGAGATGGTGCATCGCCTCGCTACAAAGGAATTCTCGCACGGAGGAACGTAACACCGCCAAGCCATCCGCGGTACGCGAATAGGGAGTCGGTCCGGCGCCCTTGAGTTGGAGTGCCCAACGCTGGTCACGTTGATTGAGAACTTCGCCGAGTTCGATCGCGCGACCGTCGCCAAGTTGGCCCGCCCAATTGCCAAACTGGTGACCGCCATAGCACATCGCAAACGGATCCATCGACCTCAACACGCGATTGCCGCTGAAGACTTCGGTGAACAGTGGGGTGTCGCAGGCGGCTGGTGTGAGATCCAGCAAGGCCGCAACCTCTGGCGAATACGCGACGAGTTTGGGGGCCGCGACCGGGGTGGGCAGCACTCTTGAATAACAAGCGCCAAGCACCTGGCGGCGAAAATTAGCGGCTTCGGGATCGCCTGGCAGTTCGCGGGTGAAGCGATTATCGAAGCGAAGGGCGTCTAGCATCGGGGTGCCTACTGTGGTCGGGACTGGTTGCGCAAGTAAGTTTCGAGCGCATCGCGGGTAATGTCACCTGAACGCGCGCCAACCAGTGCACGGTGTTGATCGAAGACAAGATAGGTTGGAGTGCCAGTGAATTTCTCCCCGGTCGCTTTTTCAAAACCTTGCGCCATGTCCTCGGCTTCGGCGATCACGGTTGGAAACGAGAATGCACCTTTCGCGACAAACGCCTGAACCGCCGCGAGTTCGGCGTAACCATCGAGCGAGACCCCTAGGACTTCGGCATCCCTGCCGACATGCGCGTTGTGAAAAGCGCTCAGTACGGGGTAGTCGCGCTTACACACCCCGCAGTAGGTGGTCCAGATCATCACCACAGTGTGGCGGTTAATCTTTAGTTGCTCGACTAGGGTTGAAGGCACGCCCGCAAGGGTTTTTACTTTGAGACCAGCGGCCGCGGCACCGCTCGCCCACACGCTGCCGAGCGCCGCGACAAAAAGTGGATAAAAATACGCTTTAACGATCATCGGCTCCGGTGAATACGGGAATCCAGCTAAGTCGTCAAGGCCGTGCGCAATGCCGCGGCAGCGTCGTCAAGCGCTACCTTCCCGGTGTCGACCTTGCCGCCCATGCGCGCGAAGCCATGAATCATGCCCGAGTAGCATTGATACTCGACTGGCACCCCAGCCGCACGCAAGGTTTCTGCGTACCTGCGGCCCTCATCGCGGAGTGGATCAAATTCCGCGGTTTGCACCAAAGCAGGCGGCAGCGCGCGGTGATGGAGGGCGTGCTGCGGCGACATCCGGGGATCTGCCCACTGCGTACGGTCGGTTAAGTACCAGTCACACATTTTCTGATAAGCGGCGCGGGTCAGGAGATAGCCCGTCGCATTTTCGTGCAAAGAGTCGTTATCGGCGACGAGATCGCAGACCGGATAAATCAGCAATTGAAATTTAAGCGTAGGGCCGCCACCGTCTCGCAACGCGAGAGCGACCGAGGCCGCGAGCTGGCCGCCCGCAGAATCGCCGCCCACCGCCAAGCGTGTTGCATCGATTCCGAGAAGCTCTGCATCGCGCGCCGCCCAGTGCACAGCCGCGAGGCAATCCTCCAGGGCCGCCGGAAACGGATGTTCCGGTGCCAGGCGATAGTCGATCGATAGCACCACAACACCGGCGGCGTTCGCCAGGTGTCGGCACAGATGGTCGTGACTATCGAGCGAGCCAACGACCCACCCGCCACCGTGGTAGAACACTAACGCCGGCAAGCTAGCGGAACCGCCAGGAGGACGATAAACACGCACCGCCACGGTCGCCGCGGGACCGGCGAATTGATGGCTGGTCACCGCGAGTGGTCCGCAGTCGTACACATAAGCGGCAGTGACCGCCTCATAGCCTGCACGAATTGCCAGGTGATCGGGTGCGCCGAAGGGTGCCCCGGCTTTAGCCGCGGCCTCGATAAGCGCGGCACATTGTGGGTCTAGCGGCATGCGGGTTACTCCTAGGTCACGAAGCTCAGGTCGCGGTTAGCGACAGGGATTAAATTTAATCCTAGCACGATCGATTTTGGATCACTGTCTGCATTAGCTTCGTCGCGCCGTCGGAAATCGATCCATGTTGCGCAACTCCGGGAACACTCGCATGAAACCCGCGACGACGACCAGGGTCATTGCGCCGCCGAACAACACCGCCGGCACTAGTCCAATCCATTTTGCGGTGACCCCGGATTCGAACTCGCCTAGTTCGTTCGACGAGCCGATAAAAATAGAGCTGACCGCGCTGACACGGCCACGGATCTCGTCCGGTGTTTCGAGTTGCACCAACAGATGCCGGACATAAATGCTGACCATGTCGCTCGCGCCGAGCACGCATAGCGCGGCGAGCGAGATCCACACTGTAGTCGAGGCACCAAAGACCAGGGTCGCGCAGCCGAACAGTGCGACGCCTGTAAACATCCACCGCCCGACATGGCGCTCGATCGGGTGCAGCGCGAGCCACCCAGCCATCGCCACCGCGCCGATCCCGGGTGCGGTGCGTAGGACGCCGAGGCCCACCGGGCCGACGTGCAGCACGTCAGCGGCAAAGATCGGGAGGAGCGCAGTGGCACCACCGAACATCACGGCAAATAGATCTAGCGATATTGCGCCGAGCACAGTTCGTTTGCGTAACACAAAGCGCAGGCCGTCGAGTGTATCGCTGAGCTGCCACTTGCCGGGATTGGCGGTTTTAACGGGGCGCATCCGCAGAATTAAAAAAGCCGCAACCAGCAAAAGCACCACCGACGTACCATACACAGCAGTCGGGCCGAGTAAGTATAAAAAACCGCCAAGCGCGGGGCCGGTGATGCCGGCAGTTTGGTACAGGGTTGAATTCAACGCCACGGCGCGCGGAAAGAGAGCGGGCGGTACCAGGCTTGGCGTCATCGCTTGGCCGGTTGGCATCCAAAATGCGCGACCCGCGCCGAAGAACGCCATCGCCACAAAGATCGGCCAGGCAGTCACGATCCCATACCATGAGAACCAGAAAAGCACGCTCGCACTAATCGCTTCGCAGGCGTACGCACCAATCAGCACCAAACGTCGATCCGCTAAATCCGCGATCTGTCCCGCCGGCAACACTAATAAAAAAAACGGGACGAATTGGACCAAGCCTACCAGCCCGAGCGCGAGGGGATCGTGGGTGACCGCGTAGGTTTGCCAGCCGACCGCCACCGCCAGCATCTGCCACGATAACGTGGCGAGAAAACGCGCCGCGGCGTAGCGCGTGTAGTCCAGGTGCCGCAGGATTTCGCGCAAATTCTCCAGACGTTGCTGCATGATTCAGTCGTAACGCAGCCAGCGCGCCTTCAGCGAATTTATAGGGATGCTCTTGACTGTAACGCTCGCTGCAGCAGTTGTAAGGCGGTATGCGCAAATTCCCACATGTTCGCTTCGCGATCACCGCAACCATTGTCGATACGCGCGGTAAGCGTGACTGGACCTTCCACGGCCAGTACACAAATACCGGGTGGATGCCCGTAGGAAGTACCAGCCGGTCCGGTGGCACCGAGCTCCGCGATTCCCCACGTCGCACCTAATTTTTCGCGAATTGCCCGCGCGCAGAGAGTGACATAAGCCTCGGTCAAAGGTGACTGGGCTTTGAGAGTTTCTTTGCTCAAGCCGAGCAATTCGTTGCGCGCTTTGATCGTGTAGATCACGGTGCCGCCTAAGTAATACGCCGACGCACCAGGAACCGCGAGAAGACTCGCCGAGATTAACCCTCCCGTTGAGGATTCGGCGACAGCTAGGGTCTCGTGGTGCGCTTTTAACAATTCGGCGAGCACTAAGGCGGGTCCAGCAAGATCGGGCATCGACATTTCTCCGTGAGAAGTGGGCGATCGCCGCTGGTGCGATCGTGATCCGAGGCGCGGACCTTTAGCGCTTATCGAGCCCGACGTAGGCTCGTTCGGTGTACCCCGTATAGAGTTGGCGCGGGCGGCCGATGCGCTGACTGGGGTCCTCGATCATCTCCATCCACTGGGCAACCCAGCCGACGGTGCGGGCGAGCGCGAACAACGCGGTGAACATCGTGGTTGGGAAGCCCATCGCCTTGAGGGTGATCCCGGAATAGAAGTCGATGTTTGGATACAGCTTCTTTTCAATGAAGTACTCATCGGACAAGGCGATTCGTTCGAGTTCCATCGCCACGTCGAGCAGCGGATCGTCCTTGATGCCGAGTTCGTTCAGCACTTCGTGGCAGGTCTGCTGCATGACGCGCGCACGTGGATCGTAGTTTTTATAAACGCGATGTCCAAAGCCCATTAACCGGAACGAATCGCTTTTGTCCTTGGCGCGGGCGACGAATTCGGGAATGCGTTTCACCGTGCCGATTTCGGCCAGCATGTTCAATGCGGCTTCGTTCGCGCCGCCGTGGGCCGGACCCCACAGGCAGGCGATGCCGGCGGCGATGCACGCAAACGGATTGGCCCCCGACGAACTGGCGATGCGGACGGTTGAAGTCGAGGCATTTTGTTCGTGATCGGCGTGCAGGATAAAAATCCGGTCCATCGCGCGCGCCAACGTCGGGCTAACCTGGTACGACGCGGCCGGTACGGCGAAACACATGTGCAGGAAGTTCGCGGTGTAATCGAGTTCGTTACGCGGATAAACGAAAGGTTGGCCGACAGAATATTTGAAGGCCATTGCCGCGATCGTCGGCATCTTCGCGATCAGCCGACGGCTCGCGACAAAGCGTTGGTGTGGATCATTGATATCGGTCGAATCATGGTAGAACGCGGACAGTGCACCGACCACGCCGCACATGATCGCCATCGGATGTGCGTCGCGGCGGAAACCCGAGAAGAAGCTCCGCATTTGCTCGTGCACCATCGTATGGTGAGTGATGGCGTGACTGAATTCGTCGAACTCGCGCTTGCTCGGTAATTCGCCCTTCAGCAGGAGGTAGGCGGTTTCGAGAAAATTACTTTTCTCGGCAAGCTGATCGATCGGATACCCTCGGTAGAGCAACACGCCAGCGTCGCCATCGATGTAGGTGATTTTTGATTCACAGCTGGCTGTGGAAGTAAACCCAGGGTCATAAGTGAACTGTCCGGTCTCGGCGTAGAGTTTCGAGATGTCGATGACGCTCGGGCCAACCGTGCCGGCCATAATCGGGAATTCGTGCGCGCCGCCGACGGTTTCGAGTCGAGCCTTGCCTGCGGGGTGACTGTTCAGATCTTTCGACATAGCCGCTAATTCCTCGCGTGTTCGGGTTAATTGGGCAACTTCTCGCGCCCGTTGCCACCATCATTGCAACGCAACAAGTGAAATCTACAATAACCCGGCGTGCGGTTTCTAGCCACCGCTAAAAGCATCGACCGATCAGCGCCTGCAAGGTGGCGGCACGCTGGCTTCTTCGTATACTCCAGCCCATGGTTCACACCACCTTCGCCGCCTATCGCTGTCACCGTTTCGGCGATTACCACGAGCTAAGTCTTGAGCGACTACCGACTCCGGACCCTGGCGACCACGAGGTTTTGCTCGAGACCCGCGCCTGTGCAGTGGCATTTCATGAAATGCTGATGGTGCAGGGGCTGTATCAATTGAAACCACCGCTGCCGTTTACGCCGGGTAGCGAATGCGCGGGCATCGTCCGCGCGGTCGGGCGCGGGGTGACTAAATTCACACCGGGAGATTGCGTCATCGGCGCAGTGCGCTACGGCGCGCACGCTGAAATGCTCGTGGTACCGGGAGACGGCTGCTTTCATCTTCCTTCTCTTTTTGATTTCGCGACAGGCGCGGCATTTCTGACTGCCTATAAAACAGCGTATGTCGCCCTGGTCCCGCGTGGTCAGCTCAGAGCCGGAGAAGTATTGTTGGTGCATGGGGCAAGCGGCGGGGTCGGCTTGGCCGCGGTTGAGCTTGGTAAAGCCCTCGGGGCGACGGTGATCGCAACTGCCTCGACCGACGAGAAGCTCGCTGTGGTCAGAGCCAAGGGCGCCGACCATGTCATTAATACCACCAAGGAGAATTTTCGTGCCCAGGTAAAAGTGCTGACCAACGGGCGAGGGGCGGATGTTATTTTCGATCCCGTGGGCGGCGATGTCTTTGATGAATCAATGCGCTGCATCGCAACGTTTGGACGCTTGCTCGTGATCGGCTTTGCGAGTGGCCGCATTCCGTCGCTAAGTGTCAACTACGCCCTGATTAAACAGGTGTCGATCATTGGGGTGCGCGCGGGCGAATATGGCCGACAGAACCCGCCCGGGGGCGCTGAAGTTAATCGCGCTCTGTTCGAACTCGCGCATGCCGGACAGCTCCGTCCGCATGTTCATGCGCGACTTCCCTTCAGCGAGCTTGCGGCCGCCTTCGATGCGCTGGCAGCGCGGCAAGCCATCGGTCGAATTGTGCTGGTGCATCAGCTGTCGACGAACCCATCGCTCGAAGCTTGACAATCGCTCATCGCTAAACGCAAATTGCGGCGTGAGTCGCAATTACGCGGCCGCGCTAGATAACGACAACACAATCCATAGCGGGATCAGTGGGGGTCGCCGCTCGGAGGATTTCGCATGGCGACACCTAAACGCCGCACACCCGTGGGCAAAAACTGGATTGCACTCGACGCCGGCGGGACCATGACTGATGCAGTCGTGGTGGATGCGCAGGGCCAGTTCCTGGTCGGCAAATTCCTGACTAACAAACAAAACGAATCAATCAGTTTCCTGGGTGCGATTAAAGATGCCGCGGCGACCGTCGGCGGCACTCTCCGCGATACCTTGTCCGCCAGTGAAGTCGTCGTCTACGCCGGCACCATCATGTTAAACACCTTGCTGTCGCGCACCGGAGCGAAAGTCGGCTTGATGGTGACCCAGGGCTTTGAAGATTATCTGTTGATGGAAAAAGGCGAGGGGGGTTGGATTTCCTATCCCTACGCCGATCGCCTGCATACCGTCACGCACCACCATGCCGAACCGACAATTCCGCGCAATCGGGTCGTTGGCGTGCAGGAGAGGCTGGATATGTTTGGAACCCTGGTGATCCCGTTACGGGTGAAAGACGTCCAGCAAAAAACTCGGGAGCTGCTTGAAGCCGGTGCCGAATCGATCGCGGTAATGTTTCTGTTCTCGCACATGAATCCGCTGCACGAACAGGCCGCGGCCAAGATCATCCGCAAAATCGACAAAAATATTCCGATCGTGCTGTCTTCCGCGATGGCGCCGACCCATAAAGAGTACACCCGACTTGCCAGCGTGGTGGCACAGGCCTACGCCGGAGAACGCGCGCGCAAACATTTTTTGCAAGTCGAAGCCCGTGCGCGTGAAGAAGGCTTCAATCGCGAAGTTTCCACTTTGCTGGCGCATGGCGGCACGGTACCGATCAGTACCCCTCGTTTATACGAATCCTATGTGTCCGGGCCGGTCGGAGGCGTTCTCGGTGGCCACTACGTAGGCGAAGTGATCGGTTCCGGAAACGTAGTTTGCTGTGATATCGGAGGCACTAGTTTTGATGTCGGGATTATTCGAGACGGTTTGATTCCTATCATTCGCGAACCGACGTTGCTGTCGTTCCGCACGAATATTCCGATGATTGACACGAAATCCATCGGCGCCGGCATGGGCTCCGAGCTTGGCGTGCATCCGTTGACCGGCAAACTGACGGTCGGCCCCATGAGCGCGGGTTCAGATGTTGGGCGTTGTTTGCGCTGGCCGAAAACGACGATCACGGATTGCCATATCCTGCTCGGCTATCTCAACCCAAAATACTTCCTGGGCGGTGATGTGCAGCTCGATCTCGATGCCGCGATTAAGGCGCTTGAGCCGATGGCGAAAAATTTCAACGTCGAAACATTCGAGTTCGCCGAACGCGCGCACCGCTTGGTTTGCGATTACATGCGTGAGTTTCTGGTTAACATGCTGCGCGGCCGCGGCTACGAAATCAGCGACTAC
Source organism: Gammaproteobacteria bacterium (assembly GCA_009692265.1). GTDB lineage: Bacteria > Pseudomonadota > Gammaproteobacteria > CAIKBL01. The sequence continues at coordinate 26,588 of SHZM01000032.1, forward strand.
GTCATGATGATGTACGGCGGTGGCGGGCCGCTGGGCTTGACCGATGTGGTGGAGGGGCTCGAGTTCAAGGATGTCGTGACCTTTCCGTTCGCGGCGGTGTTTTCGGCCTTCGGGGTGTTGTGCGCACCACGCCGCTACCGCTATCACCAGAGCATTATTGCCGCGAGTCCGGCGGCCGATGAAGCTCCGCAGCGCCACGTCAAAGGCTTGGCGATTGAATCGATTAATAATGCCTGGGCGCAGCTTGAGAAGCGCGCCGAAGACGACTTCAAGCTACACGGCTGGGATTTTAGAGACGCCAAATTGTCGCGTTCGGCGTACGTGCGGTTTACCAATCAACTCTCCGATTTTGAAGTGTTGTGGCTGGGCGAACGCTTGAGTTCGCTCGCTGATCTAACATCACTAATGCAACGCTTCGAAGCCGTTTACACCACCATTTATCCGAGCCAGGCGCTGTACAGCGAAGTGGGCTATCAAATTCTTGAAGTCGCCTTGACCGCCGATATCGTGACGCCTAAGCCGAAAATCCCCGAGCTGGCGCTGCAGGGACGCAAGCCTAATTCCGCAGCCGAGAAAGGCACCCGCAAAGTGTACTGGCGCGGAAAGCGGCAGGAGTTTCGGGTCTACGAAATGGATCCGTTGACCGCCGGCAATGTCATTAATGGCCCGGCGATTATCGAACACCCGGCGACGACGATGCTCATTCCGCCAGGGCATCACTGCGAGTTGGATAAGCGACGGTTGATCCACTATCGCTCAGGGCAGAAGTGAGGAACCACCATGCACGCTAAAACGAAATCGCCCGCAACGAAGATGACGCTCCTCGAACAACTCGACTATTCGGAGCGGCTGGTCACCGAAACGGGGCACTATCACGGCTTGAAGAAGCTCGCGGTCCACGACGCGGATCCGCTGAAGTTCGAGGCGTTTCACTCACGGATTTTGTCGACGATTATTTCGGTGCGCGACACCATGAAATACATCGCATCGAGTCCGGCAATCCGCGATTTCGAGGAGTTTGTGATCGGGCTCTACACGCCGGAGGGTGACGCGATTGCGCTGTCGACCGGCATCATGGTCCATGTGCATACCTTGTCCGAATTCATCAAATTCATGATCCGGAACGGCTATGAGGACGATCCGAAAATCCGTTCAGGTGACATCTTCGAGAACAACGAAGCGTGGGCGGGTGGAGTACATACGCCGGACGTGATGACCTGCATCCCAGTCTTTCACGGCGACATTTTAATCGCCTGGATCGGCGCGGTTTCGCACGAACTCGAGGCCGGGACTTACGAAGGTCCGGGAATGTCGGTGTTCGCACCCGATCGCTTTGGTGAAGGCCTGCACATCAGCGCGGAGAAGGTCGGTGAAAACGACCACTTTCGCAAAGACTATCTGTTGCGCTTAAAAATGAATCTGCGCAATTCTAATTGGTGGAGTTTGGACGACAAAGCCAAACTTTCGGGGTGCCTGATGGTGCGGGAGGCGCTCGGCAAGATTATCGACCTTTATAGCTTGGAGTATTACCAGCAAGGTGTGCGCGAACTGATCGAGGAAGGCCGCCGTAATTTTATCAAGCGAGTAAAAATGACGATGGTGCCGGGGGTGTATCGCGGGGTGACGATGCCGGTGCATAAACGCTCGCATGTCGAGTTCGTGCATCCCTTGGCCAAAGGCGACTTTATCGATTTCGTGCACAACGAGATGACAGTGACTGCCGCCGGCCATGTCGAACTCGATTTCGAAGGATCGACCGGGTGGAGTTTCCACCCGTTCAATTGCGCGGTGGGCCCGATGAACGGCGGCTTCTGGATCACGCTCACCCAGCTCCTGAATTACGACGGTCGCGTGAATGACGGTGCCTACCTCGCGGTGAAGCAGTACCTGCCCGAAGGTTCGATCGTCAACGCCAACTATGCCGGCGCGGCGACCTCCCTCGCCTGGTGGACGTTGATCCCGATCTTCGCGAACGTCTGGCGCATGATCGGCATGAGCTGGTACGCCCGTGGCTTTATCGAAGAGATCCTGATGTCGACTCCCACCTGTATGGCCGGGGTCGCGGGCTTCGATCAGTACGGGCAACACACGGGATATCAGAATTTTGAGATGGCCGGCGAAAGCTGCGGCGCGCGCGGGGTCGCCGATGGGCTCGACTGCGGCAGCCCAATCTGGAATTCGGAAGGGATCCAGGGCGACGCCGAGGTCTGGGAAATGACCGGACCAAACGTCTATCTTGGCCGCGCATTTTCAGCAAATCATCAGGCCTTCGGCCGTTATCGCGGCGGCCAGGGCTGGCAGTCGTTATGGATGGTGCGGGGTTCGCGTCTGGTCAATGTCACGTTAACGGGTTCGGGCTGCCAGAACGGCGGCGTGTTTCATAAGGGTTTATTCGGCGGCTACCCTTCACCGGGCTGGAAGTGCCTGTGGGCGCAGGGCACGAACCTGAAGGCGTTAATCGACAGGGGTAAGAAGGTTCCGCAAAGCGTTAACGAAGCCGAGGAAATGCTGAAGGATGGGCGGCTCAAGGCGAAGCGATGGTACTGTGGTCCGCTCAATCAATGGTCACCGAACATGGCGGACTACGATCTGTTCGGCGTGATTTATCAGGGCGGTTCCGGCTATGGTGATCCGCTCGCGCGCGACCCCGCGTTAATCGAGAAGGATCTGACGAACGGCCTCTTGACCAAGGACATCGCGAAGAAAATTTACGGCTTCGACGGTGACAAAACAGCTGACCGCCGCGCGACAATGTGCCAGCGACGACTGCGAGAATCGGTGCCGGCACACACGTGGTGGAGGAAGGAGCGGGGGCGGGCGAAGAAAGGAGATGTCTCCAAAGTCGTGTCCGAAACCTTTGCCCGCTCCGCGCAACTTTCGACTAAGTTGAAGGATCTCTATCTTGAATTCTGGCGGCTCAAGGAATTTCCGTATAAGGACACCGGATCCGCGGATTTTCAAGTCGAGGCACCAACGGGCTTTTACTATCCGAAGTCGGCGAGGAAACCGGCGGAGCCGGTGAAGAAACCAACCAGGAAGCGACAATGAGGCAGCCGCCACTTACGAAGATGACCGGTGCGTGTCGTTGCTGTGGGCCGCAAGTGAAGTAGATCTAGGAGAAACCCCATGTCTGAGCAAGCGAACAGTCAAGAAGTCACCCGTGCGCTGCAAGATCGCGCACTCGCGTGGCCAGATCTGTTAAAGCTGATGCGAGAACCGAAGGCCAGCACCCGGTTCGATGAAACGATCGCCGTGATGCAGGCGGCGGTAACCTGGAAAGAGTCCATCCTGTTACCGCTGGGAGAAAACCTGTTTATTGTGAACAAGAAGGGCCGGGCGATCATCAAAACCACCGCCGGCGCGGAGCTCTGCGCGTGGAACGAAAACTGGAAAATGCAGTGTCGGGTGATCGTGCGACGTTCGCGTAAAGATCTGGAAAAGGTCTTTCCCGTCGAGCATCTCACGATCGATAGCGCGTTGGTCGAACTGCGCGAATGGATTTGTCCCCTCAGCGGGACGCTACTGGACGTCGATTGCGTACCGCCGACTTATCCGGTCGAAATTGATTTCACGCCGGACTTGAAAGCATTTTACGAGGACTGGCTGGGGCGCGAATTGCCGGTGAAATTGTAAGACCATAGTTCCCTGTCGAAGGTCGCGGCCCTAGCTGCGCAGGGAGTATCTCCTCGCCACCCGCGGGCGTATAGTGCCAATCAAACCACACTCTAGGAGGTCACCATGCGTTTCGGTGTAATGCACGATTTCCGTAATCCCAAGCGCTGGCATATTCCTTCGCCGGCGTTCTACCAGGCCATGATTGATCAAGTGATCACGATGGAGCAGCTCGGGTATGACCATGTCTGGTTGACGGAACACCACTTTACCGAGGACGCCTACAATCCCGTACCGCTGACGATGGCGGCTGTGCTCGCGGCGCGCACCCAGCGGATTCGGATCGGTACCTTCGTGATGTTGATGCCGTTTCTGCATCCGGTACGCGCGGCCGAAGAGGTTATCCTGGCGGATATCCTGTCGAACGGACGCTTCGATCTCGGCGTCGGCCAAGGCTACACCCACGAAGAGTTCGATGCGTTCTGCATGAATCGCAAGGAGCGCACCGCGCGCTTTGAAGAAGGCATCACCCTTGTGCGCAAGCTTCTAGCGGACGAAAACGTCACCTTCGAGGGTCGCTTCACGCAGGTTAAAAACATGACCTTGATGCCGCGTGGTGTCCAGCAACCGCAGCCATTGTGGATCGGCGCGCGCGGACCCAAGGCTACGCGGCGCGCGGCTGAGATGGGTGCGAACTTGATGACCACGCTCGGTCCTGATCCGGTGCCGCTGTACCTTGAGACTCTGAAATCCCTGGGTCGCGATCCCAAGCAATTCAAAATCGCGCAACTGCGGATGCTGTATTGCGCCGAGACCGAAGACCAGGCCTGGGCGGACGCACAACATCATTTATGGCATGTCTTCGATTACTACCGCGGCGTACTGTCGCGCTCGAACGATGTGGAAGGCGACGCCGCGCCGTGGCCGATCTCACGCGCCGAGGAACTCAGGGACTCGCCGATGGCGGCGGATTTATTCATCGGTACCCCGGACCAGATCGTCGCCAAGCTCGACACGTTTTGTAAAAACCACGTGTGTACCGATTTTATCATGTCCACGCACTTCGCCGGGATCGATCCCAAGAAGAGCACGCGCTCGCTCGAGTTGTTCGCACAGGAAGTCATGCCCGCCTTCAGAAGTCGCTGAGTATGCGGCTTGGCGTGATGGTGAGAAATATGGGGTCAGCCTCGACCCCGGCAATCATTGCCGAGTGTGGGCGGTATGCGGAGCAGGCGGGGATGTCCGACGTTTGGGTCTGCGATCACATCGCGATCCCACGCGAAGAATCCGAGGGCTCGGGCGGGAGGTATCTGGATCCGTTGGCGACGCTCGCCTTTCTCGCGGGTGTGACAACCCGGGTCGGACTCGGTGTCACGGTATTGATCGTGCCGTATCGCCCTGCGTTGCCGACCGCGAAATGGGTGGCGAGCGTGCAGGAGTTGTCGAACAATCGCCTGCAGCTCGGGGTCGGGGTGGGCTGGATGGAAGCTGAGTTTCGCGCGCTCGGTGTCGAGCGCAAACGTCGCGGCGCGATTACCGATGAAACCCTGGCGTTCCTCGACGATTGCTTCGCGCACGACGAAGTGTCGCTCAACGGCCAGAAGTTTTTATTCAATCCCCGTCCCGCGAAGCCACCGGTCTTGATTGGCGGCGCTGGCGATCACTGTCTTGAGCGGGTCGTCCGCTTCGGCGATGGTTGGATGCCGATGCAAAGCGATCCCGATAAATTGCAGGCACCAATTTTAGCGCTGCAAGGCAAGATGGCGGCTGCCGGTAAATCGCCGCCGTCGGTGGTCCCGTTGGGCGGGTTGCCGATAGATGATCCTCAAGCCGCGCGGGATCGCTTAGAGAAATTAGCGGCGATCGGCGTTACCGGCTTCATCCACGCGGGGCGCTACACCACGAGCGACGAGTTTAAGGTGGTGGTTGATCAATTGAGCAAAGTACAAAGCTAGGTTGCGTGGACTCCGGCGCGACCTGCGTTCGATTGCCGTATACGCCGCCGTACGATTGGGCCGCGATCAGCGCTTTTCTCGCGGCACGCGCGATCCCGGGCGTCGAGTGGGTGGATGAAGCAGGCGCGTACCACCGTTCGATCGCGGTGGGAGATGCTCACGGCACTGCCCGAATCGAAGCCGGCAACGGTGCTGGTTTAATTGCCACCCTTCACTTTCCACACGCGCGGGATCACACGGCGATAACGGAACGCCTTGGCCGTGTTTTCGATCTGGGCGCGGACCCGCTCGCAATCGGCGCGCATCTCAGCCTGGACCGCACCTTGGCGCTGCTCGTTCAAGCCCACCCCGGCCTGCGCATGCCGCGCGGATGGGATGGCTTTGAGATCGCAGTGCGCGCCATCCTCGGACAACAGATCACGGTCAGCGCCGCGACTAAACTCGCAGGGAAATTAGTCGCGGCCCATGGTGTTGCGTTGAACACACCGTATCGCGGGATCACCCATGTGTTTCCTTCCGCGGCGCGCCTTGCCGTCGCGGACCTTCAGACCTTGGGTATGCCAGGCGCGCGTGCACGCGCGTTGTCCGCGATTGCCGCTGCCGTAGTCGTCGATCCGGAATTGTTGAGTCCGATGCGACCGCTTGAGGCAACTCTCCAGCGCCTGCGAAGCCTTCCCGGGATCGGCGAGTGGACCGCGCAATACATCGCAATGCGCGCGCTCGGCTCGCCCGATGCGTTGCCGGTCGCCGATATCGGCCTGCTGCGCGCGCTTGCCGATCTCGACGGTCGGCGCCCGACGGCCGCGGAGCTGCTCGCGCGTGCGGAAGCCTGGCGGCCCTGGCGCACCTACGCCGTGATTCATCTGTGGACGGGCGGTTCGTCCGCGCGGAGGTAAATTAATGCCAGCCATTGAGGCTCTCTTTATCGACGAAGTGCCCTCGCCGACGGGTACGCTGTTCGTCGTCTTTGATGCCGAGGCTAACCTTCGGGCGATTGACTGGACCGATTATGAGGCGCGGATGCTCCGCTTGCTGCGACTCCATTACGGCACGGACGGAATCGGGTATTGCCTGCGACGGCAGGCCCTGCCGCTGGCGAGCCGTCGTGCCTTTGACGCGTATTTCGCTGGCGAGCTGCGGGCGCTGGAACATTTGGCGGTGCGGACCAATGGCACGGAATTCCAGCGCGAAGTCTGGCGCGCGCTCCGCACCATCCCACCGGGTACCACCATGAGCTACGGCGCGCTCGCGGCCAGGCTCGGTCGCCCGAAAGCCGTGCGCGCCGTGGGTCTTGCGAACGGCGCTAATCCGATCGGCATCGTGGTGCCGTGCCATCGGGTAATCGGGGCCAATGGCGCGCTAACCGGTTACGGCGGCGGCTTGGAGCGCAAGCGCTGGCTGCTTGTACATGAAGGCGTTCTTCTGGATCTTTGATATGCGACAGTGGCATCTCTACGTGCTGCGGACTCGATACGGCGCGCTCTACACCGGGATCACCACCGATGTCGCGCGCCGGCTTAATCAACACGGGGCCGGTACCGGTGCAAAAGCACTCCGTTCGCGCGGGCCTCTCGCGTTGGTTTATCAAGTCCCTATCGGGAGTCGCGGTTCGGCCTTGCGCGCCGAACTCGCCGTGAAGAAGCTGCCGAAAGCGCGCAAAGAAGCGTTGGTAATCGCGCAGCCCGACGGACCGACCTTGTGCGCGCGGCTGCACGTGCCAGCTGAGTATCGCCCAAAAGGTGTCAGCGGGCGATGACACCCATCTCCCGCAACAGAGGCATCACTTCCGTCTGAAAGCGCAACGTATCGCGATGGTAAGCCTGAAACACCATCAATACGCCATCCAAGCCGACGTCGTGCAAAGCTTTGAGTTTTACCGCGACGTCCTCCGCGGTGCCGACAAGCGGAAAAGCGCCGGCACCGAGGGTCATCATGTCCAAGGTGAATTGATCAAACGATCCGCTTTGTAAGTTCAAACCATTCAGCCAATTGCTACTCGCCACCGTATCTTTATGCGCGATGATTTTGTCGATCTCGGCCTGGGCTTCGTCCGCGCTGTCGCGCCACAGCACGAACGGAAAGCCAGCGCAACGAACGTCGCGACCACGCGCATGACCAAGCGTCTTGATATCGGCCACGGTTGCGTGCGCGGACGCGATCGAGAACATGCTGATGAAAGCCCAATCGCAATGCTCGGCGATGATCGCTTTCGCATCAGCCGAAATCCCGGCGTTGACGATCGGCGGATGCGGTTGCTGTACGGGCTGGGGCAACGAATAACCACCCCTGATGGTGTACCAGGGAGAATCATAATTAAAACACCCCGGGGCTTGCGTCCAGAGGCCTTTCAGGACTTCGATGAACGCTTTGGTGCGCTGATAGCGTTCGGCGTGCGGCAGCAAGTCGATCCCCATCATCCCGAATTCGTCCTTGCTCCAGCCGCTGACTAAGTTGACCCCCCACCGACCCTGGCCTATGTGGTCCAGCGTCGCGCCCATCTTCGCTACGACCAGCGGGTGAAACGCCGGCACATGAACGGTCGAATACACGCGAATTTTCGTCGTCACGGCGAGCAGGGCCGAGGCCCACGTCATGGTCTCCAGCGAGGTACCGAGATAATCGGTGTCGCCACCGAATCCGCGCCATCTGCTCACTGGAAACAGAAAATCAAAGCCGGCGGCTTCGGCCGCCAGCGCGATGCGTTTATTTGATTCGTAATCCCACTCGTCAGGCACCGCGCGATAGGTGCTGATAGCAGACATATTGCTGCAATTAGGCATGAACAAGCCGAGTTGGAGGCTGTCGGGTTGATCGTTCATCTCTGGGGCTTTCCTAAGTTCTAAGCTAAAACGCGACTTTGATCCGATACCCAAGCGGGTTGAGTCTTCGGTTCTTCGTCACTCGCCGACAATTTCTACCGAATCGACACGTTGAATGATACGGTGTCCATGGCGGCGGCCGATATCCACGGTAGTGATCTCCGGAATCCTAGACGGCGCGATAAACCAAGACAGCGAGTTCAGCGCGATGGGACACGGGATAGAGCAGAAACATTTCGCGAACGCCGACGAAGTCGTGGCGACTCCTACGCCTAGTTATCCCGTGTATTGCCTGCGTCCGAAGGTGCTGGTGGAGCGTGCACGGCGCTTCCAGCAGTTGTTTCCTGGGCGTGTGCTGTATGCCATGAAGTGCAACCCGCACCCCCTCGTGCTGAGCGCGTTGCACGCCGCCGGGATCGTCGATTTCGATACTGCGTCGTTGCCCGAAATCGCGCAGGTCGCCGAAAGCTTCCCGAATGCAACTGCCTACTACATGCACCCGGTAAAAAATCGGGCTGCGATCAAGATGTCTCACCTCGCATATCGTGTTCGTCATTTTGTGGTTGACCATATCACTGAACTCGACAAGCTGCTCGACGAAGTCCCCAGCCGTGAACTGTGCATCGTCGTGCGCCTGCGAACCGAGCCTGCACCGGACACGATTTACGATCTATCGACGAAATTCGGCTGCGAGATCGACACGGCGGTGGCGCTATTGAAAATAATCGCGGCGGCCGGATGCGAGACTGGGCTGGCGTTCCATGTCGGCTCGCAGTGCGGGAGTCCGCAGGCGTACGCGGCAGGTTTGGCGCGAGTCGGAGCGGTGATTCGTGATTCCGGGATTATGCCAAGCGTCATTGATGTTGGCGGTGGTTTCCCGGCGGCCTACCCGAATACGCCGGTACCGCCACTCGAAGACTACATGTCGGCTATTCGCGCTGGCGCGACTTCCCTCGCGCTACCGTCCAGCACGATGCTGATGTGCGAGCCGGGTCGTGCGCTGGTGGCCGACGCAGTGTCGCTGATCGTACAGGTGTTGTTGCGTAAGGATGATCGCCTGTATGTGAACGATGGGATCTACGGCAGCCTCTCGGAGATGTTTTTATCGAAACTGCGGCTGCCGGTGCGGCTGTTAGCGCGCGGAGCAGGCGGTGTTGGCCCCGTGCAATCGTTTCGGCTATTTGGGCCGACCTGCGATTCGCTCGATGTCGTTCCAGGCAACTTCGAACTGCCTGGCAATGTCGCGGAAGGAGATTGGCTGGAGATTTCGCAGGTCGGTGCGTATTCCAATGCGATGGCAAGCCGGTTTAATGGGTTTTTCCCAGAAATCATGCTCGAGCTTGCGCAGTGAGGGGGCGTTAAGGAGCCGATGATGGCCTGGAAGAAATCGAACCCGGAGGTAGTTTCGCGTTTCACCGCCGCGTTGCCGGACGATCCGGCGATCGAAGTCAAGAAAATGTTCGGCTATACGGCGTGTTTTGTGAACGGCAACTTTTTCATCGGATTGCACGAAGATAATATCGTGGCCCGCCTGCCCGGCGCGCTCCGTGAGAAATTCCCCGAGATGGCGAACGCTGATGCCTTCGATCCGATGAAGAACGGCAGGGGCATGAAAGACTGGTGGTTGATCCCCGCGTCCTTGGCGTCGGACGGGACGCAACTCAGGTCTCTCGTTTGCGCGATGTTCGAAGAAATCAAATTGATGCCGGCAAAAGAACCTAAGCGCCCGTATTAGCAGCGGCAGTCCAGCAAGCCCGTTCGGCCGAAATAATCGGACTTATTGGTCGTTATTATCCGAGCCCGACGTCACAGGCTCGCGGGGCATGCTCGCGCCGATATGTGCTTGACCTCGGCTCTCGGCGAGTGCTACTTGGCGTCCCCGCTCGGCGAAGCTGCGGCGTTGTTCGTCAGTTAACTGGTCGTGACAATACGCGCAGCTCTGCGCGTGAAGATAGAGCGGTGAGTTTCGATCGGCGGGACTTAACGGCCGCCGACACGCGAAGCACAGAGTGTGCTCGCCGACGGCGAGCGCGGCGTCGAGCGCGACGCGGGAATCGAACACGAAACATTCGCCCTGCCAGCGCGAGGTGCGTCCTCGAGGTAGGCCAGGATGCCGCCGGCGAGTTGATAGACTTCGTCGCAACCGCGTTCAAGCAGGTAGGCGCTGGCCTTCTCGCAGCGTATTCCGCCAGTGCAGAACATCGCCACGCGCCGCGATTGGCGGCGCGCCAATTCGGCGTCAATCAAGGCGGGAAACTCCCGAAAATGCTGCATCCCGAAATCGACCGCGCCAGTGAAAGTGCCGACTTGGTGTTCATAGCTGTTGCGCGCATCGATTAACAGGATATCGGGATCGCTGATCAGAACATCCCACTGTGCTGGGGGCACTGGCGTGCCGGTGGCGAGTGCAGGCGCGATACCCGCCACGCCCATGCTGACGATTTCACGTTTGTACTTAACTTTAAGGCGCCGGAACGGTGCCGCCGCATGGAAGGACTCGCGTACGTCGCTGAGTGTTGCGAAGCCAGGCTGCGCGCGAAGATAGGCCATAAAAGCAGTAACCGACCGCGAGCTGCCGGCAATGCTCGCATTGAGGCCTTCCTCGGCCAGCAGCAGGGTTCCGCGCAGGCCTGCTTCACGCGCGTATGTGCCCAGGTTGGTGCCAAGGACGCGCGGTTCCAGCAGGGTGACGAATTTATAGAATGACGTGACCGTCACGTGCGGTGGGTTAGGTGTGGCGAGTGAAGCCATCGAGAGTTACCCTGACGAAAGGACGTTGTTCTGAGTTGAAAAAATTCATGGCATGCCCGCTGCTGGGCAAGCCAACGGGATCATCGCATGATCAACCAATGAACCATACGCCGCTCGCCGCGTTTATAGATCGCAACATTCACGACCTCGCTACCATCTTCGACGAACACTCGGCACAGGCGCGCCCTTGGCTCGCGACAGTCCTGCCACGGGCACAGGCCACGGTCACCCGGGATGGCCGCGTCCCTGCACTGGAAGTGGCGCTCGCCGCATTGCCGGCGGTGGAGGCTGACGCGTACGCGCTCGGCGCGACCGTAGGGGCAGTGGGCCGCTGCGAGGAACCGCGGCGCGCTCAGCTGGAGGCGGCGCTAAAAGCGCTGTTGCCGTGGCGGAAGGGACCCTTCGACTTGTTTGGCGTTCAGATCGACGCTGAATGGCGTAGTGATTGGAAATGGGCGCGCGTGGCGCCCCAGTTAGCGCCGTTGACTGATCGCCGCGTGCTGAACGTCGGCTGTGGCAATGGCTATTACCTGTGGCGAATGGTTGAAGCCGGCGCGCGGTTTGCGCTCGGTCTTGATTCGTCATTGTCGGCCTTGGCTCAGTTCGCGGCGCTGCGTTGTTATCTGCCTGCCCCGAAGGTTTTCATGGTGCCACTCGCGAGCGCCGATCTCGGCGCTGAGTCGGGGATTACCGGCGGCTTCGACACGGTGTTTTCCATTGGGGGTGCTTTACCATCGTCGCGAACCGCGCTCGCACCTGCGCGAGCTGCGGGGCGCGCTGCGTGCAGGCGGACAATTAGTGCTCGAAACGCTGATACTCGATCAAGGTCACACCGAATTCCCCATGCCGGCGCGCTATTGCGGGATGCGCAATGTCTGGGCGCTACCGCCGCCATGCGTGGTGGAAGAGTGGCTCGCCCACGCGGATTTCTGCAATGTGCAGGTGGTCGATATCACCCGGACTACGGTGGAGGAGCAACGCGCCACGGCCTGGATGCCAACCTACTCGCTCGCCGACTTTCTCGATCCGCGGGATCGCTCCCGCACGGTAGAAGGCTTGCCGGCACCGGTGCGCGCGGTGTTCATTGCCAACGCGTGCTGATTCTACCCCAGCGGCAGCTCGACACTGTTGAACCTGGAAACGGCAGTTGACCGCTGATGATCGTAAGTAAGTTCATGAACAATTAGGGTTTTGTCGTTCAATCTGGCGTCACCTTATGGGTGAAGGCGCTACGCCGCACGCAGCGCGTCCTCTGGCGCGCATGGTGGCGTTGCAACTCGGAGGATGTGCTGGCTATTCCTCCTCATTGCGCCTTGCCCTGCACCCCAGGGAACACACTGCACGCGGCGTTCAACCGCCGTTTCTAGGTTGAACAGAAGCAACGCGTCTAGGCTTGGACCAGCGGACTTTTCCTGATGTTTCCTGGTACGCTTGCGAGCGATTTTTCAACCAAACTAACCTAGAGGGTTCATGCGATGGCGTCCGTGAGAGAGAAACCTATCGAGCAACAAGTTCAGCCAGCGACACGCCCACTACAGGAATTAGACGCACTCATCATCGGCGCTGGGGTCACCGGCCTCTACCAGCTGCATTGCCTGCGCCAACTCGGGATGAACGCGCGGATCTTCGAAGCTGGTGGCGGGGTAGGGGGCACCTGGTATTGGAACCGCTATCCGGGCGCACGCTTCGATTCCGAGAGCTATAGCTACGCGTACGGGTTTTCCGAAGAACTGCTCCAGGAGTGGGATTGGACAGAGCATTTCTCCGGCCAGCCAGAGAACGAGAAATATCTCAACTTCATGGCGGACAAATTCGCGCTGAAACCGCATATCCAATTCAACGCGCGAATCAAGTCGGCGCATTATGACAAGGCTTCCAATCGTTGGAACGTGACGACCGAAGAGGGCCATCGTGCGAGCGCACAGTTCCTGATTTCAGCGGTCGGGATCCTCTCCGCGACCCATATGCCGGATATTCCCGGGGCCGCGAGCTTTAAAGGTGAATCGTTTCACACCTCGCGCTGGCCGCATGAAAAAGTTGATTTCACCGGCAAACGAGTCGGAGTCATTGGCACCGGCGCGACCGCGGTGCAGCTAATCCCGATGATCGCGAAAGAAGTGGGTCACTTAACCGTTTTCCAGCGCACGCCAAATTACTGCTCGCCGTTGCGCAATGCGACTATCGATCCGGAGACTCAAAAGAAAATTAAAGCTAGTTATCCGGAAATATTCGCGAAATGCCGTGCTACGTTCGCCAGCTTCATGCAGGATTTTGATCCTCGCAAAACCTTCGATGTGCCAGAGGCCGAACGCCACGCGTTCTATGAAGAAATTTGGTCGCAGCCAGGGTTTACGAAGTGGTTCGGGTGCTTTCACGACATCATGACGGATGAGGCGGCGAATGAAGACTATGCGGAATTTGTCCGCAATAAGATCCGCGCGCGAGTGAAGGATCCCGTCGTTGCAGAAAAACTGGTGCCCAAGGATCATCCTTTTGGCTCCAAGCGGATCCCACTCGAAACCGGTTACTACGAAGCCTACAACCAGGACAACGTGCTGTTAGTGGACGTGAGTGGCTGTCCGATTGAGAGCATCACAGAAAAAGGGGTGAAGACTGGAGATGCGGAATACGAACTCGATGTCATCATCTACGCGACCGGTTTCGACGCCATCACCGGCGAATTGACCCGGATGGACCTTCGGGGCGAGAACGGTGTGTCGATCAAAGAAAAATGGGCGGACGGCGCGAGCACCTATTTGACCTTGCAGACTGCTGGCTTCCCGAATCTTTTTATCGCGAACGGTGCGGTGTTCTGTAACTTCACCCGGTGCGCGGAAGTCGTCGCGGAGTGGGTCAGGAATTGTCTCGGTTATATGCGTGAGAAGGGTTACACGCGGATTGAAGCCGATCCAAAGGCCGAAGAAGCCTGGACCGAGCACGCGAATTCTCTGACGGAAGGGATGTTGTTTACCAAGACCAAGTCCTGGTTCATGGGTACCAACGTGGCCGGCAAGAAAAAAGCGTTTTTGTTCTACGCTGGTGGCGCGCCAGCATTCCGCGACAAAACGGCTGAAGTCGCGGCGAAGGGTTATGAAGGTTTCATATTAAATTAAGCGGCTCTTCCGGTTTGAGTGTGGGTAAAAAGAGGTTGTTGCTCAAGCAGCGAGGCCTATTTTCATAGGGTTTAATGCCTGTTTGAGGTGAGGATAAATCCGGCATGATTTGCCGATGGCTAAAATACCGAAGCACCGCCACTTGGCCGAT